>JADJWA010000001.1:1536666-1873333 GCA_016716605.1 Flavobacteriales bacterium
GTTGAACCTGGTCGCCAAGGTCTGCGACACCTGCACGTCGCCGGGTCTTTTCATTCTCCTCGACCAGCCCCAGTTCATGCAACGAAAGTTGAACGTTGGACCAACGGCTTGGCACTTCCACGATCCAGGCTCATTCGTACTGCTGCCCCAAGCGAACCTCGGCGATAGTTGGATCTTCGATACGCTGGCGAACATCGAGGCCACGGTGAGCATGGTCGATCCGATACAGGTCTTCGACAGCGATGTGCAGCGCAAGATCATCAGCCTATCCGATGGCGACAGCATTGTGATCAGTGAACCCTTCGGTGTGCTGAGTTGGAACGGCTATGAACTAATTGGCGAGCACGGGCCTGATGTCGGGAGGTTGATCCCATCGCTTGAAGAGATGTTCCCTTATCAATCCGGGGACGTGGTCGAGTATTCGATCGATGCCGGAGGTACGGATGGCATTTCAAGCAACTTCGGTCACGGTCGGCTGTACAAATTCACGGTGGACGACGACAACCCGACCAACGCATCAGTTCTCTTCGATGGAACGATGATCGACCATCGGTGGAACTGGACGAGCTACTGGAATGGGCCGATCTATGTTACCTCTGGCCATCTTAACATCTTCGGCACTACCTGGACCGCGGGTCGGCCTGAGTTGCCATGGGCCGATCTGCTGACTTCCTATCCCGGCCAATTGATCGGACACAGGAACGATCTGGAATGGTGGAGCGATTCGCTCGTTTGCATCGCTTACCACGGGATCGATGATATGGGCCATCGCACGATACGTTGCTTGGATGTGCGAGAACCGTTGTTCGAGGGGGAGCCGCCAGGACAGTTCATGCACCCATTTCCGGACCCGCCACAGCCCGATCAACCAGTTGCGGCAAGCGTTCAGAATTATTGCAATGGAGCGCCTGATCAATCATGCGGGGTCTTGTACACTGAAGGCATGGGATTGAACTGGTTGTTCGGCAACTATTTCGAGTCCTTCGAAGAGTATGTGCTCGTTGGGTCCGTGGTCTCTGGTGACACTATTGGTACTGTCCACTCCGACGACTACCTCATCACGTTGTCGGTCGACGAGATTGCCAACCACCCATCTAACATAACCCCGAACCCCGCCAATGACCGGATCCAACTCACGAGCACCGAACCCGGTCCCTTCATTCGCATCACGGACCTCAATGGCCGAGTTATACTCACCCGTCGCGTAGCGGCGACCAACGAGACGATCGATGTCCATTCTCTCCAACCTGGAGCTTACTTGTTGCAGATCGATGGCTTCGCCCCTCAACGTTTCATGATCGTGCGATGAGGAACCTGATCACGCTCCTGCTTGTGTTGATCGCCACCTGCGGCCATGCGCAGAACTGGGCGCTCATCAACCCCGCCTACCGGTACAACTACAGCAACGACGGCACCGACACCATCAGCAACCAGATCTTCGTTACGCACATCGATACGCTTGGTGTAGATAGTTTTCGGTATGAGTTGAACGGTGTAGCGAAGCTGTGCGACACCTGCGCAGGTCCGGACCTGTATCTCTGGACGAACGATCCGCAATTCCTCCAACGAACCGTGAACATTGGATCGAACGTCTGGCATTTCCATGGACCTGGGTCGTTCGTGATCCTTCCGCAAGCGGATATCGGCACCTCATGGCTCTTGGACACGCTTGCCAACGTTCAAGCGACGATCACTTCCATCGTGACGGTCGATCAGTTCGGCGTCGACATACCGCGCAAGACGGTGGGACTGTCGAACGGTGATGTACTTGTGTTCAGCGAGGAATACGGCATTCTCAGTTGGAGCGGCCATTCGCTCATCGGCGTGCACGGGCCCGATGTCGGCAGCTTGGTGCCTTCGCTCAGCGCGTTCTTCCCCTATCAAGCCGGCGATGTGGTGCAGTACATACGCGGCTACGGCAACTGTTGGCCATGTAACGGATACGAGTCGTTGTTCAAGATCGAGATCAACGGGTCGAACGTGCTGAACACCGCGATCGCCTGGGACGGCTGGTTTACCTCCTACACGCACCACTGGCACGCGCCCTTCTCCGGGAACGTATCGCACTGGTACACCTATGCGAACGAACCTACGAATTGGATCGCGGGCAGCGGTGAGTTCCCGTTCTTCGACCTGATCCGATCCTATCCGGGTCAGCTCGTTTGGCCTGTTACCTGGTCAGGAAACAACTGGTCGGAACATGGGTGCATCGCGAAACACGGAATCGACGAGAACGGGCGCTACACCATCACTTGCGATACTCTTCCTGGACCATCTCATTTCATATGGCAGTTCTCGGAGGTGTCCGAAGGCCTGATCGAATTCTTCCCACAAGTCGATGTCTGTTTAGAGAGCCAGCCATGTGGTGCGCTCTACCGCGAGGGCAGCGGCCTGGTCTATTACCGTTGGAACTTCTTCGAGACGAGCATGTCTTATGTACTCGATGCGACCGTTGTGGGCGGCGACACCACCGGTGTGGTGCTCACCGATGACCAGATCCTTGCCGTGTCCGAACCGGGACGCGTCACTGGTGCGATCAGACCATCACCCAACCCGGCCAGTGACTTGATCTCCATCACGAATGCGGCCATAGGAACAACCGTAAGGGTTGTGGCCAGCGATGGGCGCTTGATGATCGAGCAACGCATCAGCTCCTCCAACGAGACCATAAATGTCCGTGACCTCAAGGTGGGCATGTATGTCCTCCGGATCGAAGGCATGCTTCCACAGCGCTTCATGATCGTACGATGAGAACGTTTGCCCTGCTTATCACCTTCTCGCTCGAGGGCATTGTGAATGCCCAGAACTGGGCACTGATCAACCCGGCCTACAAGTACAACTACTCCAACGACGGCACGGACACGATCAGCAACCAGATCCGTGTGCTGTACATCGACACGTTTGGGCCGGACAGCTTCCGGTTCGACCTGAACCTGATCGGCATTCCATGCGACACATGCGGTGTTGAGCTCGGGGGACTCTGCGATGGCTGCTACGTTTGGGTGGACCAGCCGCAATTCCTGCAGCGTAGGGTAATGGTCTCGAGCGGGGCATGGCTCTTCGTGGATCCTGATACGATGCTCATCCTGCCGAATGCTGCGGTCGGTTCGGCCTGGCCCTTCAGGCCGGATGGGTCGGTCACCGCGACGCTCATCGCCAGGCAAGAGTCCTCGGTGTTCGGAGTGTCGGACAGCACGGCGGTCATCCTGCTGTCCACCGGCGATTCCCTCATCGTATCGAAGGACCATGGACTCCTGCGTTTCGCGGATGCAGCCAACGGAACGGCGTTCGATGCCATCGGCATCCATGGGCCCGATGTCGGCGAACTGCTCCCCTCGCCCATGAGCTATTTCGACTACCACGCCGGCGACGCCCTCCAGTACCACAGTGCAGGCTCGTACTGGACGGGCGGCATGTTCCCTTTCACCTTCTACAGTGGTTCCCAGAAGATGGAGATCCTATGGCGGGACGAACTGGCGGAGGGATATGTGGCCCACTACATCGCCGGGAGCTTCTACCAGAGCGGCCCACCACCAAGTCCGGGCTTCTGGGTCACGGGGCTGCTCAGCGGATCCTTCACCATGAACGATTCCATCGTGCGGGAGCGCTTCCATCCTGTCACCACCTGGCCAAACCAGATCACCTCCGGAGGTTGCGGCCATTTCCTAGAACCGCAGGTGTGGCTCAATAGAGCGCTCGCGGTCCATTCGACGGACTCGGACGGTCGACATGTCATTGGCGCATTTCAGCGGCAGCATGGCGGGGTGCCGATCAGCATGCTGAGCAACGGACCCGTTGCAGGCTTCCCGCTGCTGTTCCCGCTGGAAGGAGCGGCTGTTCACGGCACCTTCAAGGAAGGCATCGGCATGATCGAAGGGACTGAGAACTCCAACTTCGAATCGTGGTGCGAGTTGATCTTCATGGGGGCCAGCCTTGGAGGCGACACCATCGGCTGGTTATCGGCTAACGATGACTTTTACGGGCCGCTCTCGGCCAGTGAGCTTCAGGGACCGCAGTCCATTACCTGCTCTCCGAACCCGGCCGATGACCATGTGATGATCGCGGGCGCTCCAGTGGGTGTCTCCTTCAGGCTCATCGATGCGCACGGACGTATGGTCCACCAGGGATTGGTAATGAGCCCAACGGAGCTGATCGACCTGAAAGCCTTGGGCCCGGGGCTGTATATGCTGGCCATTGATGGGCAGCCCCCGCAACGTTTCGTGATCGTGCGTTAGTCCCGCCTTCGCGCGATCTTCGCGGTCCCGCTAGCACGGGATGAAACACATGTCCGTCGCCCCTACCTCCGACCTCGTCCTCTTCCAACAAAGCATCCGCGAGGGCATCCCCGATGTCCTCCCACCTGCCCGTGCGCTCGACCCTAGCGTGAGCCACGCACCCAAGCGCAAGGACATCCTCGGTGCCGAAGAGAAGAAGCTCGCACTGCGCAATGTTCTACGCTACTTCCCGAAAAAGCACCACGCCACGTTGGCGCCGGAGTTCGCGCAGGAGTTGAAAGAGTTCGGCCGCATCTACATGTACCGGCTGCGTCCGGAGTATCCGATGCTCGCGCGGCCGATCACGGACTATCCAGCGCAGTGCAAACAAGCGGCAGCGATCATGCTGATGATCCAGAACAACCTGGACCCCGCCGTGGCGCAGCACCCGCAAGAGCTAATCACGTATGGTGGCAATGGCGCGGTGTTCCAGAACTGGGCGCAGTACCGGCTGGTGATGAAGTACCTGAGCGAGATGACCGAGGAGCAGACGTTGGTGATGTACAGCGGCCATCCGCTCGGCCTCTTCCCCAGCCACGCCGATGCTCCTCGTGTGGTGGTGACCAACGGCATGGTGATCCCGAACTACAGCAAGCCCGATGATTGGGAGCGCATGAACGCGCTGGGCGTTTCGCAATACGGGCAGATGACGGCGGGCAGTTACATGTACATCGGTCCGCAAGGGATCGTGCATGGCACCACGATCACGGTGCTCAATGCTTGCCGCATGTTGAAGGACGCCGGATCGAAGGGCAAGCTCTTCGTGACATCCGGACTTGGTGGCATGAGCGGTGCACAGCCGAAGGCAGGCAACATCGCGGGCGTGGTCACCATTTGCGCCGAAGTGAACGCGACCGCTGCGCACAAGCGTCACAGCCAGGGGTGGGTGGATGAGGTGATCAGCGATGTGGACGCGTGCATCGATGCCGCCATCGCATGGCAGAAGAAGGGTGAGGCACACAGCATCGCCTTCCTTGGCAATGTGGTGGACCTCTGGGAGCGCCTCGCCGCGCGCAAGATCAAGGTTGATCTCGGCAGCGACCAGACCAGCTTGCACAATCCGTGGGCGGGCGGTTACTACCCCGTTGGACTCAGCTACGAGGACAGCAATGCACTCATGGTGCAGGATCCTGAAGCCTTCAAGCAGCGCGTCAAAGAAACGCTTCGGCGCCATGTGAACGCCGTGAATACGCTTGCGGAGAACGGCATGTACTTCTTCGACTATGGGAATGCCTTCCTGCTGGAGAGCAAGCGCGCAGGCGCAAACATCGGCGGATTGAATGGCGAAGAGTTCAGGTATCCGAGCTACGTGGAGGACATCATGGGTCCGATGTGTTTCGATCATGGCTTCGGACCCTTCCGCTGGGTGTGCACCAGCGGCGATCCGAAGGACCTGGCTACCAGCGACCGCATCGCCGGTGATGTGCTTGAAGCCATGGGGAAGGAGGCCCCGCCCGAGATCGCGCAGCAGATCGCAGACAACCTGCACTGGATCCGCAGCGCGCAAGAGAACAAGCTCGTGGTAGGCAGCCAGGCGCGCATCCTCTATGCCGACAGCGAAGGCCGCATCCGCATCGCGCGGGCCTTCAACGAGGCAATCCGGAGGGGCGAGATCAGTGCGCCTATCGTGCTGGGCCGCGACCATCATGACGTGAGCGGCACCGACAGCCCGTACCGCGAGACGAGCAACATCCGCGACGGCTCCCGCTTCACCGCCGATATGGCCGTGCAGAACTTCGTAGGCGATGCCTTCCGCGGCGCCACGTGGATCAGCTTGCACAACGGTGGCGGTGTGGGATGGGGTGAGGTCATCAACGGCGGCTTCGGCATGGTGCTCGACGGCAGCGCCGACAGCGACCGTCGCCTGCGGAGCATGCTGCATTGGGACGTGAATAACGGAATCGCCCGACGCGCATGGGCCCGCAACCCCAACGCGGTCTGGAGCATCGAGCAGGAGATGAAGCGCACGCCCCTGCTGAAGGTGACCCTGCCCAATGAGGCGGATGACGCTTTGGTGGCCAAGGCCTTGGGTTGAGGTCGGCTCTTTTTCTAGACCTTCGCCCAACCTCACAGGACCTTCGCCCGTGTATGTGGGCGAACGCAACCAACTCGCTAGACATGAAGACACTTCTCCGCTCCAGTTCATTGACGATTGCGGCCCTGCTCGGCCTGACTGCCTTGGCCCAGCAACCATACTCCGTGACCATCGCGGGAACGGTTGTCGGCTGTACCGCCAACTCATCCGTGAGCATTGTGAGCCTGCCCGGCGTGCAGCCAGCCGTCGATATCGATGTGCCGGTCCTGCCGCCCTCATGCACATTCACCGTTACGCTTGAGTTGGCCTCGCAAGGCGGCGGCTTTACGGTGAGCGTGCCTTGCCTGGGCGCCATCCAGTCCCAGGTCGTGCAGTACCAGGTGCCAGCTTTAGGCGACAGCACGGCGGTCTCTGTGACCTTCAACTGCGGCAATACAATGACCGACTGCCTTGGCGTGCCCGGAGGCAACGCGATGCCCGGAACGGCATGCACCACCTTCCTCGGCGTGCCCGGAACCTGGAGCGCGGACTGTATCTGCGTGGCCAACAACAGTAACCTCGATTGCGAAGGCGTGCCGAACGGCCCTGCGCAACCCGGTACACCCTGCAACACGCCGAACGGCGCCACAGGCCTTTGGACCGCCAACTGCATTTGCGACACCGACACCATGGGCGGTGCCTACGATTGCCTCGGGCAATTGAATGGGCCGAACCTTCCCGGCACCCCTTGCTGGGTACTCGGCACCAACTTCATCGGCCTTTGGGATGCGAACTGCGCATGCGTGGATAGCACCACCACCGGTGGCGGATGCAGCGCCTCCTTCTGGGCCATGCAGGCCATGGAGTTCGATAGCTTGAACAATCCGAATGGCGGCGGCAGTCCGATACCCTATGAAGTCTGGGTATGGAACCTGAGCACCGGCAACGGCGCCATGACCTACAACTGGGACTTCGGCGATGGCAGTACCAGCAACCTCGCGTACCCCACGCATACCTACAGCGGCAACGGCCCCTACAACCTCTGCCTCACGATCTCCGATGGTGCGGGCTGCACGGACATGTTCTGCGACAGCATCTCCATGGACGGTGACGGCATCCTCGTAGGTATGGCACTGGAGAATGGCGCCGATGGAAGCGCCGCGCGCCAGGATGGCTTCACGATCAATGTGCAGAATCCGCTGGTCATGGGTGTGAGCGATGCCGCCATGCTGAGCCAAGCGGCGATCTGGCCCAACCCGTCCTCCGGCGAACTCAACCTCGCGGCGGTCTCCCTTGCCGATGGCCTGATCGACATCAGCATCCACGACGTGAGCGGGCGACTGGTTCTCCGTGAGAGCCGCGCCATGGCCACCGGCCGCAACCAGCACAGCCTCGATGCCCGAGCCCTTCCAGCCGGTGTGTACACCTTGCGCGCAGCGGACCGGACCGGAAAGGCCATCAGCCTGCGCTTCGTGAAGGCGGACTAGGCAGCAAGCATCCGTTCCGAAGGCCCCGCCAGCACTGCTGGCGGGGCCTTCGCGCTTTCTTGACAGAAGGCAGAGTATTTTTCGAGTCTGCCCAACCATGAGCTGTCCTATTCCGTGTATGGGAACGAAACCCAATTGACCCGTGAACATGAGAACCGCACTCCGCACGCTGACCTTCTTACTTGGCACCTCGGCCTCTGTCCTGGTGGCCCATGCCCAACCCCTCTACACCTTGATAGTGGAAGGCACCATCACCGGCTGCACCACCTTGCAGCAGGTGAACATCGCTTCAACACCCGGCAGCGTACCATCCTACAACTACACACTGGAGGTGGCTCCGAATGCATGCTTCTATGATACCATCCTCCATTTCAACAGCCCAGCGGCCGGTGTTGTGGTGACCACCATGTGCGGTGGCATGGCGCTCACGGCCACCGACACCGCCTCCTTCAATGGCGTGCTCGACACGGCTACCGTGGTGCTCAATTTCAATTGCGGGGGCCAGACGGATGACTGCTTGGGAGTTCCCGGCGGCACGGCATTACCCGGTACGGCCTGCACCACTTTCCTCGGGGTGCCCGGCACTTGGAGCACTGATTGTGTTTGCGTGGCGAACACCTCTTCCTGCAATGCCTGCTTTACGGTGAGCCAGACCGGCGCGAACCCGAATGGCACAGGAGGAACACCATGGAGCATGAGCATCGCCAATTGCAGTAGCGGAAACGCGCCATTCACCTACCAATGGTGGATGCCGGACGGCAGTGCGTCGAACTCGGCCGACCCGAATTTCATCTTCAGCATGGAGGGCGTCTATGGCATCTGCCTTACGATCGCTGATGCCAGCGGTTGCACCAGCACGTTGTGCGACACGGTCATGGTCGATTCCCTCGGTAGCATTTACACGGGCACCTTCTACTACGATTGCAATGGCGTGCTTAATGGCCCAGCCGTTGCTGGCACACCCTGCACCACGCCCGCTGGCGTTACGGGAATATGGAGCGCCAATTGTGCCTGCATCGCCAACACGCTGACCGATTGCGAAGGCGTTGTTGGCGGCCCGGCCATGCCCGGCACTCCTTGCACGGTGATGGGCGGCGGAATGGTCTTCACTGGAACGTGGAGCAACAACTGCGTGTGTGATACAATGGGCGTGGCCACCGATTGCCTTGGCATACTCAATGGTCCAAACGTGCCAGGCGCTCCTTGTCAGAATCCAGCTACCGGACTGAACGGTTACTGGGATGCCAACTGCATCTGCGTAGCAGACACCAGCACCACGGGCTGCCAGGCCGGCTTCTGGGTCTTCCAAGCCTACGAGGTTGACAGCTTGAACCCGAACGGCGGCGCCACGCCGATCCCCTACGAATTGTGGGTGTGGAATCTCAGCTCCGGCTTGAGCCCATTCCTGTTCGAGTGGGATTTCGGTGACGGCACCAGCAGCTTCGACCCGTACCCGACGCACGTCTATGGCAACGATGGGCCATACAACCTCTGCCTCACCATGAGCGACGCTGCGGGCTGCACCAGCACCTACTGCGATAGCATCAGCATCGACGGCGACGGACTCTATTGGGGCCTGGCACCGCAGGATGGCGAGGTGCGCAACGGGTTCACGATCAATGTGCTCAACCAGCTGCCCACGGCGGTGGAAGAGCGCTCCTTCAACGAGCCGCGCCTCTGGCCGAATCCCGTGATCGATGCGCTGAGCATCAGCTTCCGCAGCACCGTTAGCGGCAACGTTCCACTGAGCATCATCGACCTCAACGGCCGTGTACTCCTGCAGGACAACCTGGCCTATGCCCGCGGCGCCAACCGCATCGACCTGTCCGCAGCGCAACTCGCGCCCGGACTGTACGTGCTCCGCATCGGCACCGATGCCAACGCCATGAACATCCGCTTCGTGAAGCACTGAAGCGCCTCGTGAATGCTGAAGGGCGTCCGCCGATTGGCGGACGCCCTTTGGCGCAACAAAAGGATGGTCGACGCCGCGCTCATAGCACGCTGCATCAAGCAGGAGCCCAAGGCGCAGTACGCGCTGTACCGGACGCTGTACGGACCAATGATGGCCATCTGCAGCCGCTACGAGCGCAACCGCGACGACGCCCTCGACCGCTTGAACCAGGGCTTCCTCAAGATCCTCAGCAACCTCGACAAACGCCGCCCTGAAGTCCCCTTCGAGCTCTGGACCCGCCGCATCATGATCAACACCGTGATCGATAACCACCGCCAGGAGAAGCAGCGCCGCGACATGGAATCGCTGGATGCACCCTTGGATGAGGGCACGCTCTCTGAAGTGAACGATTACCTGAATCAGATGGACGCTGATGCATTCGCGGACCTCCTGAAGCGTGTGCCCGAAATGAGCCGCCGCGTCTTCAACCTCTTCGCCATCGATGGCTTTGCGCACCATGAGATCGCGCAGATGCTGGGGATCAGCGAAGGCACCAGCAAGTGGCATGTGAGCCACGCACGTCAAGTCCTCCAACACGCCATTGCCCGCCTCGCGGCGCCTGCCATGGCCAAGACCGTTTCATGATGAACCACCACGAGCAATTCGACGAGCTCGCCCGGCAGAAGCTGGAGCAGCGCGCCTTCCCTTTCGAGGAGAGCGCATGGCTCCAGGCGCAAGAGGCGATGGCCGCAGGCAAACGGCGTCGACCCAAGGCGTTCTGGTACTTCGCAGGCGTTACTGCGATCGGACTGGCCGTGTGGGGCTTGTGGCCAAAGGCCTTCGAGAAGACGGCAGTGATCGTGCAGGCCGACTCTCACGCGCCGGTGAAGGAAGGCGGCGGATTGATTGAGACACAGGCGCCAGAAGCGGCGCGCAATCTGCCTTCAGTCCCGGCTGAAGAGCAAGCAACAGCAGCCATTGATACAGAAGCGAACTCGCAACGGCGTCAGATGGCGGCAAGCGGATCGCCGGATCAAAGGGCGGAAAAGGACTCGCAGCAACAGCCTCCGAACCGTGCCGTGGCCGGAACGCAGCCTATTGTGCAGATCGCTGATTTGACGCAGGTGGTACCTCCGGTGGTAAAGAAGGAAGAACATGAAATCGTGCCGCCATTCGAAGCGCTGGAAGCGGATGGGCGACATGCAGCCGACGTGCAGGATACCGTGGAGCCTGTGGTTGACATCGATGTCGACCTGATGGCCTCGGGGGTACCACAGTATGGGGCAACCGAAGCGGGTGAAGGCGCTGCTGCGGTCAACCCTGATGCTGTGGTCCAGCCGCCAATAGTTGAACCGAAGCCCGCAGAGGACCAGCTAGCGACCGACGTGATCAGCGAGGTGAACAGCGAGTCGCAATCTGCAGCGGACCCTGAGCTGAAAGAGCCGAGCAGTGCTGCGGCTTCATCAATTGATCCTCCTCCGGCAGACTGCGCATCAGCCGCAACACCTGAGCCGTCGATGGTACCGCTGGTTTCGCCCCGCAGCCCATGGGAGATCACCGCGCTGGCCGGTCTGTTCAGCACCACCAGCCGTTACCAGGGGGCGCGCGCGCAGGATTGGTCCGTCACCCCGGAGCGCACAGCGTCTTTCGGTGCAGAGGCCATGCGCATGGGCCGCAACTTCGGCTACGGCATCGGCCTTCATTACGGCACCTACGCCGATCGCTTGGCCACGCCCGAAGAGAGCCGCACGGACGCGTTGCTCTCACGCTATTGGTTCTTTCAAGCCGTGGATACCACGGTGCTCATCATCACCGGAACCACCACCGATTCGCTCGGCAACACGGTACACACGGGCGTGAACGTGCCCACCACCGTGCAAGTGCTCCGTTCTGCTTACGACACCTCCTACACGACCTCCTTGATCCGCGAAGCCCGCACCCGCTTGAATCGCACCAGCTACGTCGAGGTTCCGGTGCTGCTCGACGCGCATCTGGTGCAAGGCCGATGGAGCATCGGGGTGCGCGGCGGGCCCACCATCGGCCTGCTCACCACGCGAAGCGGTTCCTTGCCCGGTGAAGGCGATGGCGGCTATGCGGAGCTGGGCGCTGCCGAAGTGCGGCAGTTCGTGTTCGGCTGGACGGCCCGTGCCTACCTGCGCTACCGCTTCAATAGCGCGTGGAGCATCGGGGTGGAGCCTTCGGCGCGCGGGCAGTTCCAGGATGGCGTGATCGGCAAGGCGGCGAACCGGCGTTCCAGCGGCTTGGGCGCCGTGCTCACGCTGAGCTACCGGTTGCGCTGAGGCGCTGTTCGAGTTTCCCTTGAAGGCTGCCCTGACGGCTTGGCCTGCGCTTACGCATCTTCACCGCGCCGATGCGCCGCGCCTTCCTCACCAACCTGCTGCTGCTGCTGGCGCTGAACCTGTTGGTGAAGCCCTTCTACATCCTGGGCATCGATGCCGGGGTGCAGCGCGCAGTGGGAACGGAGCTGTATGGGATGTACGCAGCCTTGCTGAGCCTCGGCTTCCTGCTCAACATCGTGCTCGATCTGGGCATCACCAACTACAACACGCGGCACATCGCGCAGCACACCCCGCTCATGGGCAAGTACTTGGGCGGCGTGGCAGCAGCGCGCGGCGGACTGATGCTCGCCTATGCCGTGCTCACGGTGGGAGCGGGCATCGTGCTGGGTTATCGCGGCGCGCAGCTCGGCATGCTCGGCTGGCTCATGCTCAACCAAGCGCTGGTGGCCAGCATCCTCTTCGTGCGCAGCAACATTCAAGGGGCGCAGCGCTTCCGGCAGGACAGCCTGCTGAGCGTGCTCGACCGCGTGCTGCTGATCGTGATCGTGGGTGCGCTGCTCTGGGGCAGGGGAGAAGGCGCGTTCTTCCGCATCGAATGGTTCGTGTGGGCGCAGACGGCGGCTTATGCGATCACGCTCCTCGTCTCGCTGGTGCTGGTGCGCCGCCTCAGTGGAGCGGTGAGCCTGAGATGGAAACCCGCCTTCACCTGGGTGGTGCTCAAGCGCAGCTTCCCCTTTGCGCTGCTGATCCTGCTCATGACCTTTTACTACC
Organism: Flavobacteriales bacterium; assembly: GCA_016716605.1. Taxonomy (NCBI): domain Bacteria; kingdom Pseudomonadati; phylum Bacteroidota; class Flavobacteriia; order Flavobacteriales; species Flavobacteriales bacterium. The sequence goes on from JADJWA010000001.1 coordinate 1,549,404, forward strand.
GCATCGACACGGTGATGCTCGAGCGGATGCTGCCCGATGGCCAGGTGTGGGCCGGCATCTATTACCAGGGCTTCCGCTGGTTCGAGGCGCTGAACATGCTCGGTTACCTCGTGGCCGGTTTGCTCCTGCCCATGTTCAGTCGTATGCTGAAACAGAAGGAGGACGTCGCGCCACTGGCCGGCATGGCCTTCCGCTTGGTGATGGCCGGCAGCATCGCGGTGGCAGTCTTCGGCAGCGCGCATGCGCTGGAGGTGATGGAGCTGCTCTATCATGAGGACACGGAGAGCTCGGCGCGCGTGCTGCCCATGCTGCTCTGGAGCTTCGTGGCGGTGTGCACCACCTACGTCTTCGGAAGCCTGCTCACGGCGGGCGGGAACCTGCGTGCCCTGAACTGGATGGCGGCGGGCGGCGCGCTCCTCAACATCATGCTCAACCTGATCCTCATCCCCCGTATGCAGGCCGAAGGCGCAGCATGGGCGGCACTGATCGCGCAGGGCGCCACGGCTTTGGTGCAGGTATTCCTAGCTGCGCGCATGAACAAGCTGAAAGGCACTGCGGTGATCGCGCTCAGGTCCTTGGTGCATGCTGGTTTACTGGTCGCCGTGATTCACGTCCTAGATGCTAGCGATATCGGTTCATCGACAGCTACAATATGTTTTACGTTGGTCGTGCTGGTTTCGGCATGGGCCACAGGGCTTATAAGGCTCGGAGAGCTGCGAAGTGCGATGAATGACAAACGCTGATTCCATCACCCATGCGAATCAGATGGACGTGAGCGAGTCTTTTCGGAGCTCTTTGCATGCACCGTATCCGATTTACCTTCATCTCTTGATCAGCGATGCACGCGCTAGCGCATTTCCGGAAACATCAAGCACAACGACTTGATAATGCCCCGCATGCAACACGCCGAACTGCAGGCTGCCTTGGGTTGCTGGTTGATCATCGACCAAGCGCCCGACGCTGTCGAAAAGCATGATACGGTCGGCCTGTGCGGGTAAGTTCTCGATGCGCGCATGGGTGTCAACCGGATTCGGCGCCACCGTGAGCAGGTTCATGCCAGTTGGCCGATTCTCAAATACTGAGTTCGGTAGCTCCCCGATGTATTGCGTCACTTGGCGGATCGGTTCACCATCGATGCTGTTGAACGGCCCGCAGATATACAAGCTGTCGCGCCAGAAGGTGAGGTCATATACGCGCGAGAAATCGTTGGCTTGCGGAGGCGGGGTGGTGAAGGCACCGGGCAATCCGCTCCATTGGTTCCCATCCCAGATGGCCAACCCGCAACCGAGAGGCGTACCTCCGGCGTTGTCGAACTGCCCCCCTACGTACAGCAGGCCATTGTGCCATTCCATGCGGAAGGCCGTGGCCGCAGGCGGAAAATCCGAATAGGCAAGGCCACCATCCATGTCGCTCCAGGTGCTCCCGTCGAAGCAGGCCACAAGGTTGCCTGGAGCGCCACTGCTCTGCTTGAAGGTGCCGCATACGTAGAGCGCATCGTCCTGCACTTCAACATCGCGGATGTGGTACGCGTTGTTCCAGCCCGGTACATCTTCCCAGGCTGTGCCGTTGTAACGCATGAAGTAGCGAATGCCCGGCCCATTCGGATTCTGGAATCCGCCGTTCATGTAAGTGTAGCCCTGGAAATCGAAGACGTAGGCAACATAGTCGCCGTTATCCGGCGCGTCCGGAATCAGCGCCCACGGTTCCCATTCATGGAACGCACTGCCATCGTAACGGTACACGCAGGCTTCCGGGTAGCCGCATAGGCTCTCGGCGAAGCCGGTGGCATAGATGGAAGTGGCATCCAGGTTGTTCATCACCAGTTGGTTCAGACCGCTTAGCGGTGGATTGATGCACTCAAGAACTTCCCATCGTGAGGTCACCTCATTGAGGCGGCCGAAAGAGGCGTTGCCGACATCGGGAGCAGCTTCCATGATATAGGTGCCGCACGAGTACAGTCTCCCTTGGTATCGAAAAAAAACCACGCCGTCTGACCAATTGAGGGGGCGATGCGCTGCGCCAAACTGTCCCATCGTATCCCATTCCATCTTGCTTGGCCCGTGCCCTCTACTGTATCCTCCTCGTTGTAGATGTAGTGGAAGGTTCCGCCGGCGAGCAATTTGTCCAGATGCGCATCACCGAATAACGTTTGCACTTCGGACGACGTGTTCGTCCCACGGCCGACTTCCTTCCAATTCGGCTGCGACCTAGCGCATGTGGGCCAAAGGACAATTCCTGGTGCGAAAAGCTGATGCCAGATCACGGGATGCCCAGTTTAAATAAATGCGCCGCGGCCACGAGCATTCCTTGTTTGTCGTATGCGATTAACTCATATGGTCCATGGGCCAGAGAGCTAATGTCATACTCGTCCGCACCTGCTTTCTCATTGAGCACAAGTCGCCCTAGGCCATCACGCACGATAATGCGCACAGCATCGTTCGGCAAGTTCATTAGGCGGAATCTGCCGTTTGTTGGATTTGGTGAAGGACGCATCTCCAATACGCTCTCTGGTTCCGGAATGCCCACAGGTGAACTGCAGTCGGTTACGGCATCACCGCCGATCCATTGGACCACGCCGCGCATTGGTATGCCTTCCAGCGTGTTGAAGGAGCCAGAAACGTAGAGGCTGTCGCGCCAAACGGCCATGCTGCGTACCACGCGATAGCCACTGTCGAACGATGTAGCGTCGAAGCCGGGTAGGGAGCACCATTGACGCCGGTTCCACTTGGCGAAACCATTTGCAGGTATGCCGCCTGCCATGCTGAAGCCGCCCCCTACGTAAAGTTCGTCGTTGAACCACCGGAGGCTGTGCCCGGATGAGACTGACGGACTTGGCTCGAAAACAAGACCCTCGCCAAGCGGGTACCACTGGTCGTTGTAGAAGGCACCCACACCCTTGCAGAGCCCGTTGCCGCTGTTGCCTTGGAATTGGCCCGCTACGTAAAGCGTGTCGCGGTAGATGCTGATATCCGCCACCAGGCCGCCGAGGTAGCCCGGGACATCCTCCCAATTGGTGCCATTGTAGCGCAGGATGGTTCTGCCTCCTGGACCGAACGGATTGTTCATGCTGCCGCAGACATACACCTTGCCCTGGTACTCGAAGACATAGTTCACGGTATTGCCCGTGGGTTCAGGCAATTGGAGCCATGGCGTCCAGGTCGTCATAGTGGTGCCATTCCAGCGGTACACAGAAGCAATAGGCCCACCGCAAAGAGGCCATTCCGTGCCCGATACATAAATGTAATTCTGCCCGGCAGTCTCGCGCGGTGTAACGAACAAGAAGCTGCTTTCCGTCGGTGCCGTACAACCGAAGGTTTCCCAGCGCATGGTTTGCTCGTTAAGCCGAGCGAAGCCTAAGTGCGGATTTCCCGCAGGGTCATCCACAACCAAGCCAGCTCCGCATAAATAGAGCGCACCCTGGAAACGAAGCGGCCAGTATGCGGTAACGGCACCGTTGCTTTCAGTATTGACGATTCTGTGTGCAATACTGTCCCAACGAGCGCCGCGCCATTGCCCAACGCCTGCACAACGCACGGTGTCGTCGTCGTTGACGTAGAAATTGAAGTCGCCAGCAGCCAGTAAGCGATCCACCACTGTGTCCGCCATGATTTTGTTGATCGCGGAGAACAAAGGTCCAACACCGAGCGCCCGCCAGTGCTGGGCATGGCCGAGCAGCGGCAGGCATGCTGCCGCTAGTGCGATCAGCGCCCTCATGGCCGTGCAAGCTTGATGGTATGCGCGCTTCCATTTAGTGAAGCCCTCAGCACATACATCCCCGGCGCCGTTTGAGAGAGTGGGAGGTAGTGGATCCGTTTCGCCGCTGCGGTGCGTTCGACCAGTCGGCCGCGTGCATCGTACAGTTCAAGTTGCCAGGGTCCGTCCTGGGGCAGTTGCACGATGTACCCCTCTCCGTCGGCCGTCGGCCATGCCGCGATCAAGGAGGGTGGAGCTGGTACCAATCCTTCCGGCACGGCCACATCCGCAGCCATGTTGAAGGAAGCGATGTAGCCATCGTGCCAGCTATTCAAGCCCTCAATGAACACGTCGATACCGAAGGTCTCGTAGTCCATCGCCTGGAAGAATGTCATCCAAGGCACGAGTTCATACGCGAGGCCAGCCGGATTTGCTTCCCAAAACCAATCGAGCAGCGATTCAGGGTCGTTCGGGTCGGTATTCCATTCCATCAAAGGAAATTGCTGGGTGTACCCAGTGGATGTGGCGCCACACAGGTACACCTCATCCGGGCTTGCCGCTATCCCCCACCCGCGCTCGCTTTGCGTGCCTCCGAAAGCCGTGGCCCAGAAGATCGCAGGCCATTCTTCGTCTTGGATGCCATAGATGAATGCGTCGCGCCGGTTCACCAGGGTGAGGTGTGGCTGGGTGTAGTAGTCCGTTGGAATCGCAATGGTCAACCCGTAGCTGCTGCGGCTTTCACCGGTCAGGTAGATGCGCCCTGCACCATCGCTGTTCACATCCAAGACAATATCGTCGCGATCGCCGCCAAGCAAGCTGCCGTAATCGAGTTGATAGCCGGAGAGTCGTTTGAAGCGGAGCACGAAGCCATCCGAGGCTTGGTCGCCAGTGGTGGCGTTCGTCGTCGTGTAGAAAACTTGGGTTCCGGAGCCTGGGGAGGGGCATTCGGTGGCCGTGAGGTCGAAGGCCTGAGAGAACCCGGCCACATAGACGAAATCGTCTGTTTCATGCACAGCCAAGGCAGAAGAGGACGCGCCCGTTCCGGGACTGCCCCATCGCGTGCAATAGACAATCTGATGATTGTTCAAGTCAATCTGCATGATGACCGCGCTGACCCCCCCGGCAACGGATTGGAAATAGCCGCCACTCGGGGGCGGGACCAGGTCAAGCGGCTCGCTGGTGCCGTACACGCTTGCACCTACGGCCCAAACGCCGTATTGGTCGCCATCGGTGGTAGTGCTGCGCAAGTCGTTGATCCGGCCAATTCGGCTATTGCCGGAGAACTCCAGCAATGCGGTACTCCAATCAATGGTGAAGTCCGGCTTAAAGCTGATGAGGAAACCATCGCCTAGTGCCCGGCTGAAAGCGCCGTTCGGTGTGACCAGGGGAAATTCGGGCTCGACATTGTTGTACCCCTTATCAATCATCCCCGCTACTGTTAATTGCCCTTGGCGACTGATCGTGACGGCAAGGCCGTGCGTGCTCCATGTTCTATCAGGACCGGGTTGGCCGTGCGTGGTGGCCCAGTCGAGCACGCCACTTTCCATCCTGCATGCGGCTAGCCACATTCTGCTGATGCCACCGACATGGTCTTCGACATAAGCGTCTTCGAATGCGAAATCAGGGCGCGCAGAGCTCTCGAAATCATCGCTGTTCGTGCTTCCAGTGACGTAGGCGTACTTCAAATTCTGTTGCACTCCGGTGTATAGGGCGAGCTTGTGCGCCCTGGTCTCGCCATCCGCCCAACCACCGATATAGGTACCCCACTGGATCATCTTCGTGTCCTTGTTGAATCGCATCACCACACCGCAACGGGATTCGGCCAACGATACCGGCCCGGGTGGGTAAACGGTGATTCCTTGGTTCAGCGGATAGAACAGATGGCTGAAATAGCCGCAGGTGTACGGGTTGCCGGCGGCGTCCACCTCAACCGCGGTCATCTCGTCGGCATAGGGTGATGCGGTGTAGGTGCTCCAGCCTAAGTTCCCGACGTTATTGCCGACGGGAGGCGGCATGGGAGGATATCCTGCCAGGAATATGAGCGGCCACGCAGGGTTAAAGGTCTCATAGGTGAATCCGACGGTGACATTACCGGGTTCCACGACGTAATTGGGCTGCCAATTCACCGGTATGATTTCGTCGTTGTCATCCACCTGATAGGCAATGGCTTCATTGAGCTCCACCCACTTGTTGGCGATATAGAGCTTCAGGTGCCCTTGCCAATCAATGCCAATGCTGTCCTGACCGGCAAAGCTGAGTTTCACCTCAGAAGGATCGGCTCCTGGCCGCATCACAATCGCCATGCGCGGTCCCGTGCTGCCATAATAGAAGCGAACGTCCGTGCTGTCAGCGATTTCCTTATAGTCCACGTAGTCGTGAGCCGGGACTCCTTCGGCTGTGAATCCACCGAGGTAATAGTTGGCGAGACCGCCAACCAATGACGCGCTGGCTGTTGGGGATATCTCCCGATTGCCCAGGGCCATGCCAATGTTATAGACCGTGTCGTTCGTAACGCTGTCGCTGTGCAATGCGGCTAGTACGAAGCTCACTTTGCTCTTGGTGCGCAGGTAGATGCCCATCGGCGTACGCTCGTAGTAGTACTTGCAGTCGGTTACCGAGGTGCCATCTGCCCGGCGTGTCTGGCCTTTCTCTTCGCGCAGGTAGCATGATCCTGTTCCGGCATCACCGAAGGGGTCCACGAACTGCGCGTTTGTATGAAAGCCGAAGATTAAAAAGTAAAGCCCTGCATTCAGCTTGAGCGCGATGCGCCGGCGTTGAGCGTTGAGCAAGCATGGCAGTAGGATTTGGGAGGTTGAATCTAGGCCAGCGTTCTGCATGAATCCAAGCACGTTTTTTCAACCGGCCATCAACTACTTGGCACCACTTCTTTGGGCAGCACGATCAAGACCAGACCAACGCCGCCTATCCCGTCAACCCGCATCCTGTACTTTCGCCACCCTTTCACCGTTAGGCCCCGCATGCCCGATACCCTGACCAAGCGCCGCCCCCCTGCTGACCCGGCGCTCACGCGCCCCGCGGACCCGGCACCCTTCGACCTCGTGCTCTTCCTGTGGGCACGTCGCAAGCTCATCATCGGCATCACCTTGTTCGGCCTTGTTGCCGGCGTGGCTGCTGCATACCTGATCACGCCGCTCTACCGCAGCGAGGTGATCCTCTTCCCCGCCATCACCAACAGTGTTTCGAAGGCGCTGCTCACCGAGCAGAGCACGGGCCGCGATGACATCCTCGCGCTCGGCGATGAGGAGGACAGCGAGCAGTTGCTGCAGATGCTTCACTCAGACATCGTCCGCGACCGGGTGGCCGCGCGCTTCAACCTGCTCGAGGTGTACCGCATCAAGCCGGAGAGCAAGCATCGCAATACCGAGCTGCGCGAAGCATACAAGGACCACATCAAGTTCGAGCACACCAAGTTCAGCAGCGTGCGCGTGGAGGTTAACGATCCGGACCCGCAACGGGCCTCGGACATCGCCAACTTCATCGCCGACCAGGTGGACAGCGTGTGGAAGGACATGGCCAATGAGCGCGCGGAGAAGGGCCTTAACATCGTACGCGACAAGGTGGCCCAGCTCGAGCAGGACATCGTTGTCTGGCAGGACAGCATGCGCGTGCTCCGCGATCTGGGCGTTCACGACTACCACACGCAGACCGAGCGCTACAACGAGTACCTCGGCGCCGCCATCGTGAAGGGCGACCAGCGCGCGGTGAAGGAGTTCGAGGAGCGGTTCAAGGTGCTGGCCAAGTATGGCGGCGCTTATGTCACTCTGCAGGACCGCCTCTTCAACGAGACCAAGCGCTTGAGCATCATGCGCATGAAGCTTGAGCAGGCGCAGGCCGATTTCGAGAGCGACCTGCCGCACAAGTTCGTAGTGAACCGCGCGCAGCCCGCAGACAAGAAATCGTACCCGGTCCGGTGGCTGGTGGTGGCCATGAGCGGGATCAGCGCCTTCCTGCTCGCCCTGCTGCTGATCGTGGTGCAGGAGAACGTCAACAAAGTGCGTGAGAGCCATGGCCGCTGAGATCGACTTCACCGCCTATCTGGCCACCTTCCGCAAGCATCTGCGGCTGTTCGCATTTGTTGGGAGCGTCGCCGCCGTGCTCTCCGCCGTGCTCAGCGGCCCCGGCTTCATGCCGCCGCGCTACATGAGCTCGGCCACGGTTTATCCGGTGAACCTCAACAGCTACAGCATCGAGACGCGCACCGACCAGCTCCTGCAGCTGCTCGAGAGCAACAGCATCCGCGACAGCCTCATCCGAATCTTCCACCTGCCGGCGAGGTATGATGTGGACACCGTGGCGAGCGGCGGCTATTGGGCGCTGCACAACGAATTCAACGACCGGGTGGAGATCTCGAAGACGCGTTTCGAGAGCGTGCAGATGGAAGTGGTGGACGAGGACCCCATCGTCGCGCGCGACATGGTCCTGGAGATGCTGCGGCAAGTGAACCTGCTAGCGCGACGGCTGCAGCGCGAGAAGAGCCAGGAGGTGCTGGTGATCGCAGAGCGCACGCTGTCCCATGAGCGCGGCAAGCTTGATGAGGTGGAGCGGCGCCTGAATGCGCTCCGGAAGGAGAAAGGGCTGCTCAGCTACGAGGCCCAGGTGAAGGAGCTCACCAAGGGCCTGGTGAAGGCCATTTCCGGCGGCAGTGCAGCGCAGCGCGAGGCCCTGCAGGCCAGGCTGCGCGACCTGGAGGAGAAGGGCGGCGAGTTCCGTGAGCTCTCCGAGTTGAGCAACCTCTTCCGCCAGAATTACGATCGGGCGCTCACCGACTACGAGCGCGTGGTGAACGATGTGACCAAGGAGCTCACCTACACCAACGTGGTGGTGCATCCCGAGGTGAGCGACAAGAAGGTGTACCCCGTGCGCTGGCTCATCGTGAGCACCACCACGCTCGCCGCGCTCTTCCTCTGCTTCGTGCTGCTGGTCTGGCGGGATCACCGCAACTGATCATGGTGGCCTCGATCAGGCAGCATTGGATCGCCTGGGCCTGTGCGGCCTTCGTGGTGCTGAACGCGCTGCTGACTGCAAGTGATTTCCCTTGGCTCGCCCTGCTGCCCGCAGCGCTCCTGGCAGGCTGGGCCATGGTGGTGATGCCGGAACGCGTGCTCTACTTCGTCGCATTCGCCACGCCGCTCTCCGTGAACCTCGAGGAGATGGAGCTTGGCGGCATCGGCGTTTCGCTGCCCACAGAGCCGCTCATGCTCGGCCTCGCCTTCCTGCTCATGCTCCGCATCGCGCTGCAGCGAGGCGTGCTCGATGGTGGCTTCGTGCGCCACCCCATCACCTGGGTGGTGATCGCGCAACTGGTCTGGATGGCCGTTTGCATCATCCCCAGCAGCATGCCGATGGTATCCTTGAAATACCTCATCGCGCGCCTCTGGTTCGTGGGATCCATGTTCCTGCTCGCCTCCCTGCTCTTCCGTGATTCCGGCGCCATGCACCGCTTCATCAAGGCTTTCGTGGCGGGGCTTGTGGTGGTGGTGCTCTACACGCTCTACCAGCATTCGCTGCATCACTTCGCGCACGATCCGGCGCACTGGGTCATGAGCCCATTCTTCAAGGACCATACGAGCTATGGCGCCGTGATCGCTTTCGTGCTGCCCTTCATGCTGGCGGCCGTGGGCATGCCGGGCTACTCGCGCACGGAGAAGGGCATTGCGATCCTGCTCCTTGGCATTCTCGTTACTGGGCTGGTGTTCTCCTATACACGAGCGGCATGGCTCAGCCTAGTAGGCGCGCTCGGCCTGTTCGCGGTGATGCGCTTCCGCGTGCCGGCCTGGGTCCTGGGCCTCTTGCTCGTGGTCGCGGGCATCGGGTACTACGTGAACCGAGACCAGATCACCATCGCCCTGGAGCGCAATCGGGAAGAGAGCAGCGACGATCTGAAGGAGCATGTGCAATCGATTTCGAATATCAGCAGCGATGCCAGCAACCTGGAGCGGCTGAACCGCTGGAACTCGGCGGCGCGCATGTGGCAGGAGCGCCCGCTCTTCGGCTGGGGGCCCGGCACCTACATGTTCCAGTACGCGCCGTTCCAGGCTTCGGAGGATCGCACGATCATCAGCACCAACTTCGGTTCGGGCGGCAATGCGCACAGCGAGTACCTCGGGCCATTGGCCGAGCAGGGCTTCATCGGCATGATCCTGATGCTGGCGCTCGTGGTGATTACCACGTTGCGGGCCATGCGCTTGTACCACCGCATGCCTGCCGGAGCGGATAAGCGCTTGATGACGGCGGCCTTCATGGGACTGGTCACTTACTATCTGCACGGAGCACTGAACAACTTCCTCGACATCGACAAGGCTTCTGTGCCGTTCTGGGCCTTCACGGCCATGATCGTGCTGTTCGATCTGCGCTACGCTGCTCCGCGGAGCCGCACCCTGATCACCTGAACCTGCAGCAGAGCACAGCGATGTCGTCGAGGTAGGGCTCGCTGCCCCGGTGCGCCTCGAACGCCGATTGCACGGCGGAGACCAGTCCTTCCGGTCCTGCACCTGCGAAGGCGGAGAGCGCCCGCGCAAGTGGATCAGAATCGAAGGCGTGGCCATGCGCGTCCTCCTGCTCCACAAGGCCATCGGTGTAGCAGAGCAGCGTGCTTTCCGCCGGCAATGCAAGCTCGCCAATGCGCAGGAATGGCAGGACGGGCATCATGCCGAGGGCGATGCTGCCATCGTGCAAGGGGCGGGAGCCGGAGCCATCGTGAAGCAGCGGGTCGTTATGTCCAGCATTGGCGTAGGTCAAGGTGCCTGCGCGCAGATCGAAGAGGCCGGCGAAGAAGGTGATGAAGCGCTCGCCGCGAGCACTGGCGTAAACGCGCTCGTTGAGCTGGCGGATGAGGCGGTCGAGGTCATTCGCCTGGGCCAATGCAGCGCGCACCTGTGCTTGGAAGTTGCTCATGAGCAGGGCGGCCGCCACGCCTTTGCCGCTCACATCGGCCACGCAGGCCAGGTAGCGCTCCTGGCCCAGGTCGAGCAGGTCGTAGTAATCGCCGCCGATGAGGCGGTGCGGCTGGTACCAGGCAGCGGCCTCGATGCGATCGGTGCGCGGCAGCTCCACAGGGATCAATTGCTGCTGCATCTGGGCTGCTAGGACGAGGTCGCGGCGGTCGAGCTCCTGCTGCAATTGGCGCCCCGCCATGCGTTGGTTCTCCAATGCCACGGCCACCAGGTTGGCGAGGGTCTGGATGAAGTTGAGGTGCTTCACCACCGGGCTCATGCGCTGCTCTTCCTCGTCGATGTCGCCGATGAGCAGGAAGGCGAGGGGCTTGTCGCGGTGGTACACGGGCACCGCCACATCGAATGCGCCCAGCCGGCCTTCAATCTCCGCGTTGATGGTCTGGATGTCGGTGAAGGTGCCGAAGAGCTGCTCGGCGTCGATGGCCGCGTCGCGCGCGTCGTGCCCGTAGCTCAGGATGCGGTCCCAGTGATCGGTGCGCTCATACAGGCTGAGCCGCGTGATGCCCAATTCATCATGCGCGATGCGCTCGAAGAGGCGCAGCAACTCCTCGCGCCCCACGTTGTTGTTGATGGCCTTGCTCACATCGAGCAGCGTGCGCAACTGGAACTCCTTCAGCTCCAATCGCTCGATGATGCGCTCCAATCGGGCCATTTCAGATGCCTAGCTTCTTGGCGATCTCCGGCAGTTTGGCCCGCAGGCTGATCTCGCGCATCATTTGCTTCGCCTCGCGTGCAGGTGATCCCAGATAGGTCTTGCCCGCTTCGGCATCGGTGAGGATGCCGCTCTGGCCGAGGATCACCGCGCCCTTGCCCACGCGCAATTTGCTCGGTATGCCCACCTGGCCCCAGAGCGTGACGCCATCCTCGATCACGCAGGCCCCGGCGATGGCCACGTGCGCGGCGAAGAGGCAGTGCTCGCCGATGCGCGTGTCGTGGCCCACCTGCACGTGGTTGTCCATCTTGGTGCCGCGGCCGATCCGCGTATCGGCGCTCACACCGCGATCGATCGTGCTGAGCGCGCCGATCTCCACATCGTCCTCGATCACCACGCTGCCGCAGGGCTCCATCTTGTCGTAGCCCGATGGCCGCTTCTTATAGTAGAAGGGGTCGGCGCCGATCACGGCATTGGCGTGGATCGTCACGCGGTCGCCGATGGTGGTGCGCTCGTAGATCACCACGTTCGGGTGGATGATGCAATCACGGCCGATGGTCACGTGCGGTCCGATCACCGCTGAAGAATGGACCTGCGACCCTTCGCCGATCACGATGCCTTCAGCACCCCAGCCGGCACGTGGCATGAAGAGCTTCACCAGTGCATTGTAATCGCGGCAGGGATCGCGGCTGATGATGATGGCCTTGCCCGTGGGCGGCTCCACGGCCTTGTCGATCAGGATGGTGGTGGCCGCGCTGTTCAGGGCTTTGTCGTACCACTTCGGATGGTCCACGTACACCAGATCGCCCTCGCCCACGCGGTTGATCTCATTCAGGCCGGTGACCAGCCGCTGCGTGTGGCCGCGTGCCTCAGCGCCGATCAGGGCGGCGATCTCAGCGGCGGTCTGGGGCTTGTCGAGCGTCACGCGGAAGAGTTGGTGGCCAAAGGTAGCCGGGCAAGAATGGCGAAGCCCTCAATCGAGGGCTCCGTTGGGTTCCGTGCCGGTGGGCCTATTTCTTCACCCGATCCAGGTACTCGCCGGTCTCGGTATCCACACGGATCATGGTGCCGGCATCAACGAAGATGGGCACGGTGATGGCGGCGCCGGTCTCGAGCTTGGCCTGTTTCATCACCTTGTTGCTGGTATCGCCCTTCACGGCGTGCTCGGCCTCGGTGACCAGCAGCTCCACCACCTTTGGCGGACGAGCGAAGATCGGCGTTTCGCTCTCGAAGCCGATCTGCACCACCATCTCCTCCTTCAGGTAGCTCATGGCATCGCCGAAGAGCGACACCGGGATGTACTTCTGGTCGAAGGTCTCCCGGTCCATGCACACCAGGTTGTCGCCTTCGCGATAGAGGTATTGAAGCTCATGAACCTCCACGCGCAGCACCTCCATGGTCTCTCCGCTGCGCCAGCGATGCTCGTTGAGCTTGCCGTTGCGAAGGTTGCGCATCTTGCCCTGGTAGAAGGCGCGCAGGTTGCCCGGGGTGCGGTGCTGCCATTCCATGATCTGGCAGATGTCGTTGTTGAAGCGGATGTACGATCCGATGTTCACGTCGGAGGTGGAGGCCATGATCGGGCTTTTGAATGGGCCGCGAATGTAGCCGAAGGGCCGTTACCGGCGTGCCGGTAAACTTGCCGCATGGAGGAACGAGGCCCTTGGAAGACCCTTAAGGCGGAGGAGCGCTACGCCACGCCGTGGATCAGCGTCAGCCACCACGAGATCATCGATCCTGGTGGTCGCGAGGGCATCTACGGCGTGGTGCATTTCCGCAACCTGGCAGTGGGCATCATCCCGCTCGATGCCGATGGCAATACTTGGATCGTGGGTCAGTACCGATACCCGATCAACGCTTACAGCTGGGAGATCATTGAGGGTGGCTCGCCGCGCGACCAGCCGCCGATCGAGGGCGCGGTTCGCGAATTGCGCGAAGAGGCAGGCATCATGGCCGAGCATTGGACCGAGGTGCTGCGCATGGACCTGAGCAACAGCGCCAGCGACGAGGAGGCGATCATCTATGTGGCGCAGGGGCTCACCTTTTTTGAGCCTGAGCCTGACCACAACGAGCAGCTCGAGATCCGCAAGCTGCCCTTCCGTGAGCTCGTGGCCATGGTCGTGCGCGGCGAATTGCGCGACAGCCTCACCGTGGCAGGCGTGCTGAAAGTGGATTGCCTGCTGCGCGATGGCAGCCTCACGCTTCAGAAGTAGAGCCAGTGCCCCTTCCACACGCCATTGCTGCGGTACTCCAGTGCAGGCATGGGTACCTTGATGCTGTTGGCCATGAAGAGCAGGGTGCGCAACAGCTTGCTCCGCGTGCGGATGCGGGTGAGATCGATGTCGGGCGCCAGGTAGAATTGCCGGAACACCGGATCACCGCCGATCTGCAGTTCCGGATGCGCGCTCACCATCCCTTCGGCGCCATAACCGACAGCCAGAGCCATCCACGGCGGAAGGATACTCTCCCCGCTCAGTTCCTTCAGGTTGAAGCTCAACCAGAGCGTGACGCCATTGTAGTCCTTCAGCAGGCGGTCGGCAACGCCTTCGCCTAGAAGGTCGGGGCGTTGCGAGGCATAAGGCGTAAGTCGCAGGGAGATCTTCGGCATGATCCGCTGTTCGTGCCAGATCGCATCCTGTGCGATGAAAAGACCAGCGCCAACAGCGTTTGCCGCCATGTCGCTCCACGAGAAGCCCCAACCCGATGAGGTGCCGTCGAGTATTTCGATGCCGGTCATGAACGCCAGTCCAACGGAACCGCCGACCCAACGCGCGCTCCGATCGCCGGTGCCGCAATGCTTCATGGCCGCATGGCCCCAAGCGCCGAGCATGTAGCCGCTCAGCAGATGGCCGGTCTTATCCATCTGCAGCCATTCGTCACTGTCATCGAAACTGTGAAAGGGCTCCCGCTCATATTGCGCATACCAGGCTTGATCCAAAGCGATCAATGCAGCCGTGGCGCCCGCGACCGCTCCACCCGATGAGAAAGCCAGGCAACGGCAGCGCCGCCGGTCAACGCTCTGCATTGAAGACGCATCGGCCTGCGCCGCGCATGGAGACGCGCTCGCACAGGCGCCGATGAGCACCGCCAAGAGGCCTGTGAAGGAGTTCGGGATCTGAGGCAAAGTCGCTGGCCCAAAGGTACTTTCATGCTGCATGCCTTGTCTTTCGGGGCCGGTTAGAGGTATTTTGCGGCCCCTTGCTCACAAGCCGCTCCATCCTTTCCATCGCGGCGATCCTTTGCGGATCGCCTTTTCTTCTTCTGGCGCAGGATGCGGAATTGGACCGGATTTCCGCATCGTGGATCGAGGCGCACCAGCTCCGGATCCACCCTTCGGGCAACGGTGCCGATTTCCTGGCCGTGAATCAGCAACTCGGCCAGCAAGCCAGGATCGATGCAGGCGGTTTCTTGGTGGAGACCTTGGGCACGGAATGCCGAGCCGATGGATTGCGCGTGCTCGGACACGGTCGCGAGGGCACGAAGCTCCATGCGTGGAGCGCGCAACGGCGCGAGGTCGATGATGCGATGCTGGAGTACTTCGGCGATGGGCTCAGCGTGCAGTACGTGCATGACCAGGCCGGGCTTCGGCAGAATTTCGTGATCCACGAGCGCCCGGAGGGATGCGGGCGGGTACAGGTCGGATTGGCCGTGGCAGGCGATTCGGAATCCCGTCTTTCGACGGATGACGAACTGCGGTTCATCGGAGAGGATGGCAGCGTGCGCCTCATCTACAGTGGGCTCAGGGTCTGGGACGCCTGCGGGAAGGCGCTCCATGCCCGCATCACTGCGGAAACGGACCGGGTGTGGATCGCGGTCGATGATCGGGACGCGCGCTATCCGGTCACCATCGATCCGGTGGCTGCCGTTCCTACCCTGCTGCTGGTGAACCCGCTCGCAAACGGCCAGTTCAGCCTCTCGCTGCGCACGGCTGGCGACCTGAATGGCGATGGGTACAGCGATGTGGTCGTTTCCGCACCAAGCGGGTCGATGGGCGAGACGAATGAAGGCGTGGTATTCGTCTACTACGGCAGCCCCTCCGGTATCAGCTCGGCGCCTAACGTCACCCTGCAATCCAATCAGGTTTCCTCGCAGTTCGGTTATTCGGTGGGCACCGCGGGCGATGTGAACGGCGATGGCTATGGCGATCTGCTCGTGGGCGCCAGCAGCTGGGAGAGTGCTGCGGCCGAGAACCAGGAAGGTGCCGTGTTCGTGTTCCACGGTTCGGCTGCCGGCATCGGAACCGTGGCGAATTACATCTTGCAGCCGAATGCCACCAATCAGTTCATGGGCTTCAGCGTCTCATGCGCCGGAGACCTGAACAACGACGGGTACAGCGATGTGGTGATCGGGTCGCCCTACGCGTATTACCCCACTTCGCTTGAGGGCTGTGCGTGGGTCTTCCTCGGCGGCGCCACCGGCTTGAACCCCGTGTTCCACAAGCGCCTCGAGCGCAATCAGGGCGCCGCGCAATTCGGGAACGCCGTGGCAGGCCTCGGCGATGTGAATGGCGATGGCTACAGCGACATCGGAGTGGCGGGCTTCCGCTTCGACCTCAATGGCACCGACGATGGCATCGTTTGCGTGTACCACGGGAGCGCCGTGGGCATCGCCGGTGGCGCCAACCCGGCGCCGAATTCGATCATCAATGCCTTCGCGCATGTGAGCAACATGGGCTGGAGCCTCGCCAGCGCCGGTGATGTGAATGGCGATGGCTACAGCGACATGATCGTGGGCGATTGGCGCGGTGGGGCCAGCGGGGCTCCGGTACAGGCTGGCAACATGCTGGTGTACCACGGGTCGGCTGCGGGAATCCAGGCGGCACCCGCCACCGTGCTCTCCTACACCCAAGCCAATGCTTGGTTCGGCCGCAGCGTCTCGTGCGCCGGCGATGTGAACGGCGATGGATATGCCGATGTGCTGGTGGGCGCCACCACCTTCACAGGCGGGCAAGCGTCAGAGGGCGCGGGCTTCCTCTTCCTTGGCTCGCCTGCTGGGATCCCGACGTCCTTCACCACGCGGTACGAATACAACATCACGGGCGCCAACATGGGCGAGAGCGTGAGCGGGGCCGGTGATGTGAACGGCGATGGCTACAGTGACTTCCTCATCGGCATGAAGCTCTACGGTGTTTCCGGCGGGGCACTCATGTATCACGGCGGCGCCAGCAATGTGTCGACAGTTGCAAGCGTCTCAGCAGCCTCGGGCCAAGCCGGTGCGCGCATGGGCGAATCGGTCGCTGATGCCGGCGATGTGAACGGCGATGGCTTCAGCGACGTGATCATCGGGGCGCCCGAAGCGAGCAACGGGCAGGCCGGCGAGGGTTTGGCGCATGTTCACTATGGCAGTGCCGCTGGCATTGGGGCAACGCCGGACTTGATCCTCGAAGGGAATGTGGCCGGAGCGCGTTTTGGCGCATCGGTGGCCACCGCCGGCGACGTGAACGGCGATGGTTACGCCGATGTGATCGTGGGTGCGCCGCTCAGCGGCAACGGCAGGGCCTACGTTTACCACGGTTCGGGCGGCGGGTTGAGCACGACGCCTGCCTTGGTGCTCACCGGATCAGCCGGTTCGGAGCTGGGCTTCGGGGCGTGTACGGCCGGCGATGTGAATTCCGACGGTTTCGCCGATGTGGTGGTGGGCGCCCCCGGTCTGGCAACCGCCTTCATTCATCTCGGCACGGCCAGCGGTACCGATCCGGCGCCAGTCGCCACCCTGCTCGGCCCGGCCGGCTCCCGCTTCGGAGCGGCGGTGAGCACGGCAGGCGATGTGAACGGTTCCGGGTACAGCGATGTGATCGTGGGCGCGCCCTTGATGAGCAACGGACAGGCGAACGAGGGCGGCGCCTTCGTTTATCACGGCCACCAATTCGGGCTGAACACGACACCGGCCATCCAGCTCGAGCCGAACCTCGCGAACGCGCTCTTCGGCACCACCGTGGCCGGCTGCGGCGACATGACGGGCGATGGCTTCTATGAGGTGGTGGTGGGCGCACCCGCATGGGCCAACGGACAAGCAGGTGAAGGCGGAGCATTCATCTATCGCGGCACTGCAACTGGCACCACCACGGCAGGCATGATCACCGTGCAGCCCAATCAGGTGAATGCCGGCCTTGGCACGTCGGTCGATGAAGGTGGTGACATGAACGGCGACGGATATGCCGATGTGGTGATCGGCGCACCGTTCTACTCGAATGGGCACGCCGCGGAGGGGCGCGCGTACGTGATCGAGGGATCACCAGCGGGCATCGGCGCGATCACCAGCGTCGAAAGCAACGTGCCGGGCTGGAACCTCGGGATCAGCGTGGCCGGTGGTGGTGATACCGATGGCGATGGCTATTCCGACCTGATCGCAGGCGCGCCGAGCGCCGCGCCGGCATTCTCGAATGAAGGCGCGTTCTATCTGCATCGCGGCAACCAAGCTTTGAGCCTTTCGCGCCTGACGCGCCAATTGGCCACTGACCTGGTGAGCCCGCTCTCCACCAACAGCTTCGACCCATTGCTGCCTGATTGGTTCGGCATCGGCCACCGCGTGAAGAGCCCGATCCAGCGCACCCCCGCGCGCTTGCGCTGGGAGGTGGTCTTCGAGGGCCAGCCATTCAGCGGTGCACCCATCACCAATAGCATGGGCTTCACGAGCGTGAGTGCGGCTTGGACGAACCTTCCTTTGACAGGGGGCGAGATCAAGGAACTCGTTTACAAGACGCCGGGGCACATGCGCTACAAATGGCGCGTGCGGGCGGAGTACCCGCAGAACAAGCTCATCGATGGGCAGCGCTTCGGCCGCTGGCATTACGGGTATGCATCCGGCTTCGGGGACATCGGCATCCTTCCGGTTGAGTTGCTCTCGTTCACCGGGCGGGCCGAAGCCGGCGGCGATCTGCTCGAATGGGTCACGGCATCGGAGCAAGGGGTGAGCGCATTCGAGATCGAGCGGTCGTTGGAAGCGGACCGCGGCTTCGATGCGATCGGTTATGTGGATGCCGTCGGCACGAGCAGCGCGCCGGTTTCGTACCGGCATCTGCACGCGGCGGGAAGCAATGGCTTGCGCTACTATCGCTTGCGGATCGTTGACCGTGATGGTTCCGGGCAGTTCTCGCCGGTCGTGGCCATTCGCGGTGGGCATGGCATGTCGGCGGCGTGGCCGAATCCCGCCATTGATCACGTGGATTGGCTGGTGCCCGCAGGCCGATGGCGCGTGATGGATCCCGTTGGCCGCCTGGTGGCCGAGGGCCGCGCGGATGAGACCGGAAGGATCCGGATCGATATGGCCTCTTGGCCGGCCGGTTGTTACGCGCTGCAGGCCATCGATGCCGATGGCCAGGTGCACTCCTCCACCTCCGTGATCAAGCGCTGATCAGGCGCCGATCGTCTTCTTGCACGCTGCGAGGATCGCCTGCGCGCCGGCCATGGTGCTCGATTCCGCGTAGCAGCGAAGCACTGGTTCGGTGCCGCTCGCGCGGATCATGAGCCATTGCTCGCCATCGAAGTGGAACTTGTGGCCGTCAATGGTCTCCACGCGGCGCACTTCCAGGTCGCCGAAGCGCGCGTAGCTGTCGCAGTCCTTGAGCACCTGCTGTTTCAGCGCCTCGCTGATGTGGAGGTCGTTACGCTCGTAGGCGAAGGGCCCCACGATGGCGTACACCTCGGCAATCAGCTCGTCGAGGGTCTTGCCGCTCTTGGCCATGAATTCCCAGATGGTGAGGCCCATCCAGATGCCATCGCGCTCGGGGATGTGGCCCTTGATCGCGATGCCGCCGCTCTCCTCACCGCCCAGCAGCACGTCCTCGGTGATCATGATGCCGCTGATCCACTTGAAGCCGATCTTGGTCACGCGGTACTCGAGGCCGTAGTGCTCGCAGAGCTTCTTCACCTTCGGCGTGGTGCTCACGGCCACCACCACCTTACCGGTGAACTTCTTGTATTTCACCAGGTAATGGATGAGCAGCAGGATGATGTGGTGCGAGTCGATGAACTCACCGCGTCCATTGTACAGGCCGATGCGGTCGGCGTCGCCGTCGGTGGCCAGTCCGCAATCAATCCCGCCTTGCTTGATCAGCGCGCTGAATTCGCCGAGGTTCTTGTGGATGGGCTCCGGCGCCTGGCCCATGAACGAGGGGTTGTAGTCGCAATGGAGGAAGGTGGCTTTCGGCAGGATGCGCCGCATCACGTTCTGTCCAGCGCCATACATGGCATCGTAGCCCCAGCGCATGCCGCATTCGCGGATGGCCTTCATGTCGAAGCTCTTCTCCACGTGATCCACGTACATGGTCTCGAGGTCGATCGACTTCAGCAGGCCCTTCGCGCGCGCCTCATCGAGATTGATTGAGGAGAGGTCGATGCCGTGCGCAGCGGGGATCATGTCCTCCACCTCCTGCACCTCTTCGGGGATCAGTGGGCCGCCGTGGATGCCCTTCAGCTTGTAGCCGTTGTAGCTGGGCGGATTGTGGCTGGCGGTGAGCACCACGCCCATGCCGGCCTGCACGCGCTGCGCGCCGAGCGAGATCATCGGTGTGCTCACGAAGCCTTCGGCCAGGTGCACTTCGATGCCGCGGCTCACGAACACCTTGGCGCAGGTCTCGGCGAAGAGCGCCCCGCCGAAGCGGCAATCGTGGCCCAGCACGATGCGGGTGTTGCCGGGCTGCTTCTTCAGCACCCAATCCGCTACGGCCACGCTCACGCGCGCCACATTGTCAACCGTGAATTCCTGCGCGATGATGGCGCGCCAGCCGTCGGTGCCGAATTTGATCTTGGTCATCTGTCCTTGGCTCCCCTTGTTCGGAGCGGGCGCGAAAATAGGCGGCTCGCAGGAGCTCGCTCACCTGTAGATCTTCCGCGCGTTCAGCGCCTTCTGGTAACGGCGCGCATTCACCAGGTGCTGATCGTAAGTGCGCGCGAAATCGCTGTAGCCGCTCAGGTCGGCGCGTGCGCAGAAATAGAGGTAATCGTGCTTGGGCGCGCTGAGCACGGCATCGATGAAGCGCGGCTCCGGCATGTTGATGGGCCCCGGCGGCAGGCCGGTGTAGCGGTACGTGTTGTAAGGTGAATCCACCTCCTTGTCGCGATTGAGCAAGCGTTGCACCTCGCCGGTTCCCAATGCGAACTTGAGCGTCGGGTCGGCTTGAAGCGGCATGCCGATGCGCAGGCGGTTGAGATACACGCCAGCGATCGTGGGCGCATCGGCCATCTTCACCGTTTCGGCCTGCACGATGCTGGCCAACGTGCTGGCTTCGGCAGCCGAGAGCTTCAATGCGGCGAGCCGCTCGCGCCTGCTCTCGTTCCAGAAGGCAACGTGTTCCTTCCGCATGCGCGCGATGAACTGCTCGGGCGTGGTGGTCCACCACAACTCGTAGGTGTTGGGCAGGAACAGGCTGATCATGGTGGCGTCGCTCAGCCCCGCCTCGCGTTGCTGGTCGGGGTCAAGGAAAGCCCTCAGGAAGGCAACGGAGTCCGGCTCCAGCGCGCGTCCTAATCGTCCCGACAATTCCTGCAGGTGATCCACATTGCTGAAGGTGATGCGCACGGGCTCCTGCTCACCGGCATGCAGCATGCGAGCGATGGCGCGCAGGTTCATGTCCTTCTTCACGCGGTAGCGGCCGGGCCTGATGGTGCCACGCTTCAGCAACAGTTCCGCCGCGCGTTCATCGTGCACCGCCTCAATGCGTCCCAAGCTGTCCATGGCCGTTCGAAGATCCGATCCGGTGGGGATCAACAGCACGCGGCTCTCGTCCGCGAAGCGCGTCGATGGGCCCATCACCTCATGCCACGCCACGAAAACCGCTAGGCCAGCCGCAGCCGCCAGGACCGCACCGGCCACCAGCCATTTGCCTTTGCGCTTCGCCATGGATCAGATCGTGATGCTGCCCTCGAACACGCGCACGGCCGGGCCGATGAGCCTGATCTTTCCCCAGCCTTCGCGATCCACGCGCTCGGCTTCAACCATCAAGTGGCCGCCGCGCGTGATCACCCGTGCCGGCGATTGCGCTTCCCGCCGGGCCATCGCGCTCAGTGCCGCCGCCACCACGCCCGTGCCGCAGCTCAAAGTTTCCGCTTCTACGCCGCGCTCGAAGGTGCGCATGCGGATCACGCCTTCGGCCACGCGCATGTAGTTCACATTGGTGCCGCCGGAGCCGCGCCGCTCATGGTGCGCGCGCTTCGGTCCATCCACCATGATCTCCACCGCATCCACATCGGCCACGCGCACGATCTCGTGCGGCGACCCGTTGTGGATGAAATCGTGGTCGTCGCCTTGCGACACGTAAGGCACGTAACCGAGCGTCACCGCCACGTCCTCGCCGTGCCACGCGCCCTCATGCGCGCCATCGATCGCGGTGAAGCGCGCGCGCTCCAAGCGGCCCTGCAACGCGCTCCACGCCGCGAAGGCGCAGCGGCTGCCGTTGCCGCAGAAGCTCTTGCTCCCATCAGGGTTGAAGAACTCCATGTGGAAGTCCATGCCCGCTTCGCGCGGCCCCTGCACCAGGATCAGCCCATCGCTGCCGATGCCGAAGTGGCGGTCGCAGAGGCGGCGCACGAGTTCGAGATCGCTCGCTGGGAAATCTCCCGTGCGATCATCCACCAGGATGAAGTCGTTGCCGGTGCCGTGCCACTTGGAGAAGGCTAGGAGCATGCAGCAAAGATGCGCTGCTCACATACCTCATCCTCCTTTAGCACACTGGGCCGATCTTCAATCGCCTAAGCGATAGCGAAGGCGATCAACCTATTCAACCCTCAACCTCTTCAACCCCTTCCTTTGCCCCATGCCCACCTACCGCGCGCTCGGCATCATGAGCGGCAGCTCCCTCGATGGCCTGGACCTCGCCCTGTGCGAGCTGCAGGAGAAGCGCGGCCGCTGGCGCCATGCCATCCTCAAGGCGCGCACGGTGCCCTATCCACCGGCGCTGCGCGATCGGCTGCTGAACGTCATGCACGGCAGCGCGTTGGAGCTCGCGCAACTGGATGCCGACCTCGGCGCATTCATCGGCCAGGCCAGCAAGCGCTTCCTGCGCGGAGAGAAAGCCGAGCTCATCGCATCCCACGGGCACACCATCTTCCATCGGCCCGAGTTGGGCTTCAGCGCGCAGATCGGCTCGGGCGCGCGCATCGCGGCCATCACCGGCATCACCACCGTCTGCGATTTCCGCAGCGCCGATGTGGCCACCGGTGGTCAAGGCGCGCCGCTGGTGCCGCTGGGCGAGAAGCTCCTCTTCCCAGACTACAGCACCTTCATCAACCTCGGCGGCATCTGCAACATCAGCCTGCATGGCCCCAAGCGCATCACCGGCTACGATGTCTGCATCGGCAACCAAGCGCTCAATCACCTGGCGGTCGAAGCTGGTCAGCCCTTCGACCGCAATGGCGACATCGCGCGCGGCAGCCATTTCAGCGCCGAACTGCTCGCCGACCTCAACCGATTGCCTTTCCACCGGCAGCGGCCGCCGAAATCGCTGGGCCGCGAATGGTTCGAGGAAGCGGTGCTGCCCTTGATCAACGATCGCGATCAGCCCGTCGGCAAGCGGCTGCGCACGGTCGTGGAGCATATCGCCTGGCAATTGCGCAAAGCATTGAAGAAAGCAGAGGGCCCTGTGCTCGTGACGGGCGGAGGTGCGCACAACCGCTTCCTCATCGAGCGCATCGCGGATCATAGCCGCGCATTACTGGTGCTGCCACCCCGATCCACCATCGACTTCAAGGAAGCGCTGGTGTTCGCGTTGCTCGGCGTGCTGCGGATCCGCGGAGAGGCGAATGCGCTGGCCAGCGTGACGGGCGCGAAGCGGGATAGTGCGGGTGGGGCAGTGCATAGGCCCTATTAACAGGCGGTTTGAATAACCGTGCCGCCTATGCGGCGACCGGCTGAAGCCTGCGGCTACTTTCGCCCCGACCGATAGGAAATGCGTGATGCCCTTAAGCGCTTCGAGGAGCGCGCCCCCGAAATCGTCTTCGAATGGAACGACGCGCCCACCGGCGCGCGCGGCTGGGTAATCATCAACAGCCTGCGCGGCGGCGCGGCCGGCGGCGGCACCCGCATGCGCAAAGGGCTCGACAAGCGCGAGGTGGAGAGCCTGGCCAAGACCATGGAGGTGAAGTTCAGCGTGTGCGGCCCCGCGATCGGCGGTGCCAAGAGCGGCATCGACTTCGACCCCGCCGACCCGCGCAAGAATGCCGTGCTCGACCGCTGGTACAAGGCCGTGATGCCCTTGCTCAAGACTTACTACGGCACCGGCGGCGACCTGAATGTGGACGAATTGCACGATGTGATCCCCATCACCGAGCGGTATGGCTTGCGCCATCCGCAAGAGGGCGTGGTCAATGGCCACATCGGCACGCAGGAGGAGGTGAAGCTGAAGGCCATCGCCCAACTGCGCGAAGGCGTGAGCAAAGTGGTGGACGATACCGCCTACGTGCCGGCCGCGGGCAATTACGCCGTGGCCGACATGATCACCGGTTGGGGCGTGGCCGAGAGCGTGCGCCACTATTACCGTGTGTTCGGCGGGGAACTGAAAGGCAAGCGAGTCATCGTGCAAGGCTGGGGCAACGTGGGCGCGGCTGCTGGTTATTACCTCGCTCAACAGGGTGCCAGCATCGTGGGCATCATCGATCGGCACGGCGGCGCCATCCGCCCTGAGGGTTTCAGTGCAGGGGAGGTGAAAGGACTCTTCACTGAAAAGGCCGGGAACGCGCTCCGCATCCAGGACATGCTGCCCTTCGAGGAGGTGAACGCGCGCATCTGGGACATCGGTGCGGAAGTGTTCCTGCCCTGTGCCGCCAGCCGGTTGGTCATGCAGGACCAAGTGGATCGTATGGCAAAAGGCGGCTTGGAAGTCATCAGCAGCGGCGCCAACGTGCCCTTCGCCGATCCGCAGATCTTCTACGGTCCCATTGGCGAGCACGCCGACGGCATCGCCAGCGTGATCCCCGACTTCATCGCCAACTGCGGCATGGCGCGCGTGTTCGCATATTGCATGCATCCCGGCAATGCGTTATCAGACAAGGCCATCTTCGAGGATGTGAGCCAGGTGATCGCCAAGGCCATTGAAGATTGCCATGCCCGCAACAGCCAGCGCACGCACCTCACCCGCACCGCCTTCGAGATCGCCCTCGCCAAGCTCAACTGATATACTTCAGCACGGCCACGCGCCGTTCCATCACAACCCGAAAACATGCACTTCCCGCTCTTCACGCAGATCGAACAGGCCCGCGAGGTCCTGGAACAGACCAGCGCAGCCGCACCGGCCGAACCCGTCATCGAGACCATCTCCATCTGGCAGCTCATCGTCGATGGCGGCTGGTACATCATGGGGCCGCTGGGCCTCATGAGCCTCATCGCCATCTACCTCATCATCGAGCGCGCCATGGCCATCCGCCGTGCGCTGAAAGAAGACAAGGACTTCATGAACAAGATCCGGGACTATGTGCATGAAGGCAAGATCGACAGCGCGCGCAACCTCTGCGCGCAGACCTCGAGCCCTGTGGCGCGCATGCTCGACAAGGGCCTCAGCCGCGTGGGCAAGCCGCTGAAGGACATCGAAGTGAGCATCGAGAACGCCGGCAAGCTCGAGATCTACCAGTTGGAGAAGGGCCTGCCCGTGCTGGCCACCATCTCCGGTGCCGCGCCCATGATCGGCTTCCTCGGCACCGTAATCGGCATGATCGTCACCTTCCACACCATGAAGATCAGCGGCGCGGGGGTGGAGATCGCCCAGCTCAGCGGCGGCATCATGCAGGCCATGGTCACCACCGTGGCCGGTCTCGTGATCGGCATCATTGCCTACGTGGCCTACAACACGCTCACCGCACGCGTGAACAAGGTGATCCAGAAGATGGAAGCCACCACGATCGCCTTCATGGACGTGCTCGAATCACCCGCCAAGTAACATGGGCCTGCGCAGCACACATAAGGTCGATGCGGGCTTCAGCATGAGCTCCATGACCGACTTGGTCTTCCTGCTGCTCATCTTCTTCGTGATCGTGAGCACGCTGGTGAGCCCGTATGCCCTGCCCGTGGACCTACCGAAGAGCGCCAACAAGACCAAAGAGAAGCCCAAGGTGGCGGTTCGGATCGACGCCGAGCAGCACTACAGCGTGAACAACCGCATGATCGAACCGGCGGACCTCGAAGGCGTACTGAAGGACGAAATGAGCAAGCACCCAGCGGATCAGGCCGTGGTGATGCACGTGGATCAGAGCGTGCCCACCGGCATCACCGTGAGCGTGCTCGACATCGCCAAGCGCAACAAGTGGAAGATCATCCTGGCAACCAAACCCGAGTAAGGGCGCGACATGTCGCTCCCACTTGCGCATAGGTGAGGCCGCATGGCCGAACCAAAGCGCAGGGCGGCCGCGCCAACGGCGAACGAGAGTTGATCGGCACGGGATCAGAACAACACCAAGGCCATGAGCACCATCGCCATCCAGCACCAGGAACAGGGCCGCGACCGCCGCGCAGGCATCATCGCCACCATCGTGGTACATGCCATCGCCTTGTTGCTGTTCCTGTTCTTCGGCCTCACGCAGCCCAATCCGCTCCCGGAGGAAGAGATGATCGAACTCGTGTTCGAAAGCGCCGGAGGATTGACCGGTGGCGACCCACTGCCCAATCCAGGCGCGCCGCAGGAATCTGCGCCGCCCGTTCCGTCAACCAGCTCGCCGGAAGAGGTGGCCACGGAAGAAGACAGTCCGGTCGAGACGCCCAAGCCGGTGAAGCCCACCCCCAAGCCGAAGCCTACCACCGAGACCCCCAAGCCCCCCAAGCCCAACCCGAACTCGCTCTTCACGCCCAGCAACACCCCGAGCG
Organism: Flavobacteriales bacterium; assembly: GCA_016716605.1. Lineage (NCBI taxonomy): Bacteria > Pseudomonadati > Bacteroidota > Flavobacteriia > Flavobacteriales > Flavobacteriales bacterium. The sequence continues at coordinate 1,575,507 of JADJWA010000001.1, forward strand.
AGAACACCAATCAGAACCCAGGCGGCAGCAACACACCCGGTTCACAGCCCGGTGGTGGAGGCAGCGGCGATTTCAAGGGCAAGGGCTTCGAGGGCAAACTCGAGGGCCGCGGCTTCATGCGCGGACCAACCATCACCGACAAGCCGGATCACGGCGGCAAGGTGGCCTTGAACATCTGGGTGGACCGCGAAGGCAAGGTGACGCGCGTAACGCAGAACCTCGACAAGAGCACCACCACCAGCACCGTGCTCTTCAACATCGCGAAGAAAGGCGCCCTGCAATGCCTGTTCTCCGCACGCACCGATGGCCCTGCCGAGCAGATGGGCCTCCTGGTCTTCATCTTCGAGCTGGAGTAAGGTGACCTACGCGGAGACGCTCGCGTACCTCTACGCACGGCTGCCCATGTACCAGCGCATCGGCGCATCGGCATACAAGGCCGATCTCAGCAACACGCACGCGCTCATGGAAGCGCTCGGTCATCCGGAGCGCTGGCTGAAGTGCGTGCATGTTGCCGGCACCAACGGCAAGGGCAGTACTTCATCGCTCATCGCGAGCGCGCTGCAAGAAGCGGGATACAAGGTGGGCCTGCACACTTCGCCGCATCTGAAGGATTTCCGGGAGCGTTTCCGCATCAACGGAACAATGGTGAACGATGAATCGGTGACGCGTTTCGTGGAGGAGCACCGTTCCGCATTCGAGCCGATCGAGCCCTCGTTCTTCGAATGGGGCGTGGCTTTCGCGCTGTGGTGGTTCCGCGAGCAGCAGGTGGACATCGCCGTGATTGAAACCGGCATGGGCGGCCGCCTCGACAGCACGAACGTGGTGACGCCCGAGGTGAGCGTGATCACCAACATCGGTTGGGACCATCAGCAATTCCTCGGCGGCACGCTCGTGAAGATCGCAGCGGAGAAAGCGGGCATCATCAAGACTGGCATTCCGGTGGTGATCGGCGAAGCGGGAGGAGAAGTGGCGGATGTATTCAAGCAAAAAGCCTTGGAGTCGTCATCGCCCATCACTTTCGTTGATCAGCACTCGGCACTGCACGTTGCGAGTGCGCTGCCAGGCCAGCATCAAGAGCGAAATGGGCGAACAGCATTGGCAGCGCTCGATGTGCTGCGCGAACGCGGATGGCGCATCCCGGAAGCAGCGGTCAGAAGCGGTTTCGGGAACGTGGTGGCGAACACCGGCCTGCGCGGCCGCTGGGAGGTGATCGGCCAGGCGCCGCTCACCATCGCAGATGTGGCGCATAACGTGGATGGGATGCGCGCAATGAATGCGCTCTTGCAGCGGACTCAGCACGAGAAGCTGCACATCGTTTTGGGCATGGTGAATGACAAGGATATCGATGCGGTGCTGGAACTGCTTCCCACAGGGGCGAACTACTATTTCTGTAAGGCCGACATCCCGCGAGGGCTCGATGCTGGAGCGTTACGCACGAGGGGGGGGGGCCTCGGCTTATCCGGCATTTCGCACCCTAGCGTGCGGAAGGCCCTCACGGCTGCCCGGCGAACAGCTGGAGAGCACGATCTGGTGCTGGTGACCGGCAGCGTTTTCGTGGTGGCGGAGGCACTATAGGAAGCCCGTCTATATTTGCCGCCCTTCTTCGGGCACCTTGCCGATGAAGCCGTTCTTTCAAGCGAGACGCCCGGAGGCATAGCTCAGCTGGTTCAGAGCATCTGCCTTACAAGCAGAGGGTCGCTGGTTCGAATCCGGCTGCCTCCACTCCAATGGCAGTTCCTAGTTTCGCATCCTGTCCGGGATCTTAGCTCAGCTGGTTCAGAGCGCATGCTTCACACGCATGAGGTCACTGGTTCGAATCCAGTAGGTCCCACATCACCGCCGCAATCGCAATGGCGGACGAGGCCCCGGTTCCACCGGGGCTTTTTCGTTCCTTGCCATCATGCGCTCGGTGACGAACTCCTGGATTTTATTTTGGGCGCTGGCCCTGTTTCACCTCTGGCCGATCTGGTCGGGCACCTGGTTCGTCACCATTGATGGGCCATGTCACTTGTCCAACGCCCGCATCCTGCTCGATCTGCTGCGAGGTGATGCGTTCACCGAGCAGTTCTTCGCCCTGCATCGCTCACCGGAGCCGTACTGGACCGGCCCGCTGGTCATGGCTGGACTCATGGCCTTGGCACCGGCATGGTTGGCCGAGAAGTTGGTGTTCACGCTGGCGGTGATCGGAACGGCTTGGAGCTTTCGCCGGCTCTGCCTGGCCATCACGCCGGACCAGGCTTGGCTCACATTGCTGGCGATGCCCCTGCTCTTGCACTACGCTATTGCAATGGGCTTCATCAGCTTCTGCTTGAGTTTGCCGCTGCTGCTGCTGGCCTTACATGCGGCCTGGGAACGCGGGGCGCAAGCGCAAGCCGGATTCCCGTGGAGGCTCCTTGTGCTGCTTACGGTGCTCTACTTCACGCACTTCACCAGCTTCCTGATGGCAGCCGCCTGCAGCGGATCGATCATGTTCTGGAACGGACTGCGCAAAGGAGCCTGGCTGCGCGAAGCCGCGCACGCCGCGCTTGCGGCCGCTCCCGGTACGCTGCTCTCTGTCTGGTACCTGTTCGGCCATCCATCGGCGCAGGGCACGGCCGCATGGGTGCCGATCAGTGATCGGCTCCAATGGCTGTTCAATGGCCGCGCCTACAACGCGCTCGGTGTCGAGGGCGAGTCCTTCACGTCGGCAATGAGTGCCGCACCGGTCGTGCTGCTGTGCGCCTTGCTCATGGTCACTGGTTGGCGCACCGAAAGGAACAATCGTATCTGGCTGTTGCTCATGGTTGGTGCATTCGTGGCATTCCTGCTTTTGCCAGATGTAGCCGCCGGTGGAAGCAGTGCATCGCCAAGAGCACTGCTTTATTTCATGCTCTTGGGATCCTTGGCCTTGGTGGCTTGTCCGACACCTCGATTGGCGGTGGCCTCGGCCACTTCCGTGCTTCTGCTCGGCGATGCGTGGCACACCGTGCTTCAAGCGCGCACGGCGCAATCCCTTTCACTTGAAGCAGAGGAGCTGATCACAGGGGCAGCGGCCATCGGCGAGCAGGCGGTGGTGCTCCCCCTGAACTACAGCGGGAATTGGGTCCACAGCAACCTGAGCAACTATGTGGCAGCCACCCGGCGCGCCACGGTGCTCGACAATTTCGTGGCCACTGCGCCATTCTCGCCGGTGCAATGGCGGCCGGAAATGCAACCGTTCGCCGTGGGTGATTTCTCAACGAGCAATGCGCCGTGCGTAGAGGTGGATCGCTATGAGGCGCTCACCGCGGTGCCCATTTCCCACGTCTTATTGTGGCGGGCGCCTATGCAATCGCCCGATAGCTGCCTGCAGAGCACCTTGGAACAACTGGAGCTTGGGCAGCAGCACACGTATGCCGAGGTGCGGGTCATCGAGCTGGGAAAAGCCTCATTGCAAAGAGTGCCCTAGCTCGGCTTGGTTGTAAGGCGGCAAGCGTGCGCGGATACGAGCCGCGCTGATTCCAGTATAGCACTCTGATTATCAGTCTATTCACGAGGGATGAAGCCGAAAAATGAAAAAATGTTCAAGAAAGAACACGAAACATTGGACAACTATTCTTTCATTTGTCCAGTCATTTAGACGTAAAACTGAACAAAACCATGTCAACCCTCGAATTCAACCACCAGCTCCTGAGCCTGCGGCAGCAGTTGTACTACTTCGCCTTAGGCCTGACCAAGGACCGCGATAACGCTCTTGACCTGGTTCAAGAGAGCATGCTGCGGGCCATCACCTTCCGCGACAAGTTCCGCGATAACACGAACTTCAAGGCGTGGGTGTACACGATCGTGAAGAACACCTTCATCAACGGTCATCGGCGGAATAAGCGTACGCGCGTGCTTTTAGACTCGGTGGAGCGTGAGCGGGAGGTGGTGAGCCGCGTGCAGACGCCTGCATCGGTTGAGGCCAATGTCAAGCGCAGTGAGATCGAGCGTAGCTTGGAACGCTTGGACGAGGCCTTCCGCACGCCTTTCCTCATGCACCACGAAGGCTACAAATACCATGAGATCGCCGAGCAAATGGGCATTCCCATCGGAACCGTCAAGAGCCGCATCCATCAGGCACGCCAGCGCTTGCAGGAGATGCTCACCGATAAGCACGTCCAGAACTGAATGAAGCACGCCGTGGTCATCGGTTCCGGCTTTGCCGGATTGGCCGCCGCCGCCTCGTTGGGGCGGAACGGTTTCCGGGTGACCGTGCTCGAGAAGAATGCCCAGCCCGGTGGCCGTGCGCGCACTTGGAGCGAGCAGGGCTTCATCTTCGACATGGGTCCAAGCTTCTACTGGATGCCCGAGGTGTTCGAGCGCTTCTTCGCCAGCTTCGGCGAGCGTGTCCGTGACCACTACGACCTGATCCGGCTCGACCCTTCTTACAGCGTGGTTTTCGGGCCTGAAGAGAAATGGGCGGTCCCGGCCGACCCGATCGCGCTCCGCGCCTTCTTCGAGAGCAAGGAGAAAGGGGCCGGCGCCGAGCTGGGCCGATTCCTCAACGAGGCCAAGCTGAAGTACGACCTCGGCATGGGCGAGCTGGTGTACCGCCCTTCGCTGAGCTGGGGCGAGTACATGCATCCCGGCCTTATTGGCGGCCTCTTGAAGACCAAAGTGTTCCGCAGCCTGCGCAAGCATGTGCAGGCGCATTTCACCGATGATCGGCTCCGGTTGCTGATGGAATTCCCGGTGCTCTTCCTCGGTGCTGCTCCACAGAATACACCAGCGCTCTACAGCCTGATGAACTACGCGGACATGGAGCTCGGCACCTGGTACCCCATGGGTGGCATGGGCAAGGTGGTGGAGGCCTTTGTTCGCGTTGCGGAGAAACAGGGTGCCACCCTCCGCTTCTGCACCCCGGTGAAGCGGGTCGTGGTGGAAAATGGCAAGGCCGTTGGCGTGGAGACGGAGGAGGACGTGCTGAAGGCTGACATCGTCGTGGCCGGCGCCGACTACCACCACGTGGACCAGGAGCTCGTACCGGAGCAGGCACGCGGCTACAGCAAGGACTACTGGAACAAACGAACCATGGCGCCGAGCGGGCTCTTGTTCTATCTCGGCTTCGATAGGAAGCTGCCCAACCTGGAGCATCACACGCTCTTCTTCGATGAATCGCTGGACCGTCACAGCGCGGAGATCTACGACAACCCCGCGTGGCCCAGCAAGCCTCTGTTCTACACCAGCTGCGCCAGCAAGACCGATCCGTCAGTGGCGCCCGCAGGCAAGGAGAACATGGTGATCCTTATCCCCATCGCTTCGGGCCTCAACGACAGTGAAGAGACCCGGGACCGCTATTATCGCATCGTGATGGAGCGACTGGACAAGCAACTTGGCTTCGACCCACGCCCGCACGTGGTGGTGAAGCGCAGCTACAGCATCAACGACCTGCAGGCTGATTACAATGCTTTCCGGGGCAACGCCTATGGCATGGCGAACACCATCATGCAAACGGGTCCGCTCCGCCCAAGCATGAAGAGCCGCAAGGTGGAAGGCCTGTACTACACCGGGCAACTCACCGTACCCGGTCCTGGCGTGCCGCCGGCGATCATCAGCGGGCAGGTTGTGGCCGATCTGGTAGCGAAGGAAGTCGCCCGCAAATCCATCGTCCTATGAATACGATCGCGCTCTACGACAAGGTGTGCCAGAAGGCGAGCCGGCACACCACCTATGGTTACAGCACTTCCTTCTCATTGGGCATACGCTCACTCGACAAGAGATTCCACGCACCGATCCATGCCATTTACGGATTCGTGCGTTTCGCAGACGAGATCGTGGACACTTTCCATGGCTTCGACAAGGACGGCCTGCTCTCGCGCTTCCGCGAAGACGCCTACCGCGCCATCGCGGATGGCATCAGCCTTAACCCGATCCTACACAGCTTCCAGAAGGTGGTGAACGACTATCGCATCGAGCAGGAACTGTTCGACACCTTCCTGGACAGCATGGCCATGGACCTCATGGACAGGCACCATGATCAGCGCAGCTACGAGACCTACATCCTAGGCAGCGCTGAGGTGGTGGGCCTCATGTGCCTCCGTGTTTTCTGTGAGGGCGATGAAGCGCTCTATCAGATGCTGAAGCCAGCGGCCATGAAACTGGGCGCCGCCTTCCAGAAAGTGAACTTCCTGCGCGACCTGAAAGACGACCACCAGAACCTAGGTCGCACCTACTTCCCCGGCATCGACCTGAGCCGGTGGGACGAGGAGACCAAGCGCACCATCGAGGCCGACATCCAGGCCGATTTCGATGCGGCGCTGATCGGGATACGCCAGTTGCCGAAGGGCGCGCGCTTCGGTGTGTACATGGCCCACATCTACTACGTGAACCTCTTCCGCAAGATCAAGGCGCTGCCGGCCGGACGAATCATGCAGGAGCGCGTGCGCGTGCGCAACCGTAGGAAGATCGCCCTGCTCACCACCAGCTACCTGCGCCATAGCTTCGGCATGCTCTGATCACCATGCATAATCAAGCGATGGACGAAGAGCAGGTGGTGCTCGTGAACGAGCGAGACGAGCCTATTGGCGCTATGGGCAAGTTGCGCGCGCACCAGGAGGGCGCACTGCACCGCGCCTTCTCGGTGTTCCTATTCGATGATCAGGGCCGCTTGCTCTTGCAACGCAGAGCCCCGGGCAAGTACCACAGCGCGGGCCTGTGGACCAACACCTGCTGCAGCCATCCGAGACCGGAGGAAACGGTCGAAGAGGCGGCTCGCCGTCGGCTGATGGAGGAGATGGGCATCGACGCGCCCCTGTTCCACCGCTTCAGCTTCCGCTACAAAGCCGAATTCGAGAACGGGCTCATCGAGCACGAGCTGGATCATGTCCTCTTCGGCCGCTGGGACGGCCCGGCGCTGCCCGATCCGCAGGAGGCCGATGCCTGGGCCTACATGGATATGCAAGAGCTGGATGCCGCCCTGCGCGACTATCCGGAACGGTACACCGCCTGGTTGCGCATCTGCTGGGGGCGCATAAAGGAAGAAGCCGCGCGCGAAGCCCCCCTGGCCCTGAAACAACCCCGAACATGCTGATGAAGAAGAGCGGTGCCGTGATCCCGCTGGCACTTCCCCTGGAAGAGGCCGGAGCGCCTCACCAGTCCCCTGTGATCGATACGCCCATGCGTGCCGATGCCTTCCTGCTCACCTCGGATCAGAAAATCGACCGGATCGAGCGGCACTTCCGCGGCATCATGGAGACCCTGGGCCTCGACCTGGATGATGATAGCCTGCACGGCACGCCAAGGCGCGTAGCCAAGATGTATGTGAACGAGGTGTTCAGCGGGCTTGACCCGGCCACCCACCCCAAGCCGACCCTCTTCGCCAACAAGTTCGGCTACAAGGGCATGCTGGTGGAGCGCGACATCACCGTGCACAGCTTCTGCGAGCACCACTTCGTGCCCATCATCGGCAGGGCCGCCGTGGCTTACTTCAGCAGCGGTCAGGTGATCGGCCTGAGCAAGCTCGACCGCATCGTGAAGCACTTCGCCGCACGGCCACAGGTGCAGGAGCGCCTCACCGAGCAGATCGCCGCCGAGCTGAAGCACGTGCTCCGCACGGAGGATGTCGCCGTGCTCATCGACGCGGAGCACATGTGCGTGAAGCTGCGCGGCGTGAAAGACGAAGGCAGCAGCACGGTGACCTCGCACTTCAGCGGGCGCTTCGAGGAGCCTGACGTGCGGAGCGAATTCCTCGGCCAAGTGAAGCGCTGACGTGGCCGCGAAGCCCCGCATCAGCATACACTGGTTCCGTCGCGATCTGCGACTGCAGGACAACCATGGCTTCTTCCGCGCGCTGAGCGAGCATGGCGAAGCGCTGCCGCTATTCATCTTCGACGCGGATATCCTGGACCGGCTCGAGGACAAGGCCGACCGCCGGGTGGACTTCATCCACCGAACGCTGACCACCATGCAGTCGGAGCTCGTGGGGCGCGGCTCCACCCTGCTCGTGGAGCATGGACGACCCATCGACGTCTGGAAGCGGCTGCTGGAGCGATACGACATCACCGCAGTGACCGCCAATCATGACCACGAGCCCTATGCGATCGCGCGGGACGCCGCTGTGGGCGAGCTGCTTGCCGCGCGCGGGGTCCCCTTCCGCAGCTTCAAGGATGTCAGCATCTTCGAACGTGGTGAATTGGTGAAAGACGACGGAGGGCCATACACCGTGTACACGCCATACATGCGGAAATGGCGGGCGCGGTTCACCCCGGAGATGGCGGAGCCCTATCCGAGCGAAGGCCTTTTGAGCGGGCTTTCGAAGACCGAACCCTTGCCACTGCCGACACTGGATCAGATCGGATTCCAACGCACGGACCTGCATGTGCCGCCCGCCACGCTTAGCGAAGAGCTGCTGGCCGGGTATGAGCACACGCGCGACCATCCTGCAGTGAACGGCACTAGCCGCATGAGCACCCACCTTCGCTTCGGCACGGTGAGCGTGCGGGAACTGGTGCGGCGAAGCATGCAAACCAGCCCGAAGTACCTCAACGAACTCATCTGGCGGGAGTTCTACATGCAGATCCTCTGGCATTATCCGCATCCGGAGAAGGCCTTCAAGCCGGCCTACGACCGCATCCTCTGGCGGAATGATGAATCGGAGTTCAAGTCCTGGTCCGAGGGTCGAACCGGCTATCCTTTGGTGGATGCCGGCATGCGTGAATTAGCTGCAACGGGCCTGATGCACAACCGGGTGCGGATGGTCGTAGCCAGCTTCCTAACCAAGCATCTGCTCATCGACTGGCGATGGGGAGAGGCCTGGTTCGCGGCCAAGCTGCTCGATTTTGAGCTCAGCAGCAACAACGGGGGGTGGCAATGGGCCTCAGGCTCAGGCTGTGACGCGGCACCCTACTTCCGGGTCTTCAATCCGAAGCTGCAGCTTGAGCGCTTCGACCCTCAGTTAAACTATGTAAAGCACTGGGTGCCAGAGTACGGATCGGCCAGCTATTCGCGTCCTATCGTTGTTCACGAAGCAGCGCGCGACCGGGTCCTGCGGGTCTTCAAGGAAGCCCTGTCAGGCGCGGGAAAAGCGGGCGACAAACAAACCAATCTCTTCGCATAGCCATGCCACGGAAAAAGAAAGCCCTCATACTCACCCAACCGGTGAAGAACGGCCTCAAGGCCATCAAGGTCCGCTTGGATGCCCGCACAGTGATTACACTTGCCAGCCAGAAAGCGCTTGAGTTCTGGCGGCAACGCTATCCCAAGCTCGAAATCATCAGCTAGTATGCCCCGCAAGAAACCAGCACTTATCCTGGAGCGCCCCATCAAGAAAGGCGTGAAGGAGATCAAGGTCCGCCTCGATGCCCGCACGGTGATCACCGTGAGCAGCCAGAAAGCGCTGGAGAACTGGCGGAAGCGCTACCCGAAGCTGGAAGTGATCAAGTAGCATGGCCATCCATGTCCTGGAGCGCAGCCAATTGCTCAGGACCACGCTGGGCGAGGCTTGGGAGTTCTTCAGCACGCCCCGTAATCTCGCTAGGATCACGCCCCGTGAATTGGGCTTCGCCATCCGCGAGCCTTTCGATGAACATCCAGCCTATTCAGGCCAGCTCATCACCTACACGGTGAAGCCGCTGTTCGGCATACCGCTCACATGGGTCACGCGCATCGAGGAGGTGCAGGCGCCCTTCAAATTCGTGGACACGCAAGTGCGTGGCCCCTACAAGCGTTGGTGGCATGAGCACAGCTTTGAGGAGGTGGAGGGCGGCGTGCTCATGCGCGACCGGGTTGAGTACGAGCTGCCAATGGGCCCTTTGGGCGAGCTCATGCACGATTGGGTGGTGAAGGGTCGGCTGAAGCGCATCTTCGATCACCGCTGGGCCGTGCTTGAAGCGCTATTCGGCCCAGCACCGAACAGGAGTGTGAACCCGAACGTTCCCCGAGCATGAGCATCTGGGCCATCATCGCCATCGTTTTCGGCACGGCAGCCTTCATGGAGTTCGTGGCCTGGGCCACGCACAAATACGTGATGCACGGCTTCCTCTGGAACCTGCACAGTGATCACCACAAGAAGGACCACTACAACTTCATCGAGCGCAACGACAGCTTCTTCCTGATCTTCGCCGTGCCCTCGATGGGCTGCTTCATCGCGGGCAGCGTGCTCGGCCTGCATTCCCCTTGGCTCTGGATAGGACTGGGCATCCTCATCTACGGAATCCTCTACTTCTTCGTGCACGAGGTCTTCATCCACCAGCGAATCAAGTGGCTGCGGAATACGAACAACCCCTATTTCCTCGCCATCCGCCGCGCGCACAAGGCGCATCATAAGCACCTCGGAAAGGAGCACGGCGAGTGCTTCGGCATGCTGGTGGTGCCCTTCAAGTATTACCGCGAGGCCAAGCGCATGCTGGGGCAGAAGACGGCGGCCTGAGGAATCACTGCCGCTGCCTGGGCAGATCGTGGCGGAATCCGAGAAACCGAATCACGACTTGGAGCTTGATGCCTATTTAAGCTCACCGCGGCCACGGTATTTGTAGCACCTGCGGGCAAGTGCCATCGGGGTTCATGAGCAGCACATCATTCTCCATGTTGAGGATCACGCCGTCGGGCGTGCTGGCGCGGGCCCGCACCGCCAGGAGCTTGTTGGTGTGCGGGGAGTAATCCAAGGTGGTGAAATGGCTAGAGTTGCAGGTCGCGATCAGTCGTTCCGTGTAGCCCGTCGTCAGATGCGTTCGGTACAAGCCTGTCCGATGGGACCAGACCATGCTATGCGTGGCGGGCACATAGGCCGCTCCTTGTGGCAATCCCTGTTGCATCACTGAATCCGGGAGCTGATAAATCAGGTCCGTACCTGAATTCGCACCCCAAGTGCAGGAATAGACCCAAGCAAAGACATTGTAGGTTCGATTCGGTGAAAACCAAACCGGATGACCGGCGAATGCTCCTAGATCCCATAGCGTGTCGATGGGTGTGCCCGCGCTGCTCATCCGAATATTCAAACCATTGAGCGCGGGTTGGCTCAGGAAGCCAGACTCGTACCCGATTTCTGTCCCGTCCGGGCTCCAGATGGGCCTGAAGCTGTTGCCATTGAAGGTGAGCTGGGTGAGGCTGTCGCCATTGGCCTTCACTTTCCAGATGTTCCAGTTGGGGGCGCTGGCTTGGGAGAAGGTGATCCAGCCATTGGTGCCCCATGATGAGCGGCCACCGCTCAAGGCACCTTCATGTACTAGCTGCAGGTTGCCGTTGCTCAAATCAAACCGGTAGAGCTGTGAGTTGACCCAACCGCCACCGTAGGGAACACGCTCAAGCAGTATCTCGTTCCCATTGTTCGGGTTGAACACGGCGTTGCCAGCGTAATTCTCCGGATACTGCCAATTCCAATCACCGCCTAAAGGAGGCTGGGGCAATGGGGTGCAAGGCGTATGTGACCCACAGGGGCCGGGTGCGTCGCCATTCGCTGGGCAAGGTGGCACAGGCTCAGGCTTTCGACAAGCGGCAGCGGCCAAAAGGAGCAAGCAGAGGGACGCTCGGGTTCTCATGGCCGGACTAGTAGATGACGAAGGAGTGGTTACTGATCTCACCGTCCCAGGTGAAGCGCGCAGCATAAACACCGCGAGCCAAGCCATGCAGGCTGATTGCATCACGGTCTGCGCCGGGTGGCACGCGATGCCGCTTCACCAACCGGCCCATAGCATCAACCACGAGGATATCCATGGGCGAAGCAGTCGTGTGGTTGAAGCCGATCTGCACACGATCCGTGGCCGGATTCGGCCATAAGCGTGTGGTTTCAGAAGCTGGTTCCTGCACGCCAACGGACAACTCCTTGTAAAGGTGCAGGGAGTAGGCCGTCTTGGCCTGGTACGGGTTCGTGGGTACCCAGGTGGGTCCGGGTTGGCCTGCTTGATTGGGGAACACGTACCAGCCGGTGGTGGTCATGGTGACCTGCGCCGTGTGATCGGTGACGACCGCTGCATACGTGCTGCCGTAGCTGCCATCGATGAAGTTCTGTGGCCTGGTGCCGGTGGTGCTGCTCTCGCGCGGCCAATGGTCCAGGATGAAGGTGTTCGGCAGGAAGGCATCGGCGTAGGTATGGGTCGCATCAACCCGCTCCGCGTAGTAGTAGCCATCGGGGAATCCACCCGCGTTCCCGGAAAGCTGAACCAGCTGTGCCGGGTACAGGTTGAATGACGAGCTGATGGGCGGCTGATTGTGATAGACATAGTAGGGATAGGCCACCTGCGCCATGGTTGCGCCTGCATCCAATAGGCCGTGACCGTTGTATGCATCATATCCGATGGTGTACGGACTTCCAGCGGTTCCAACCACATCTTGTGCATTCTTCTCCAGGATACGCTCGATATCCTCTGGTGCGAGATTGTTCGGATAGAGCGTTGAAGAGATGTTGTGCTCACTGTGCATCAAGGCGGCTACGCCAGCCGCATGCGGGGCCGCTGCCGAGGTGCCACGGAAACAATCGTAGCCTGGCGGTGCCGGTATGCACTGCTCGAAATTGAAGGGTGCATCCGCAGTGGAGGTGACCAAGCGCACGGTGCCCGGTGCAATCAAATCCATACCCTGGCTGAAGCTGCTGCTGAGGTCACCGGGAGTCGATCCAGACATATACGCTCCGTCCGTGCCGCTCGCACCAACGCTCAAAGCAGCAGCATCGTTCACGTTGAAGCCATCGGCGATGGTGGCAGGCAAGAATCCTATGGCTGAGCCGCCATTACCGCGGGCAGCCGCGAACACGGTCTTGTTGCGGAAGGCGAACTGCATGGCGTCGCGCATGAGCGGGTTCCAGCATTGGATATTGTCCAGGTAGCAGCCGTAGCTGTTGTTGAGCACATGCACGCCGAACCAAGGGAATTGGCCTGGTACATAGCCAGGGTAGTAATTCCCCGGCACGGCCCCCGCACCGTGAATGATGGCCACTGCCGCATTGGTGCTCTCGTAGTTCGTTCCAAGGCTCACGATGGAGCAACCAGGGGCGTTCGCGACGTCGTGATCACCGCCCGCTATGCCCGCGATGCCGATGCCGTTGTTCCGCTTGGCCGCAACGATGCCTGCGCAAGCTTGCCCATGACTGCTAGGCGCTCCAATATTGGGGTCCCATGGAGTATTGTTGTACCAGTCGTATCCACCAATGACCACTCCGGAGAGATCCTCATGAATGCCATCCACCGCATGATCCACGATGCCCACCTTGATGGATGGTTCGCCGGTGTTGATGGCCCAAGCCGGTTCCATATTGATGCTGGCGTTGAGGTATGGCTCGGTCGGAACAAGGCTGTAATGGCGATAAAGGAGCGGGTCGTTCGGCAGGTCCGTCGGTTCATATACCGTGTTCGCGCAAGCATAGAAGATCTGCTGCGGCATCGTGCTCAGGCTATCCATGGCCACATGGACCTCTACCGCATCGCCGATGCCGATGATGAATGTGCTCCAGAAGTCCGGTACGGGCTCCTCCTCACCGAGGCGTGTGATGGTGATGCTGTCAGCCGAGGTCATCCACCGGAAGATCTTGTACACGGGCAGGCGCTTTCCAGCCACCGCACCGATTCCCAGCTTCTCGCCGATCGCACCGGCTAGGCTATCGGAAGTGAGTTCTTCCAAGGTTCCGAACTCCCAGCGTGGATCATCCACGAGCTCCATGTCGATCACCTGGCGGTTGAACTTGACCACGATCTCCTCGGCGACGCAGAGCGGCGTGCCCGTTGAGGAATACAGCCACCCGTCTGGTTTCGTTGTGGTGGAGTACTTCACCGTGGCCAGCATCGGCCCAGTGATCGTCGCTGAAGGCCCACAGACGTACACGTGATCGCCTTCTACCAGCAGATCAAGCGCCTGGTCATTCCCTGCCAGTCCATCATATTGCCTGTCCCAATGCAAGCTGCCATCCGAGCCGAACTTGATCGTGATGAAGTTGTCCGAGACGCCATCGTTGATAACACCGGCAACAACTACGCCTCCATCATTGGTTACCGCCATGCGCTTCGGTTCAACCGAATGCGCAGGATTCAAGGCTGCGTATCGCTTCTCCCAAAGCTCGGTACCTGCGCTGTCGTACTTCATGACGACCAAGTCAGTGCCGCCGATACCCTTCCGTGAATATCTGGCAACGTATGCGTTCCCTAGGTCATCGCCCTTGATGGCCCGGCCTGCATCATCAAGCCCCTCACCGTCGTAGTTCACTACCCAGTCCACCGTGAACGTGCTGGTGATCTTCACGGTCTGGATGTCCTTTTGGCCATTCACCTCCCTGAATCCGGTGATGTAGAAGTGGCCTTGATCATCCTGGTCGATGGATAGCACTTGATCCAGACCGAACCCAGGAACGCTCACGCGAGCCTCGTCAATCTGCGTACCCGTGTTCCTGTGGTACTTGACTGTAGCATAGTCCCAAGAGAGCGGTCCGGTTGCAGAAGCACCCGTTATGATCGGGTTGTTATCCGCGTCAAGTGCGAGGCCAACGCCCGCATCCGGGAAGCCGCTGTATTCGTAGGTCGATGACCAAAGCAATGCACCGGTCGAGCTGTATTTGTTCAGCACATAGTCAAGATTGCCGAGGCTAGAAGTTGTGGTGCCGCCCAAATAGATGTTCCCGTCCGGTGCAATGATCAGGCAGGTTGGCACATCCGTGCCATTGGCGCTTCCGTTCCACAGAGCTTCCCAGTCAATGTCACCAGTTGGCGAGATTCCAAGAAGCACGATGTCCTGTGAAGTGAGGGTCTGGCTGAGCACGCCAGCCACCACGAATCCTCCACCCGCAAGCGCTGCGACGGCAACGCCGTAGTCCTGTCCGCCGTCAATGCCGCCGTAGGTTTGTTGCCAGACCAAGTCGCCTGTTGGGCCGTACTTGGTTATCAGGAGGTCTGCATTGTTGGAGGAAACTACCGTGTTGCTTACAACTACGATATGTCCTTGTCCATCCAAGGTGCTCGCCGCCCATTCGAGCTGGGCAGGAGTACCATTGGCCTGAACCCATTCTTTGTTCACATAGAATTGCCCGTGGAGATCATTAAGCGAAGCCATCGAAATCAAGAGCGCGCCGATACATAGGACTCGACCAAGAACAGTCGGCTGCGGTTCTCCATAGCACTTACTCTTATTGCTGCCTTGATGCTGAGTGGCTGAGTGGCTGCATGACGTAGTTTATTGGAAACCGAAGGTAGCTTACTCAATTGGACTACCAAATTGGAGTATTCCGGTTGCGCCGTGAAATGTCCAGGCTCTATGGCTACGTTGGGCTCAGGTCAGCGTCGCTATGTGTCACGGCCGCTGCTTCGGCAGATCGAAGCGTATCGGAACCTGCAGCGCGCTGCGCACGCGCTGGCCGTTCTTCACCGCGGGCTGCCAGGGGATGCGGTACAGCAGCCGGAGGGCTTCATCGGTGCAGCCTCCGCCCACGGATTGCAGCACGTGCATGTTGCTGATGGTCCCTGTAGGCTCCACCACGAATTCCACCTTCACCGTGCCTTCGAGGCTGTAGCGCATGGCCTCACTGGGGTAGCGCATCTCCTTGCCGATGTAAGCGGGCAGCCCGGCCATGCCATTCGGAATGCCGGGTGCGATGTGCTGGTCGACTTGTCTGGCCTGGAACACGACGAGGCTCGCTACGCTGTCGGGCGATGCAACGGGCAATGCAAAGCGCTCGCCGGTGCGTGGAGCCCGATCCTTCAGCCAGCGCTTGTATTTGCCCGGCTCGAAGGGAATGGCCAGGAAGATCTCCGTGCTGCCGCACAGTTCCCCAGCCGTCTCCGGGCGCCAAAGGATCATGCGCGCCACGCGCAGCGCTTCCTGGTCGCATTCGGGTGAAAGCGATTTGCCCACCTGGATCGATTTCACCGATCCATCAGGTTCCAATCTCGTGGCGATCACCACTTCACCCTTGATCCCGGCTTCGAGCGCCACCGCCGGGTAATGCAGTTCCTGCTCGAAGAGCTTGTCGAGCGCCGATCGTCCGCCTTGGGCCATGCAGCCGCCTTCCGTTTGTCCAAGGGTTGGCGCTACGAGGCAGATGCATGCCGTGAAGAACAGGAATTGACGTTTCATGGGGGCTAATTTCGCCGCATGGCAGCGGTAAAGTTGCAGCAAGGCGACCGCGTCTCGTTCATCGATGACGTGGGCGGTGGGGTGGTGCTTCGCGCCGGCCGACCGGGGCATGTGCTGCTGCGCACCGATGATGGCTTTGAATTGGAGCTGCCCGAGAGGCGACTGGTGCAGGTGGCCGAGGGTTCCCATGCGGCGCACCTTCGCGTGAGCGACCATGCCGTAGGCATGCGCGTGGCCAATGAGCTGCTGGAGGAGAAGCGCCGCACCCGGGCGCCGATCCGTCCCGGCAAGACGCCGAAGAAGCCCGAAGACAACAGCGTGGCCGAGGTGGACCTTCACCTGCACGAGCTCGTGGAGGACGAAACACGGTTGAGCGATGGTGAGAAGCTGGAGTACCAGATCCGCTACTTCGAGCGGGCTTTGGAGAGCGCCATCCGCAACGGCAAGAGAAAGCTCATCGTCATACACGGCGTGGGGGAGGGCGTGCTGCGCGAGGAGGTGAGGAAGATGCTCCAGTATTACGATGGCGTGCGCTTCTACGACGCTGACATGCGGCGTTATGGCGTGGGGGCGACGGAGGTTGAAATACTCAGGGGAAGGGGTTGAATAGGTTGGAAGTTGAAAGGATGAGGGTTGGTTTGAGGTTGGGGGTTGTGGGAAGTTCAACCCTCAACCAGAATCCACCTGCAACCTCCAATCGAAGAGCAATCTTCAACCTCCGACCGAAGAAGTTCTTTGATAAACCTGTGCATCGCTCCACCGCCGCATTTGCAGAACTGCGGAGGAAAGTCCGGGCAGCGTAGGGCACCGTGCTTCCTAACGGGAAGGGGCGCAACCGGGAACGGTGGCGCTACGGATAGTGCCGCAGAAAGGGAGACCGCCATCCGCAAGGAGGGCAAGGGTGAAAAGGTGGGGTAAGAGCCCACCAGCGCCGGTGGCGACATCGGCGGCTTGGTAAACCCCACGGGCTGAAAGACCATGTATACCGGGGCTTCGCCGCAAGGCGGATAAGGGCGGCTCGTCCGATCCCGGAGGGTAGGTCGATGGATCCCGTTGGCGACGGCGGGACTAGATAGATGGTGGAGGCCCCGCGCGAGCGGGGAACAGGACCCGGCTTACAGATGCACAGGCTCTTCATGAAGGGCCTTCGCTCGGCGCATGCCGTTGCGGGGGCCCTTCACCTTTTTTCGCAGGCAGCCTCCTCTGGCCCGGAAGCTGCCTGTCGTTGCCCGGTACATTTGGCCTTTCGCATGCGCGCCATCCTCCTCGCGTCCATCATCTCTCTAATAGCAGCGGAAGCCTGCAGCCAGGAGCTGGTCACCATTCATGGCCAAGTGAGCTCAAGCTCCAACGACCGCGCCTATTACGACCTCATGATCGTGAACAAGCGCACCCGCAACGGGGCTTTCGGTAATCCCGACGGCAGCTTCATGGTGCAGGCGTTGCAGACCGATACGATCATGATCGGCTCCGTGGGCCACCGCACCGCCATGATCTGCATGCGCGACAGCCTGCCCAAGCCGAGTTATCGGGTGGCCGTTCGCCTGCTGCCCATCCAGTACCAGCTCGCAGCTGTAGAGGTGCTCAGCCAGCGCACCCTGCAGCAGATCCAGAAGGACATCGAGAAGCTCGGATACAAGGAGAGTGATTACCGCCTCAGCTCGGTGGATGCGCTGCAGAGCCCGATTACCTTCCTCTACCAGGAGTTCAGCCGCCGCGAGCGCAGCAAGCGCCTGGTGGCGCAGATGCGCAACGAGGACCGCAAGCGCGCATTGCTCCGTGAGCTGCTGCAGCAATACGTCGAGTACGACATCATCAACCTAAGCGATGATTCCTTCGACGACTTCATCGATTTCTGCGCCGTGCCCGATGAGGTGATCAAGGGCCTCACGCAGTACGAGTTCCTGCTCTTCGTGAAGAAGAAGTACGAGCTGTACGGCAGCCTCGGCCCCACCCGCAGGCATTAGCGATGCGCTCCTTCCGGTTTCAGCTTTCTGCCTTCTTGATTCAGCTTTCTGCCTTCCACTTCCCCTTTTCAGGAATTTCCCAGCCCGACACCCTCCTCCAGCGCATCACGCTCGACGAGGTCGTGATCTCCGCGCAGGCACAGGGCTTCGATGTGGAGGCCTTCGTGCACCGTGTGCGCTCCGACAGCAGCTTCCACAAGGCCTTCCTGAACACGCGCTATCATCCGCACACGCTGCGCAGCGAGGCGCGGGTGCGCCGCAAGGACGAGCGGGAGTCCGCAGCGCTCTTCCGCAGGGCGCGATTGGTGCGTGACGGCCGTGGCGCAGAGCAGGTGATCGATTCATTGAGCGAGACCGGCAGGCTCCGAGATCGCAAGGGGCGCTTCCGCTACCTCACCATCGAGATGTACGATGAAGTCTTCTTCCCGAAGGGCAGCTTCACCGCCGATAACACCGTGGCAGGGCGCGAGCTCGTTGTGGAGCGCGGCAGCCGCTTCGAGAAGTACAAGGGCGAACTGAAGAAATTCATGTTCGACCCCGGCACCGAGATAGCCAGCGTGCCCTTCATCGGCAGGAAGCTCGCGCTCTTCAGCCCTGAAATGGCGCCGCTCTACGATTTCCGCATCTGGAGCGACACCCGCGGCGACCGCCCCTGCTGGGTGTTCAGTGCGGCGGCCAAGCCCGAGCACCGCGATGGCAAGACCGTGATCAAGACCATGGACACCTGGTTCGACCAGGACACATTCGATGTCCTGGCGCGCAGCTACCGGATCGCGCACGCCTCCGTATTCCTCGACTTCGACATCACCATCAGCGTGCGCAACATCCGTATCGGCGATGCGCTCGTGCCCGTGCGCGTCCACTACGATGGCGACTGGGACATCCCCTTCGAGCAGCGTGAGCTGGTGCGGTTCTGGATCGAGTACAGCGACTGGAGGACCGAGCCCTGAATAGGCGCTCAGTGCTTTCCTTGGGCAGCCAGCCAGCGCTCCGCATCCAAGGCCGCCATGCAGCCGCTGCCCGCACTGGTCACTGCCTGGCGGTAAACCTTGTCGGCGCAATCACCCGCGACGAATACGCCGGGCACCTTGGTGCTGGTGCGGTCTGGGTCGTGCTTCAGGTATCCGGCCTCATCCATTTCGAGCTGGCCCTTGAAGATCTCTGTGGCAGGGGTATGGCCGATGGCGATGAAGAGGCCCGTGACATCGAGCTTGCGCTCTTCGCCGGTCGCGTTGTTGATCGCCAGCACGCCTTCAACCGCATGCGCGCCCAGGACATCCTTCACTTCTGTGTTGAACAGCACCTCGATGTTCGGCGTGCTCTCCACGCGGTGCACCATCGCCTTGCTGGCCTTGAAGTGATCCTTGCGCACGAGCATGTACACCTTGGGGCAGAGCTTGGCGAGGTAGGTGGCCTCCTCGCACGCGCTATCGCCGGCGCCCACGAGCACCACGTTCTGGCCACGGTAGAAGAAGCCATCGCACACAGCGCAAGCCGTTACCCCGCCACCGATGTCGCGCAGGCGGATCTCATTGGGCAGCCCTAGCCACTTCGCGCTGGCGCCGGTGCTGATGATCACCGCATCGGCATGGATCTCCTCCTTCTCATCCACCCAGACCTTGTGCACAGGGCCGCTGAAATCGACCCTGGTCACCCACCCGTTGCGGATGCGCGTTTCGAAGCGCAGGGCTTGCTGCTTCAGGTCTTCCATCATATCCGGGCCGGTACGCCCTTTGGGGTAGCCGGGGTAGTTGTCCACCTCCGTGGTCTGCGTGAGCTGGCCGCCGGGCAGCGGGCCTTCGATCATCAACGGCTTCAGGTCTGCGCGTGCGGCGTAGATGGCTGCGGAATAACCGGCGGGCCCTGATCCAATGATCAGGCAATGGACGTGCTCAGGCGAGGTGCTCATGTTGGGGCGGCAAATCTAGCTGCGGCCGCCAGCGCCCGGATGTGATGTCCGTCAAGGCTGGCACACTACGGTGCGGAAGCGCGGCGCGTAGCCGGCCCACACGCCCAGACCGCCATTGATGTTGCTGCGGATGTTGGACGGGTTGCTGAACACATCGCCTTGGGAGGAGGCGTTGTTGTAGTAGGAGTCGAAGAAGCGGAACTCCTTGAGCCCGATGCTCGCGAACTTCACCACCACGGTATCGCCGCGCTTGAAGTAGCCGCGCTCCTCGTTGAGGTCGTCGTCGGCCGCGCTGTACGGCTCGTTGCCGCGGTTATAGGCGAAGTCGAACGCGAGCCCATTGATGTAGCGGTCCTCGAAGACGCTGAAGACGGGCGCTATGAAGCGGGAATCCTTCGGCTCGCCATCTTCGCCTGCATTGATCCGCTGCGCCCACCAGCGGTAGGCGTTGCCTGCGGTATCGGGATCGCTGAGGCGCGCCCAGATGAAGCCGAGCGAATCGTCGTTGGGCTGTTGGTTGGCCAGCTTGAACCAGGTGCTGTCAAGCGCCACGCCCTGCGGGATGGTGGTGCTGCTGGTGAGCTCTTTCCCTTCCGTGAGCACGCGCAGCTGATAGGTCCTCCCTTCTTCTCCAAGCAGCTCATTGTTCAGGAAGGTCCAGGCGCAGATGCTCGCAGCGCGGAGCAGATCCGCGCTCACCCCGGTCTGCGCGGCCACCTCATCGATGAGCGAGTCGGGGATCAGGTCGCTGCAGAGGCGCGTGAGGGCGTAGGTGCTGTCGCCGTCGTTCACGGTGACCACGGCATCGCTGATATAGGTGCCTGCGATGCTGGCCACGCTGGTGGGCGCGAAGAAGCTCTGGGTGCGCGTAAGGAAGACGATGGGCGGCTGGCCCGTCTCGATGCTGCCTTCCACCACCACCTTCGCTTCGGTCTCGGGGAGGTCCACGGTGATCTCTTTGTCGCAGCCCGCTACGAGAAGGCCCATCGCACCGATCAGGAGCGATTGCCTGGCCGTCAGAATTTGAAGTTCCATGTGATGGAGGGAAGTATGGAGAAGAGCGACACTTGCTTGGCCACCACTTGGAAGCTGCCATCGCTGGGGTTGCCTGCGGTGTCGAAGTAGATGAAGTAGGGGTTCTGACGGTTGTAGGCGTTATAGACCCCGAAGCTCCAGCTGCTCACGAGTTTCTTCGGGATCAATTTGGTCTCGCCCGTTGCGGGGTCCTTCACCTCGCGGGTCTCGCGGCCGTTGAGCGTGGCGCTGAGGTCGAGTCGATGGAAGGCCGCCATGCGGTAGCCGTTGCGCTCGGTGTACTCGCTGACGAGCTGGCCTTCCACGAAGTAGCGGTTCACGGGGATCGTCACGGCTTGGCCCGTGGCGTAAACGAAGGCGCCGCCGAAGGTCCAACGCTTGTTGCGCTCGTAGGTGGCCACGATGCTCAGGTCATGCCGGCGGTCCCAGCGGCTGGGGAACTCATCGCCGTTGTTGATGTCCGGGAAGCTACGCATGGTGCGGCTCCACGTGTAGCCCAGCCAGCCCGTGAGCTTGCCGGTGCGCTTCTTCACGAAGAGCTCCGCGCCGTAGCTGTAGCCCTTGCCGAAGACGAGTTGCTGATCGTAGTTGGTGTTGCCGTTGTCCTGCGGGCTTGCGCCATCGGCGTATTCGATCAGGTTCTTGAAGTCCTTATAATAGCCTTCCACCGAGGCCTCGATCAGGTCGTCGAGGAAATTGCGGAAGTAACCGGCCGCGTATTGGGTGCCGATCTGCGGTTTCACGCGCGTGCTGCTGGGTATCCACACATCGGTGGGCAGCGCGGTGCTGCTGAAGCTGGCCAGGTGAACGTATTGCTGGCCCTGGTTGAAGGAAGCCTTGATGCTGCTGGTGCGGCCGGTGCGGTAACGCAGGCTGATGCGCGGCTCCAGGGCTTGGTAGGTACGGATGGGGGTGCCCGGCGCGATCTCTTCCTTGCCGATCGAACGGCCGCGCTCGTCAACGATGTACCGGGTGTAGGGTCCCACGTGATCGAATCGGCTGAAGCGCAGGCCCAGATTGATGCGCAGCGCGTCGGTGAGGTCGATCTCATCGAGGGCGTACACGGCGCTCTCATGCGCGTGCAGCTTGGGCGGCGTATCGATGTTGAACTGCGTTTCGCCGCTGCTCACATCCACCGTGCTTGTGGTGTACACATGGTAGATGTACTGCGCACCGTACTTGAGGCGGTGCCGGCCGTTGGGGTAGTGGCCCAGGTCGGCCTTCAGCCCGTAGTCCTTGATGCCGCTGAAGAGCTTGAATCGGAACTGGTCCTGCGAGGCGTCGAAGAGGAAGCTGTAGTCGCTGAAGGTGGCGGTGGTGTTCAGGAAGAGCTTGGGGCCGAAGACGTGGTTCCACCGTGCGCTGAAGGTGCTGTTGCCCCAGGGGATGCGGAAGCCGGGCCCGCCGGATCCGCCGTTCTGAAGCGAGAACACATCGCGCCCGAAGTAGCCGCTCACGAACAGGCGGTCCTTGTCGCTGAAGGTGTAATTGGCCTTGGCATTCAGGTCGTAGAAGTAATAGCCGCTGCCCGCGAAGGGGCTGCTCTCGTTGATGAAGGGCTTGGTGAGCACATCGATGTAGGTGCGGCGCCCGCTGATGATGAAGGCGCTCTTGTCCTTTACGATGGGGCCTTCGAACGTGAGGCGGCTGGCGATCAGCCCGATGCCGCCCTGCGCATGGAAGCTCTTCTCGTTGCCTTCCTTCATGTTGATGTCGAGCACCGAGGAGATGCGCCCGCCGTAGTTCGCGGGCATGCCGCCCTTGATCAGCTCGATGTTCTTCACGGCATCGGCATTGAACACGCTGAAGAAGCCGAAGAGGTGGCTGGCGTTATACACCGTGGCGTTGTCGAGCAGTATCAGGTTCTGGTCAGGGCCGCCGCCGCGCACGTAGAAGCCGCTGTTGCCCTCGCCGTTGTTCTGCACGCCGGGCAGGAACTGGATCGTCTTCAGGATGTCCACCTCGCCGAGCAGCGCGGGAAGCGTTTGCAAGCGCTGAACGTCGAGGTCAACCGTGCCCATGCGCGTGTCCTCGGTATTCTCCTGCTTCCGCTCGCCCACGATCTCCACTTCCTCTGCGAGGATGGCCTTGGGCCGCGCCTCGATGTTCAGCTTCAGGTCAGCTGCTGCCGTCACGCTCTTCACGAAATCGTCGTAGCCGATGTAGCTCATGGCCACGGTGTGCGTCCCAGGCGTAACGTTCAGCACGTAGTAGCCATAGACATTCGTTGAGGTGCCCCGCATGGTCTCCTTCACGAACACGTTGGCGCCGATCAGCGCTTCGCCGCTGGTGGCATCCTTCACGAAGCCGCTGATTGTGACCTGCTTCTGGGCATTTAGGAATGCAGGGAACAGCAGGACAAGGCCCGCGAGGATATGTCGCATCGTCATGATGAGGGCGGCAAAACTACCTGCGGCGGGTGGGCGCGCCCACCCATTGGTCCCAAGCGGATGCCGCCCGTCAAACACGGTGCCCGCGGACTTGTTCGCATTGAACGTGGAGTTTACCCGGGCTTAGCGCAGCAGTGCCGGAACGCATCTGGCTCCTGCGCTCGCTTTCTATTGCGGAAGTGCATGCGGTGCCACGCACAAGGGGCGCTCGCGATTGCAGTAGATCCGATCCAAGGCTGGTAGCTATCCGCGATGGCTCGATGCGGTGAAGGCCCTTTGGGCGTTGGGCCCTGCCTTTGCGGGCTGTTGTGCTTTGCTACATTCGCGCCCTCTTCGGGGTGTAGCGCAGCCCGGTAGCGCACTTGCATGGGGTGCAAGTGGTCGCTGGTTCGAATCCAGTCACCCCGACTGGTTGAAAGGCCCCCGGAATCGCCGGGGGCCTTCACTTTTGACTGGCCGTTTCGCCCTCCAATAATCGCTCAAGCTCGCATGCGTCCTCGCTCCTTCGCTCCCTCCGCAGCCCTTCTCTTCATCATTGCCGGGTGTTCCAATGCGCCGGAGCCGAAGGATAATCAGCCCATCTTCACCATGGACCCCCACAGCCACGCCCGTCCGCAGGAGGCGCGCATAACGCACCTCGACCTTGATATCAACGTGGATATGGGCGCTGAGGCCATCCGCGGAACCGCCACCTACACCATCGCCGCCGCCGCCGATGCCCAGGGCATCCTTTTCGATTCGGAGGGGCTGTTCATCGAGGGCGTCTCCGTTGATGGAAAGGCCGCGGCCTTCGCGCTGGGCGATAGCACCTTCCTGGGCCGCCCGCTGGAAGTGGAACTGACGCCCGGGGCGAAGCAAGTGGCGATCGCCTACCGCACCGGTCCCGGCGCGCGTGCCTTGCAATGGCTGAAGCCGCATCAGACCTCCGGCAAGAAGCAGCCCTTCCTCTTCACCCAGGGCCAGGCGATCCTCACGCGAACATGGATCCCGATCCAGGACAGCCCGGGCATCCGCTTCACCTACAACGCGCAAGTTCAGGTGGCGCAGGGCCTCATGGCCGTGATGAGCGCCGAGAATCCGACCGCGGTGAACGCCGATGGCGCGTACCGCTTCCGCATGGAGCAACCGATCCCGGCCTACCTCATCGCGTTAGCCGTGGGCGATCTGGCCTTCGTGCCCATCGGCGAGCGAACCGGCGTGTACGCCGAGCCCGATGTGGTGCAGAAGGCCGCATGGGAATTCGCCGATATGGAGAAGATGCTGATCGCTGCCGAAGGGCTCTATGGCGCCTATCGCTGGGGCCGTTACGACGTGATCGTGCTGCCGCCCAGTTTCCCATTCGGCGGCATGGAGAACCCCCGGCTCACGTTCGCCACGCCCACCATCCTCGCCGGAGATCGCTCGCTCACGGCTTTGGTGGCGCACGAGCTCGCGCATAGCTGGAGCGGCAATCTCGTGACCAACGCCACCTGGAACGACTTCTGGCTGAACGAGGGCTTCACCGTCTATTTCGAGAACCGCATCTGCGAGGCCGTTTACGGTGATGAATACGCGCGCATGCTGCAATTGCTCGGCCGTCAGGACCTGCACGCCACCATCGCCAAGCTTGAAGGCAAGGGCCAGCATGCCGATACGCATCTGCGCCTGCACCTCGAGGGCCGCGATCCCGACGAGGGCATGAACGATATCGCCTACGAGAAAGGGTTCGCATTGCTGCAGCTGCTCGAGGAGAAGGCCGGTCGCGACCGGTTCGACGCTTTCCTGCGCGGATATTTCGATGCGCATGCCTTCCGCAGCATGACCACCGACGACTTCACCGCCTACCTCCACGATCACCTGTTGAAGCCAAGCGGCATCGATCTGAATGTGGCGGAATGGATCGATGGCGCGGGTTTGCCGGCCAATGCCATTGAGCCGCAGAGCGACAGCTTCACGAAGGTGGAGGCGGAGATCGCGCGGTGGGTCGCTGGCACGCAAGCGGGGCAGATTGACGTGAAGGGCTGGACCACCTTCCATTGGATGCATTTCCTGCGCCACCTGCCCGATGGACTGGACGAGCAGAAGATGAAGGAGCTTGATCAGGCCTTCATGTTCACGGCCAATGGGAACGCCGAAGTGCTCAGCGCCTGGCTCGAGCTCTGCATCCGCAACGATTATGATCCCGCCTTCGACCGCCTCGACCAATTCCTCACCACGGTGGGCCGCCGGAAATTCCTCATGCCGCTTTACGCCGAGTTGAACAAGAGCGAAAAGGGACGCCTCATGGCGCAGACCATCTACACCGCAGCCCGCAGCAATTATCACAGCGTGAGCGTGCGCAGCCTCGATGAGCTGCTGGCGTGGAAGGAGAACCGCCCAGCCGCGAGATTCTGACCCGACCTGAAGCAGGAAGCCCCGGCATCACCGGGGCTTCCTGTGGATTGAGCCATGATCTAGTGGCTGATCGCAATGCGGCTGATGGCCATCTGCCCATCATCGGCTGAAACGCGAAGCAGATAGCGGCCATCGGCCAAGGCCGAGAGGTTGAGCTGAGCAATGCCGTTGCCGTTGATGGGAGCCGCGAATACGACGCGGCCAGCGGCGTCGCTCACTTCCGCTTGCATCAGGCCGCGCATCCCGGAGGGCAGCTCCAGCGTCACCATGCCCGAGCTCGGCACGGGGTACGCGGTGAACGCGGGCAACGCTGCCGTTTCGCCGATGCCCACGAGGCAGCTCATCGGTGCGATGTTGTGGCCAGCGGGGAAGGCCTGCACGAAGGTGCTCATGTCCGTGAGCGGCCAGATGTCCTGGTTCTTCATCAGGTTGTCCGGTCCGATCAGGCAATAGGTCGGGTAGGCATTCACGCCGAAGGCAATGTCCACGGGCGTGCAGCCGCCTTCAATGCCGATGGCCGGAGGATGTGACCATGGACCGCCATAGGCGGACTCATACGCATCCACCTCCGCGTTCGTGTCCGTGCCATTGTTCATGGCAATGCAGATCAAGTTGCCGCCGTTGCAGCCGTAGGTCTCGTACAGCTGGCTGAAGTACTGCGAGGTGGCCTGGCAGGGCGGGCAGGTGTCGAAGAAGAAATCAAGGATGACGTACTTGCCCTGCGCGGTGTAGGAGTACAGGTTGTGCACGTTCCCGTGGGTATCGGTCACCGTGAAATCGGCGACCAGGCTGCCGTTGGGATAGTTGGTGGCTTGTGCATTGAGCAGGATCGCGCTAGCTACAGCGAGCGATGCGAGTAGGGGTCGTTTCATGATGTTCAGTTTATTTGAGCAAGATGCTGAATGTTTCT
This sequence comes from Flavobacteriales bacterium, assembly GCA_016716605.1. Taxonomy (NCBI): domain Bacteria; kingdom Pseudomonadati; phylum Bacteroidota; class Flavobacteriia; order Flavobacteriales; species Flavobacteriales bacterium. Next base: position 1,602,078 of record JADJWA010000001.1, read on the forward strand.
CAACGAGGTGCCCTCCGCCGGGTGGCATCGAACCGCAGGCGGGGGATCCTAGCGGCTGGCGGGAAGCGCCTCGCTCAACGCGATCCGGTCAAGCTCATGCCCGCCAGCGAAGGTGGCGGTGGTGCAGGCAATGCCATGCCTCTTCAGCAGATTCGTGCCATCGTGCATCGCTCGCTCAGGCACCAGGCTGTCATTCGTGCCATGCACCAGATGCACGGTCGCATTGGAAAGCCGAGCCTTCAACCGTTCGCCATCAAGGTCTGGAGGCAAACTGCCGCCCCAGAGCACTAGGCGATTGATGTTCGTTCGACCGAGTACCGCCCAGCGCATGAGCGTGGCCACGCCCTGCGAGAAACCCAAGGCGCAGATGCGCGCGCCTGGCATGGCTTGCTTGCGCAACTCATCACACAGCGCATCGAGGTAAGCCACATGATCATCGATCTCGTGCAGCCGGTCCTCGCGGGTCATCCACGTCGCACCCACCCGCGAATGCTCGGCATCGAGGTAGAAGCGGCTCAGCCCTTCCGGCGCCACGAAGCAGCGGCCCTGCTCAAGCCCTTTGAAGGTGTTCAGGAAGTAGCGCGCCAGCTGGCCGTAGCCATGGATCACGACCCAGATCTCAGGCGAAGCCTCCAAGGTGCCCAGCACATGGTAGCGCGCCGTGCGCTGCACCTGGATGAAGCGCTCTTCCACGGTCAGTAAGCGAGGAGTTCCTTCAACGCGGCAGACACCTTCTCCGCGCTCGGGATCATTGCGGCTTCCAAGGTGCTGTTGAGCGGGATCGCGGGCATATCGACAGAGCCCAGCGTGCGCACCGGTGCATCGAGCTGCTCGAAGCAGTCGTTGCCGATGCGCGAGGCAAGTGCCTGCGCGAAGGAGTTGGTGAGCTGTTCCTCCGTGACCACGATGCAGCGCCCATGCGCGCGCACGGCATTCATCACGGTCTCTTCGTCCAAGGGCACCAGCGAGCGCAGGTCGATGATGGTGACACGGCCGGTGAAGTCCTTTGCGGCGGCCTTGGCCCAGTACACGCCCATGCCGTAAGTGACGATCACCGCCGCTTCGCCCTTCGCAACGGCATTCGCATCGGCCGCCAGCACTAGGCGCGCCTTGCCGAAGGGGATGATGTATTCCGCGCTCGGCTCCACGGTCTTCGCCTCCTCGGTGCCCTTGATCTTGCTCCAGTAGAGGCCCTTGTGCTCCAGCATCACCACAGGGTTCGGGTCGTGGTAGGCCGCCTTCATCAATCCCTTCAGATCGGCGCCGGTGCTGGGGTAGGCCACCTTGATGCCCTTGATGTTGCACAGCACGCTCTCCACGCTGCTGCTGTGGTAGGGGCCGCCGCTGCCGTACGCGCCGATGGGCACCCTCAGGATGCAGCTCACGGGCCACTTGCCCACGGTGAGGTAGCACGAGCGCGCCACTTCGGTGAAGAGCTGATTCAATCCTGGCCAGATGTAATCGGCGAACTGCACCTCCACGATCGGCTTCAGGCCCGCAGCGCTCATGCCTACGGTGCTGCCGATGATGAAGGCTTCTTGGATCGGTGTGTTGAACACGCGGTGCCCGCCGAAGTCGCGCGCTAGTGTTGCGGCTTCGCGGAACACGCCGCCGAGGCGCGCGCCCACATCCTGTCCGTAGAGCAAACAGCGTGGATCCTCCTGCATGAGCTCGCGGATGGCGAAGAGCGCGCTGTCCACCATCACGGTGGGCTGACGGTCCTTCGGTGCGCGATCGCCTTGCTCTTCGGTCACTGGTGTGGGCGCGAAGGCGTGCGTGGTGAGGTCGGCCGGTGTGGGGTCATCTGCTTCGCGGGCACGCTCGAAGTCGGCCTTCACCTTGGCGATGGCCTTCTGCTCGATCTGCTTCAGGCCATCGAGTTGCAAGCGATTGTCGAGGCATTGCTGGAAGAAGCGCGGATAGGGGTCACGCTTGCGATGCTCGGCCAGGTTCTCCTCGCTGCGGTAGAACTCCATGCGTACGCCGCTGGTGTGATGGTTGAGCAGCGGCACCTTGGCATGCACCAGGAAGGGGCGGCGCTCTTTGCGCACCAAGCCGATCACCTCGTTCAAGGTGCCGTAGCTCGCGATGAAGTCCGCTCCATCCACCTTCCGGACTTCGAGACCGGGGAAGCCTTTCGCGTATTCGCTCGCATCGGCCACGCGTATCTCGTCGGCGCTGGCGCTGATGTCCCACTCGTTGTCCTGCACCAGATAGATGATCGGCAGCTTCTTCAGCACCGCCATCTGGAATGCCTCGGCTACCTCGCCCTCGGTGATCGCCGCATCGCCGATGGAGCACACCACTATGGGCGACTCCTGATCTGCGCTTCCGTTCAGGTCATGCGCGATGCCCGCCTGCTCCTTGTACCAGAGGCCGAGCGCGATGCCCGTGGTGGGAATGGCCTGCATACCGGTGGCGCTGCTCTGGTGGGGGATGCGCGGCATGCCCTCGCGCCGTAAGCTCGGATGGCCGTAATAGGTGCGCCCGCCGCTGAAGGGGTCGTCGCGCTTGGCCAGCAATTGCAGCATCAGCTCGTAAGGCTCCATGCCGATGCCGAGCAGGATGCTGTCATCGCGGTAGTAGGGCGCCACGTAGTCCTGCGCTTTCAGCTGCATGCCCAGCGCTAGCTGGATGGCCTCATGGCCCCGGCTGGTGGCATGCACATACTTGCTCGTGAGCTTGAAGTGCTCCTCGTACAGCTCGGTCAAGGCCTTGGCCGTGCACATCAAATCCCATGCGCGGAGCAGGATTTCCTGATCGGGCGTAGTGCCGGGTTTCGAGAGTTTCTTGGTGGCGGTGAAGGCCATGGTGGTGCGTGAGCGGCTAAGGTAGAGGATGGCCGGTGCAGCCTCCGGATTTCGCCGCGATAGCTTCGCCCCATCATTCTGTGAACCCATGACCCGCCAAGCCCACGAGCTCGATCACCGCATTGTCGGTGACGACATGCAATGCGTCGAGATCACCCTCGACCCCGGCGAGACCGTTGTTGCCGAAGCCGGCACCATGATGATGATGGATGAAGGCATCGCTATGCAGACCATCTTCGGCGATGGGCGCGGGCAGCAGCAGGGCTTCCTGGACAAGATGCTTGGCGCTGGCAAGCGCCTGCTCACCGGCGAGAGCCTCTTCATGACCACCTACACCAACCAGAGCCAGGTGCGCCGCACAGCATGGTTCGCAGCCGCTTATCCGGGCAAGATCATGCCGCTCGACCTCCGCGATTACCAAGGCAAGCTGATCTGCCAGAAGGACAGCTTTCTCTGCGCCGCGAAGGGCGTGAGCATCGGCATCGCCTTTCAGAAGCGATTGGGCGCCGGCCTCTTCGGCGGTGAGGGCTTCATCATGCAGAAGCTCGAGGGCGATGGGCAGGTGTACATCCACGCCGGAGGCACCACCATTCAACGCGATCTCGCGCCCGGCGAAACGCTCCGAGTTGATACCGGATGCCTGGTGGCCATGACGCAGACCATCGATTACGACATCCAGTTCGTGGGCGGCATCAAGAACACGCTCTTCGGCGGTGAGGGATTATTCTTCGCGCAGTTGCGTGGTCCTGGTCATGTGTGGATCCAGTCACTGCCCTTCAGCAGGCTCGCGGATAACATCATCGCGGCTTCGCCGAAGGCTGGTGGCCGAGGGAAAGAAGAGGGCAGCATCCTCGGCGGCTTGGGCCGTATGCTGGACGGCGACAACTGATCAGGCCTCTTCTGCTGGCGGGTGCTTCGGCTTCCGCGCATAGCCCTTCTTGCTCTTCACCACGCGCGGGCGGTAGCGCCCATCCAGAGCGCCGGCGGCTTTCTGGGCCTCGCGCTTGGCTGAGCGCTCGATGGCGTCGAGCTCCTTCTTGGTGATGCGCTTCTTCGCGGTCACGCCGGAAAGATCGCACGCGGAAGGGTTTGGTCGATTCTGCTAGATTCGTTCGACCAAACCTACCCTCCCATGAAACGCTTGCTTCGGATCCTTGGCTTGCTTGTGCTGCTCATCGCGCTCGCCGCTGGTGGCGCCGCCCTTTACGTGAGCACCGCGCTACCCGATGTGGATGCGCCTGGTGACCTTAAGGTGGAACTCACGCCCGAGCGGATCGAGCGCGGCCGATACCTGGCTAACAGCCTGTGCGTGTGCATGGATTGCCACAGCACGCGTGACTGGGACCTCTTCGCCGGCCCGCTGAAGCCCGGCAGCTTCGGCGCCGGGGGCGAGAAGTTCGATCGCACCATGCAGTTCCCCGGCGAGTTCTATTCGAAGAATATTACGCCTTTCGCCGTCAAGGATTGGAGCGACGGCGAACTCTATCGCGCCATCACCAGCGGTATCAGCAAGGACGGCCACCCCTTCTTCCCGGTGATGCCGTACGGGAACTACAACAAACTGGCGACGGATGATGTCCACAGCATCATCGCCTACCTCCGCACACTCGACCCCATTGAGACGCAGCCCTATCCGGCCAGCGTGATCGACTTCCCGGTCAACCTCATCATGCGCACCATACCTGCTCCCGCCGCACCCATGAGTCGGCCCGAGCCTGGAGACCCGGCGTACGGCGAGTATGTGGTGAACGCTGGCGCGTGCGCTGAATGCCATACGAAATCAGAGAAAGGGAAGAAGATCGGAAAGCCCTTCGCGGGCGATTTCGTCTTCAACTTGCCCAACGGCTCCATCGTGCGATCCTCCAATATCACCCCACATCCCACCGACGGCATCGGCGCCTGGGACAAGGCCACCTTCATCGCACGCTTCAAGCAGTATGCGGACAGCAGCTACGCGCCGCCCAAGGTCGACTGGCAGGCCGGCGACTTCCAGACCGTGATGCCCTGGATGATGTACGCCAACATGACCGAAGAGGACCTGGGAGCCATCTACGATTACCTGCGCGCGTTGCCCCCCGTGGCGGGCCGGCCGGAGAAGTGGACGCCTGCGCCTGCGGGATCCTAACGCAGTACACTGTACATCGCCAGGTCGAGCAGGCGCCCATCCGCCGTTCGGTAGTCGCGGCGCATGATGCCTTCGCGCTCAAAACCGCAGCGCTCCAGCACCGTGCAGCTGCCGATGTTCTCTGGATCCACGCGGGCCAGCACCTTCTCCATGCCCAGTTGCGTGAAGGCGAAGTCAACCGCCCACATCACGCCCATGGTGGTGATGCCCTTGCCCTCGTAGATGGCGCTGATGAAGTAGGCGATCTCGCAGCGCGGAACGGTCCAATCGAACTCCTTCAGGAAGACCAGGCCGATCGGATCGCTGCCTTCATAGTCTCGCATCACGAAGCAGAAGAACTCGCGCCGCTTCGATTTCACCAGCATGTCCTTGATATAGCTGCGCGTGGCGCGCGGGTCGGTGCAGTGCGCGCAGGTCACCGGGAAGTAGGGCTGCAGGCGCACGCGCTCCCGGTCGATCAATTTGAACAGGCCGAGGTGGTCGTCCTTGGTGATGGGCTCGATGATGACCGAATCGCTCATGACTCACGTGCCTTCAGCGCAGCGGCACGCATGGCGGCAGCGCGCTCCGCGCCAAGGTACCGTTCCACTCCTGCGTGGGCGAGGTAGACCACCGGCGTGCTCAGCAGCGCCACGATGAATTTGTACGCGTAAGCGGTGAGCACCATGGCCGAGCAGCGCGCGAAACTGAAGTCGTCGCGCAGGAGCCAGAAGGCCACATAGGTCACCACCACGCTGTCGATGAGTTGGCTGATCAGGGTGCTCCCGGTTGCGCGCAGCCAGATGCGGCGGTCTCCGGTGAGGCGCTTGATCCGGCGGAACACAAGCGCATCCACGAGCTGGCCCATCACGAAGGCCGTGAGCGAGCCCAGGATGATGTTCATGCCCTGCCCGAAGATTCCCGCGAAGGCAGCCTGCATGTCGGGCACGCCCTGCTGTGCGTTCATGTCCACCCAGAAGTCAGCAGGAGGCATGCCGATGGCGAAGTACATCACCACGAAGCCGAAAGCGATGAGCGCTGTGGTGAGCAGCGTGAGGAAGCGCACGCCACGCACCCCGTAGTAATCATTCACCACGTCGGTCATGATGAAGACGATGGGCCAGGGAAGCACGCCCACGCTGAGCACGAAGCTCATGCCCTCCTGACCGAGCAGCGTGAAGTCGGCCTTTGCCAGGCCGAAGACACTTTCGAGCTGGAAGAGCTTCACGCCGATCATCTCGGCCAGCAGCGCGTTGGCCGCGAAGAAGCCGCCGAGGATGAGGAAGAGCCGGGTGGCCTTATCGGAGAGGATGGAATGGATCACAGGGCCACAAGATCGCCCACCCGGACCGATTGCCCTTCGCCCATCGCATTCATCCCGAAGATCACCTTGCCGTCGAGGGAACGATAGCTCGCCAGCGTTCGCAGCGGCTCCTTGTCCCGCGCACCGGTCTGCTGATCCGTGGTGGTGATCACGCACCGCCCGCAGGGCTTCACCAACATGAAGCGCGAAGTGCCGAGGCTGATTGCCCGCCACGAATCCTCTTGGTAAGCGCTGCCGCCCGCGATCACGATGTTGGGGCGGAAACGATCCATCGGAACGGGCACCACGAGCCGGGCGTTCAGATCATCGAGCGAAGCCTGCGAAAGGATCAGGTAGGGGAAGCCGTCGCTCAGTGAGTTGATGCCTGCTGCGTAACGCGCATCGACCGTGCGCTGCGAGGCATCGGGCATGTACGTGAGCCGAACGGCGCTCCCCAGCCGTGCGCTGAACCACGTGCTCCATTCCGCTGAGCCTGCCAACACGCGCACGCTATCGTCGAATACTGTGGCATCGACCCATTGCGACGAATCGATGCTCCATGGCAGGTCGAGCCATTCTCCGGTGCGGATGTCGGTGACGCGGAAGCCTTCTCCCTGCTCCGAGCAGCGCAGCAACGCCATCAATGGTTGCTCACGTTGCGTGATGAAGCGGTTCTTCGCATCAACAAGCATCCAGCGCCGGTCGTGCGCGAAACCACGATCCGTGATGCGTGCCTCGCCTGCACTTATCCCACCGACCGATTTGATCGGGTAGAGGTGCAGGCTCGCTACCGTGAGGCTCATGGCCGCAGAACGCGCTTCACGAGGTCCTCGCCATCCACGCGCAGGCGGACGAAGTACGTGCCTCGCGCAACGGGCAGTTGGATGCGCCACGCGTTTCCCGCGCGTTCGGTGCGCACCGCAACCTGAGATCCGCGTGCATCATATGCCGCTACGAATTCGATGCGCGTGAGGCCATCAGCGCTGACCGTGATCCAGCCATCAGGTGTCGGATTCGGTGCGATGCGAATGCGTTCATTCGCCGGAGAGGCGATACCCGCCGGCCCGAGGAAGAGCGAATCAGCGGCCACCAACGATGGCGAGCGGTCACTGGCTTCCAGCATATCGCGGAAGGTGTTGATCTCCGGATGGTCGTGGCTGAACATCTCCTGGTTCCATGCGGGAGGAACGGGCTGATACCATACGCGGGCGAAGGCGCGCAGCGCATCGGGCACTCCGGATATGGGCACATGGTAACGCACCACGTCGGCGCCGGTGCCTTCCTCGCCGAAGGCATTGCGATTGAAGTCGATGTCGCTCACGGGCACGCCGGCCACACGCGTGGTGTCGTAGGCGTAATGCGCGCTGGTGAATCCGACGGGCGCGAGGCGATTGTCCTTGATCGGGTCCCTGGCGCGCTCGAGCACCGTGGTCACATCGCCATTCACATCTCCCATCACCAACTCGTAGATCTGTACCTGGTCGCCGCCGGTGATCGCATCGTGGTGCGGTTCGTACGGTGCATCGTGGCCTTCTACTTCATCGGCGCTGTTCAGCATGCCGCTCTTGAACACGGTATCGCCCTCGGTGGTGAGCACGACGAACTCCACGAAGGCCCGCCGCGATGGATAGCCGCTGGGGAAGCGGTGCCCGGCCCTGTTCTCCAGCCTCAAGGCGAAGTAGGCGGTGTCGGCCGTGCGGTCGAGCAAATTGAGTTGTGCATCGAGCGTGTGGTGCCGGAGCATGCGCTGCGTGCGCGTGATGGTGCTGTCGAACTGCAGGTCGGTGGCAGGGATATCGAGGGTGTCCTTGAATTGCTTCAACAGGCGGAGCATGTGCTCGTTGCCTCCCACGAGGTGATGAAGGCCGAAGGGCGACTGCGGATTCAGGAAGGGATACTCCGCCGCGAGCAGGATGCCGTCGTTGATGCGCGGCATGTGGCAGGTGTTGCACTGCGTGCCGTTGGCGCTGTAGACGCTGTTCAGCCATTCGTGGTAGGTGGCCTGCTCCACGAATCGGTCGCCGGTGAGGTTGCCTTCCAGGTCGGCGGTCTCGGTGATCAACGTGTGGCAGCCAGCGCACACCTTGCTGTTCACGATGTGGCTGCCGAAGCCCGGCGTGAAGCGCACGAAGAACTGCATGATGGCCGGGTTGATCTGGTCGTCGCTGTACGGCCCGTACACGCGCGCCGAGTCGAACTGCAATTCACCGCTGAAGAAGCTGCCTGCGGTGGCCTCGCTCTGCATGTGGCAGCTCAGGCAGCTTACGCCATCCATGCCGAGGCGGCTGGTGTCGAGGTGCGCGAGCGTGAAGAGGTCATGGCCGAGCAGCCGTTCCTCGTGCATGCCCAACGGCGCATGGCAGCCCAGGCACTTGTTCTGGAGAGAGTCGGCGTGCGCCGGGTTCACCAGCGATTCGTGTCGCACCTTGGCGCGGAAGAAGGGATCGCGCGCGCTGTTGGCCATCATCGTGCTGCGCCAATCATCCACCACGTTCACATCGCGGCCCTGCGCATCGATGCTGGCAATGCCCTGCAGGTCGCGTCCGTGGCAGCCGGCGCAGCGGCCCGCCGTGGTGAAGTAGGTGCCGATGATCACGGGCAGGCTGTCAGCGCTTCTCAGCAGCGAGAGTTCCAAGCGGCCGTGCGGGCCGAGCATGGGGCGCATGGCGAAGTCCCATGCCGAGAGCAGCAGCACCAGCAGCGCCGCAGTACCTAGCACAATGGTCTTCTTCCGCATGTTCGTGGCGCAAGGTAGAAGGCAAGGCAATGGCCCTTGGCCGTATGCCCGTCATGAAGCAACACGGGCCTGCGCGCACGGTTCGCCATCAGGCATGCATTGTGGGGATTTGGCTGCCCTGGCCGCATCGGCGCCCTGGCGCCCGGATACATTCGCACCATGCGTTCGCACCTGTTGTTCATCTGCCTCAGCCTGTCGAGCATCGCCCTCGCGCAAGGCGCCGAGCCCTTTGTGGATCACTGGGATGCCAAGAAGACGATCAAGCGCAGCGAGGGCCTCATGGTGAACGGCCGCGAATGGGGCGAATGGAGATTCTACGATCGGGAGGGGCGCTTGATGGAGCAGAGCGAGTTCAAGGCCGGCGAGCGCGATGGGCGCGTGCGCATCTACTATGACGGAGTGCAAGTGCAGCACGATGGCTTCATGCGGCGCGGCGTGCAGGACAGCACCATCACCAGCTACTACGCCAACGGCCAGATGATGGAGCGCGGCATGTACAAGAAGGGAGTGAAGGAAGGTCCATGGGAATATTTCTATGCCGATGGCAAGCCCATGCTGAGAGAGCGGTGGAGCCTCGGGATCGCCGTGGTCATTGATGCGTGGGACCGTGACGGTGCGCAAACCGTCACCAAGGGCGACGGGTTTGTGCGCGCGTACTTCCCCAGCGGCACCATCAGCGAAGAGAAACGGTACAAAGCCGGCGTGCCCGATGGGGTGCAGACCGAATACTGGCCGGCGGGCAACATCAAGGTGCAAGGCCCCTGCACCGGAGGCCTGCGTCATGGCGAATGGAAGTGGTTCTCCAGCGCGCGCAAACCGGAGAAGGTTGCCGGCTACCACACCGGCAAGCTGCACGGCGCCTACACCGTGTACCGGCCCGATAGCAGCATCGACGTGACCGGCTGGCACAAGCACGACAAGAAGGACAGCCTGTGGACCTGGTTCTCATCGAAGGGCAAGGTCGAGATGAGCGGCCCGTTCAAGGATGACCTGCGCGACGGCGTCTGGAAGCATTTCCATCCGAATGGCCAGTTGCAGAGCACCGGAGCCTTCAAGGCCGACAAGGAAGAAGGCGAGTGGGTCTATTACTACGAAGGCGGCCAACTCTGGAAGAAGGGCGCCTTCACCGCAGGCCAGAAGACCGGCATCTGGACCACGCGCTACGAGAACGGGCAGAAGCTCCAGGAAGGACCCTATGTGAACGGCAAGGAAGAAGGCCCCTGGCAGAGCTGGTTCGAGAACGGAAAGCAGAAGTCCGATGGCTCATTCAAGCAAGGTCGCATGGATGGCCTGTGGAAGGGTTTCTTCCCCGATGGCAGTCCCGACTATGAAGGCTGGTTCCAGGACGACCTGAAGCACGGTGCATGGAAGCTCTACTTCGATCCCGGCGAGGGCAGGATCACCGGCGGTCGCGTGCGCGAGGAAGGCAGCTATCATCAAGGGAAGAAGAGCGGGCGCTGGGTCGCGTACAGCGTGCATGGCACTCCGATCAGCGAAGGGCTCTATGCCAACGGCACGCCCACTGGCACTTGGATCTACTTCGACGATGCCGGCGTGAAGATGCGCGAGCAGGAATTGCTCAACGGCGACCCGCATGGCAACTGCAAGGTCTATGACCAGCGCGGCCGGGTGGTGCAGGAGATGAACTACCGCAATGGCCGCCTGCATGGCACCATGACCACCTACGATCGCAGCGGGAAGCCCACGAAGACCGTGGAGTACGAGGACGGACAGATCAAGCAGGCCGAGCCGCCGAAAGCGCAGCCACAGCAAAGGGGAGGAGCGGTGCCGGGCGGGAAGAGGTGAGCTGCGTGGAGATTCCGCGCGCTGATTCGCAGTGCTGCCTTGTCGTTCATACCTCCTGCACGAACCGCTCATTCGACCCTGCCGCAATGCGAAAGTGCCCTACGCATCGATCTTGAAGGGCTCGGTATTGCGCGAATCCTGTTTCTGTCGCGTAGGGTCCGTATGGGCCCGTGGTGCGCCTGGCCACGGTGCCACCCACCCGCAATCACCCGCCGATGCTCACCATCGGGCGTTCGCTCAGATCGTGCAGCACTTGTTCCTCCTTCTCCGGATTGAAGACCGGGAGCCCCCCCAGCTTGGCGTGCTTCGCCAGCACGTTCGCTTCGATCAGCGGGGTGATGTCCTCGCCGCGACGGAGCGCCGAGAGCAGGTCGGTCTCCTCGCGGGCGAATAAGCAGTTGCGCATCCTGCCTTCGGCGGTGAGGCGCATCCTGTCGCAAGAGCCGCAGAAGGGCTCGGTCACGGTGCTGATCACCGCGAAGGTGCCGGGCCATCCGGGCACGCGGTAGGCCTTCGCGGTGCTGTGGGCATCGTCGTTGAGCTTCTCGAACGAATGAACGCTGCCGATGCGCCCGAGCATCTCGCCGTAGGTGTACACGCGTTCGCGTCCCCAGTGGTTGCCAGCGAAGGGCATGAACTCGATGAAGCGCACGTGAATCGGATGGTCGCGCGTGAGCTCAACGAAGCGCAGGAGCTCATCGTCATTCACCCCGCGCATCACCACCATGTTCACCTTCACGCGCAGGCCGCGCGTGAGCGCGAGCAGGATGTTGCCATGCACCGCAGAGAACCCATCGCGCCGAGCGATCCGCTTGAATCGCTCGGCATCGAAGGTGTCCAGGCTGATGTTGATGCCCTTCAATCCGGCAGCCATCAGGCCATCGAGGTGCTTATGGAGCGAAAGGGCATTGGTGGTTAGGCCGATGGTAACGTTGAGCCCGGCAATGTCGCGCACGATGTCCACGGCATCGGGGCGCACCAGAGGCTCACCGCCCGTCAACCTGATCTTGTTGACGCCGAAGCGCTCAACGAACAGCCGCGCGATGAGGGCGATCTCTTCGCGCGTCATCAGCTCCTCGCGCTTGAGGAAGCGCTGGTCCTCCGGCATGCAATAGGTGCAGCGCAGGTCGCATTTATCCACGATGCTGATGCGCAGGCTACGATGCGTGCGGCCATGGCGGTCGGTGAGCGGCATGATCACGTGTGCAAGTTATCTTGACCGCGGCACCTTGACGCTTTTATTGATATGGCAACGAAGGATCTGAACCGCTGCCCTTGGCCGGGGAGCGATCCGCGCATGATCGCCTACCACGACACCGTATGGGGTGTTCCTGAGCACGATGACCGGAGACTCTTCGCGAAGCTGGTGCTTGATGGCGCGCAGGCAGGCCTGAGCTGGAAGACCATCCTGCACCGCAGTGAGGGCTATCGCAAGGCGTTCGATGACTGGAACGTGGAGAAGATCGCGCGTTATGGGCCGAAGGACATTGCGCGCCTGCTCGCCGATGAGGGCATCATACGCAACCGCGCCAAGGTGGGGAGCGCGATCAGGAACGCTCAAGCATGGCTGCGCATCATGGAGAGGGGTAAGGGCTCTTTCGACGATTTCCTATGGAAGCACGTGAACCACCGGACCATCGTGAACCACTGGAAGGACGTGAAGCAACTGCCCGCCAGCACGCCCTTGAGCGATGCTGTGAGCAAGGATCTGAAGAAGGCTGGCTTCAGTTTCGTGGGCACCACCATCGCTTACGCGTACATGCAGGCAATCGGTATGGTCGATGACCACATCGATGGCTGTTTCCGCAAGGCGAGGGGCTAGGGCTACCTTGCGGCGTGCGCCCGCCGGTATCATCAACGCCCATCACCCGTTTCGATGCAGGGACCGGGGCAGCTGCTGCTGATGTCCTGGTGACCGAAGAGCCGCTGGAGATCCGATTGGGCCACGGACCGCTGGATGCCAGGCAGGAACTGCGCCTCAGCGTTACCATGCGCACGCCCGGGCACGACGAGGAATTGGCGCGCGGCTTCCTGTTCACCGAAGGCGTCATCGCGGACCCCTCCGAAGTCGTGCGCATCGCGCCGTGCGAGCGGGTGAAGGAAGAGGAGCGGGGCAATGTGATCCGCGCCGAGCTGGATCCGTCGGTTGAGGTCGACCCCACCAGGTGGCAGCGGAATTTCTACACCGCGAGCAGCTGTGGCGTTTGCGGCAAGAGCAGCATCGAAGCCGTGCGGACCGCCTGCACAGGCACTATTGAGCCATGGGGCAACATTGATCCGGGCCTGATCACGGCCTTGCCCGATCGCATGCGCGAAGCACAGATCATCTTCCGGCATACGGGCGGCATCCATGCAGCGGCGCTCTTCGATGCAGGCGGCAGGCTGCAGCTGCTCCGCGAGGATGTCGGCAGGCACAACGCAGTGGACAAGGTGATCGGTGCGGCTATCGCATCGGGGCGGGCTTTCTCGCGGACCATGCTGCTGGTGAGCGGCCGGGCGGGCTTCGAGCTGGTGCAGAAATGCGCCGTTGCCGGGATCCCGCTGATGGCGGCCGTAGGCGCGCCGTCGTCCTTGGCCGTGCAGCTGGCGAATGAACGCGGCGTTACCCTTATCGGTTTCCTCAGGGGGAATCGGTTCAATGTGTACGCGGCACCTTAGGTTCGTGCCCGCTATGGACGCCCGAACGGAGAAGCGGCTGAAGGCCTTGGACAAGGAGCAGATCGACCTTGTCCCGTATGATCCGGCATGGCCTGGGCGCTACGTGGAATTAGAGAAGGAGGTGAAGCGCATCATCCCACGCCGATTGATCCAACGGATCGCGCACATCGGGAGCACAGCGGTCCCGGGACTCAGCGCGAAGCCGATCATCGACCTGCAGGTGGAGATCAGCGATGCGGATGAGGTGCGTGACCTGGTGGCTCCGTTGATGGAGGAGGCTGGCTTCGAGTTCTTGTGGAGGCCGAGCATCGGTGACGAGGATCCCTTCTACTCGTGGTTCATTCTCCGTGATGCGGATGGACGGCGGTGCGCGCACGTGCACGTGGTGCGGCCCGGCAAAGCCAGCATGGAGCGCATCCTGTTCCGCGATTATTTAAGCGCATTCCCCGAAGAGGCCCAGCGATATGCGGAGCTGAAGCGCGACCTGGCGCAGCGCTATCCGAAGAACCGGGCAGCCTACGCAGCTGCGAAGACGAGCCACCTGAACGAGGTCCTGGCCAAGGCGCGCGCCACCAAGTGGCGTTGATGGGCGCTAACCGGCACTGAGCAGCCACGCATGGGCCTGCTCGCCTTTGGCTGACTCCCAGTAGTAGCACAAGCGATTGCGCTTGGAACTGAGCAAGGCCTGCACTTCCGGGTGGTCGCGCTCCGGGTAGTAGAGGTCGATGACACCCTTTGCGGCATCGAACCGTGGCTGATGAACCAATCCCGAATTGTCCAGGTGGACCACGATCCGGCGGGCGAGGCTGCCGGCGCGAGCAGGCACCACAGCGAACTCCAATTCATGCTGATTGGACCGGATGCTCTTGATCACGCGCACGACTTCGAGCCGACCCGAAGCCAACAAGCGCGATGCCGCAGGTACGATGGCATCACGGAGCTCCGATTGGGTTTGGATGGACATGACGGGTGCTTCGCGCCGGGTGAAGGTCGAGGTCGTGGTTGATCGGATGGCGCGGATTCACGCTCAGCGCCGAAATTTCATATTGCCTTAACGATCGTCGAGGCGCCTTCAGGCCCACTTGCGATCGAGGGCGTATTTCACCAGACCGGCCGTGCTGCGCACATTGAGCTTGGTCATCAGCCTTTTGCGGTGGCCCTTCACGGTTTCCTCGCTGATGAACAGCGCCGCGCCGATCTCCCCATTGGTCTGTTCCAGGGCGATGAGGCGGATGATCTCCCTTTCGCGCTGGGTGAGCCCGATGTACTCGCCATCGGGTCTCTTCTCCGTGTACTTGTACCCCTCGGCCACGCTGATCCTGGCCTGATCGCTCAGGAACCTTTCGCCGTTCAGCACGGCGCGAATGGCGCCCAGGAAAACGGCACGGCTCTCGGTCTTGGTCACGTAACCAACCGCTCCTTCTATGAGCATGCTGTTCACGTACTCGATTCCGGTGAGCGAGCTGTAAGCGAGCACGGCCTGACCGGGATGTGCCTTGCGAACTGCCCTCATGGTGTCAATGCCGTCCATCTCAGGAATCGACACCTCCAACAGCACCAGATCGGGCTGCCGGTTGGTGAGCAGGTCGAGCAGGTCACGTCCGGTAGCGGCATGCCCCACGAGTTCAAGGTCGGTTTCCTCCTGAAGCCAGGTTCGAACTCCGATGGCGATGATCTCGAGCGGATCGGCAATGATGATGGTGCGCTTCACGCGTGGCGGTTTGGCACGGACCAAGCTAATGCGCGCAGCCTGAATGCCATCGCCAGCGGTTCAGGTGCTGAGCGCCTTCGCCAATGCATCCTGCAACCACGTCAGCGCCTCGGCCTCTTGAGCGAATACACGGGCCTCGAAGGGTTGCGGATACCAGGTGAAGTAGAATTTGCTCACGCTGCGCATCGTATCGCCGTGCGCCACTAGCGCGAGCGCCAGGATCCGGCGCTTCAATCGCTCGGTGGTGAAGTGATCGACGTTGGTGGCGGTTGGATCAACAGGGACCTCGTTCGGGATGGAAACGAGCAGGGCGCAAAGGGTATCGCCGATCAATCGGTCCCTTACCGAAGCCACCTGGTCAAGCGTGGTTTGGGTGAACCGCATCTCTGGTTTGAATCGTTGCGCGAGGAGCCGCGGCTCAACGAAGCTGAAGGTGCAGTAAGGCGTGTCAACGGGTGCTTGTTGGTGCATGCGTCAGGTGATTCCTCGTGTAAGCAGGAGCATCGAATGCCTGGGCGCTGATCCGGAATGGACCCATGACGGATCGCGTTGTGAAAGGTTGGCTTGGCTTAGCCGAAAAGATGCGCGAGCACTTCCTCCACGCGCGCCACTTGCACCACGGTGATGCCGGCAGACGCGGGAAGGCCCTTGGTGCCCTTGGGGATGAAGATCCGCTGGAACCCGAGCTTGGCGGCCTCTGCGATGCGCTGATCGGCACGGGTCACGGGCCTGATCTCACCGGTGAGCCCCACCTCGCCGCAGAAGGCGGCATCCATGGGCACGGCGATGTCGGCATTGCTGCTGAGCACGGCGCAAACCACGGCCAGGTCGATGGCGGGCTCTTCAATCCGGAAGCCGCCGGCGAGGTTGAGGAACACGTCCTTGGCGCCCAAACGGAAGCCGCAGCGCTTCTCGAGGACGGCCAGCAGCATGTTCATGCGGCGCAGATCGAAGCCGGTGCTGCTGCGCTGCGGTGTGCCGTAAACGGCGCTGCTCACCAGGGCCTGCACCTCCACCAGCAGCGGGCGCATGCCTTCGAGCGTGGCGGCCACCACCACCCCGCTGGGCCTTTCGCGCCGGTCACCGAGCAGCACCTGGCTCGGGTCGTCCACTTCGGCAAGGCCGCTTCCGCGCATCTCATAGATGCCCAGTTCATTGGTGCTGCCGAAACGGTTCTTCAGCGGGCGCAGCAAGCGGTAGGCATGGTCCCGATCGCCCTCGAATTGCAGTACGCAGTCCACCATGTGCTCGAGCACCTTCGGCCCAGCGATGAAGCCATCCTTGGTGATGTGCCCGATGAGCACCATGGGCGTGGCCGTCGATTTGGCGAATCGCATGAGCTCAGCGGTGCATTCGCGCACCTGGCCTACGCTTCCAGGGCTGGCGTCCAAGGCAGCGGTATGCAGGGTCTGCACGCTGTCAATGACTACCAAGCCGGGCTTCAGTGCCTCGATGTGCTTGAAGATGCCCTGGGTGTTGGTCTCGGTGAGCACGAAGCAGTTCGACGGATCGCTGCGGCCATGCTCATGCTCGAGCCGCTCGGCGCGCATCTTCACCTGGTGCTCGCTCTCTTCGCCGCTCACGTACAGCACCCGCAGGTGCGGGTTGCGCAGTGCGGTCTGCAGCAGCAAGGTGCTCTTGCCGATGCCAGGCTCGCCTCCGATCAGCGTGATGCTGCCCGGAACGATGCCGCCGCCGAGCACCCGGCTCAGCTCACGGTCATGCAAGGCTATCCGCGGGCCGTCCTGCGCGGGTATCTCGTGGATCGCAACTGGCTTGGGCTGCCGGCCCTTGATGCTCAGCGGCGTGCCGCGCTTCTCCTCCACGCGATCGAGCACCTCCTCCACCAGCGTGTTCCATTGCTTGCATTGCGCGCATTGCCCCAGCCATTGAGCATGGCTGGCGCCGCAGCTCTGGCAAACGAAATGGGCGCGGACTTTAGCCACGACGGATCCGCTCCACCAGCGACGTCGTTGAGAATCCTTCCACGAGCTTGAGGCTGCGCACCTCGCCACCAGCGGCCTTCACCGCTTCGGCTCCCACAATGCGGTCCTCGCCCCAATCACCGCCTTTCACGAGCACATCGGGAGTGATGGTCTTGATCAGGCTCAGCGGGGTATCATCGTCGAAGAGCACCACGGCATCTACGCCGCGCAGCGCGGCCAGCACCTTGGCGCGGCTCTGCTCATCGTTCAGGGGCCGTTCTGGGCCTTTGCCCTGGCGGCGCACGCTGGCATCGCTGTTCACACCCACCACCAGCCGGTCTCCCAAGGCGGCGGCCTCTTGCAGGTATTCCACATGTCCGCGATGCAGGATATCGAAGCAGCCGTTGGTGAACACGATCCGGTCGCCCTTCATGCGCCAGATATTGCACAAGCGCTTCAGGCCGATCAAATCCACCACGCGCTTATCGGTTGCGGCGTTCGCGACTTCAGTGCTCATGTTGCGGCGGGTTTCTGCACGGCAGCCAAAAGTAGAGAGAGGCCGCCGAGCACGATGATCATCAGCGTTTGGGCGGCCCAGAGCAGCCAGCCCATGGCCAGCGCATCGGGCCGCAGCAATCCTCCGCCTTCAGGCGGTGCCATGTACACGCCGACGATCAGGGCAACGAAAGCGGGGTACACGCCGATGCCGCCTTGCACGAGCACAATGCCGATGGCTCCGGCGATGAAGCCCGCGAGAATGGCCGCAAAGGGCACCTGGTCCATGCCTGACAGGCAATAGAAGCCCACTTGGAACATCCCCAGGTAACAGGCCCAGATGAACAAGGTGTGCCCGATGAAGAGTCCTTTCTTGCGCGTGCTAAGCACGGTCTTCAATCCCTGCACAAAGCCCCGGACCCCATCCATCAAGCGGGCGCGCAAGGCTGGCCGTGAGATCAACAGGTAGGCAGCAGCAACAGTGCCCGCTGCAATCGTGGCGCCAATCACCCAGCCCCACGGGAAGCCGTCGCCCGGTTCATTGGCACCCTGCTCAAGCCTGAAGCGTTCGATCTGCGCCGCGAAGAGGTCGAACTTATCGTATTGCATAGCGGCCGCTGCGCCAGCGATCGCGAGCAGTACGGCCATATCCACCACACGTTCGGCCATCACGGTTCCGAATCCCTTCTCGAAGGGCACATGCTCCACCCGGTACAGGAGCGCTGCACGGCTCGCTTCGCCGGCACGCGGGATGAACATGTTCATGAAATAACCCGCCATCACCCCGTGGTAACAGTTCCAGAAACCGGGACGATGCCCAAGGGGCTCGAGCAAATACCGCCACCTCCAGGCGCGGCTCACATGCGAGAGCCAACCGATGCCGATGGCCAGTCCGAGCCAGAGCATGCTGGCCTGACCGAACGCCGCGAACAATTCCTCCCGCTGGGCCAAGCTCATGGCGCTGTAAGGCTTGTACACGAGCCAAGCGCCTGCCGCCAAGGGCAGGCCCAGCTTCAAGGCAGCGAGCGCGGTCCGCTTCACGGACGCAGGCGGTTGGTGGCCTCATCGGGGAAGATCACCCGGGGCCTGAATGCCCGAGCCTCGTCCAGGCTCATGCGGGCGTAAGCAACCACGATCACTACATCGCCTACGCGGGCCTTCAGGGCGGCTGGGCCATTGAGGCAAACGGCACCACTGCCTCGCTCGCCCTTAATCACATAGGTCTCCAAGCGCTCGCCGTTGTTCACATTGAGCACTTGGACCTTTTCGCCCTCGATGAAGCCCACCGCATCAATCAGATCCTCATCAAGGGTGATGCTCCCGATGTAATCAACGTCTGCCTCCGTGATGCGCACACGATGAAGCTTGGCACGGAGCACTTCAATGGTCATGGTGAATCTTGGCTTGTGGGAGTTCCGGAGGCCAAGGGGCGGCAAAGCTACCAGCCTGAGAGGGATGGGCTCACGGGCGCTCAAGCGTCAGGTTGTCGATCAGCCGGATATCGCCCAGCCGCGCGGCGATCAAGGCTACCACCTGGGGCTCGTCTGCCCAATCTTCCAAAGGCCGGAGGGTGCGCGCATCGGCGATGCCGAGGTATTCGAGGGCAATCCGGGAATCACGCTGAAGCACCGCCATGCCTTGGTTGAGGCATTCCGGAACCGATCGGGTGAAGGCTGAATCGGCGACGGCCTGCAAGGCCATGTGGAGCATTGGGGCGATTCCCCGATGAACAGGGTCGAGCAATCGGTTCCTGGAACTCATTGCCAGGCCATCTTGCTCCCGAATGGTTGGGCACGGGATGATTTCCACGGGCCACCTCTGCTGGGAGGCAACCCATTGAATGATAGTCAGTTGCTGTCGGTCCTTCTCGCCGAAAAATGCGGCATCGGGCCGCACGATTCCGAATAGGCGGTCAACCACGTTCACCACCCCTTGGAAATGGCCCGGCCTCATCGGACCTTCCCAATACGAATCCAGCCCGCCGAGTGGGAAACGGTCATCTTCTTGGCCTTCGAACACTTCCGCCCGGTCGGGCATGAATAAAACGTCGCAGCCACCGGATTCGAGCATCCGGCGGTCTTTTTTCGGCTGCACGGGGTAGCGTTCGAAATCGCGCGGGTCGTTGAATTGCAGGGGATTAACGAAGATGCTGACGGCTACGGCTCGTGAGTTGCCCCGTGCTTTTCCGAGCAGTGCCAAGTGGCCCTCATGCAAGGCACCCATGGTTGGCACGAACCCGATTCGATTGCCCCTACGGCGCTGATCCGCTGACCATCGCATCATCTCAATCCGGCTTCGGAGCACAAGCATCGTTCGCCTTGTATTCAAGCGGCAAGCTAGCCGCGCGTTGAAGAAGGCCCCCAAAGTCTATATTTTTGCGGTCCCGATTCCCCGCTGATGAGCTTGAAGAACACGAAGGTGCTGACCATCTCCCAGTCCATTTCCCCCTTCATGGACATACCCGAGGAGATGGCCAAGGTGTCGCGCTCCCTTCCGCAAGGCACCCTTGACCGTGGCAACGAGATCAGGGTGTTCATGCCGAAGTGGGGCTGCATCAACGAGCGCCGGCACCAATTGCATGAGGTCATCCGCCTGAGCGGGATGAATCTGATCATCAACGATACCGACCACGCGCTGCTGATCAAAGTGGCCAGCGTTCCCAGCGCACGCATGCAGGTGTACTTCATCGACAACGAGGAGTTCTTCAAGCGCAAGGCGGACACGCATGACTTCGAAGGTGCCTTTTACCCGGACAATGACGAGCGCGCCCTGTTCTTCGGCCGTGGCGTGATCGAAACCGTGCGGAAGTTGGGCTGGGTGCCGGACATCATTCATTGCCATGGCTGGATGACCGGCTTGGTCCCCTTGTACATCAAGCACTTCTATGCCGACGACCCGCACTTCGAGAATGCCAAGCTGGTGATGAGCGTGTATGACCAGAAGCCTGAGGCGCTCGACAAGGATCTGGCGAAGAAGCTTGCGCTCGAAGGCTTCGACAAGGCCCTGCTCAAGGGGCTCAATAAGCCCACCACCGATGACCTGTACAAATTCAGCTTGGGCTTCTGTGATGCCGTGGTGAAAGGGAGCCCCAAGCTCAGCAAGGGCGTGGAGTCCGCGATCAAGGCCGAAGGCAAGCCGACCTTGGCATACTCCCAAGGCCCCGAGCTGCTCGATGGCCACTTGGAGTTCTACAGCACCGTGATGGAGTGCGCACTGGTGTGACTGGCCATCGCCGCATGCCAATTCGAAACCTGCTTGGCGGGGTACTTGGGCTGACGCTGCTGGTATTCAGTTCGTGCCGCAAGCCGGAGCCCGACTTGGGCAACGGCTTGCTTCCTGGTGATCCCCTGGGCGTGGTGGTCGATACCGTTCAGATCCACGCTTTCACGCGCGCCGACTCGAACTTCCGATCCAGCGCGCTCTCGCGGCAGTTGCTCGGTTCCTTCATCGACCCGCGTTTCGGACTCACGCGTGCCGGCCTGGTAACCCAGGTGCGGCTCAGTGCCGCGAACATCGGAGACACTCAGGATCTCACAGGCCTTGTTGCGGATAGCATCGTGCTGGCCCTGGGATTCGATGGTGCCAACTTCGGTTACGGGAATATGGATGAACAGGAGTTCCTCGTGCATGAACTCAGTGAGCGGCTCTCCATTGACTCCACGTACAGGAGCAACAGGGTGCCGGTGATCGAAGGCCCCGATCTGCTCGAGGGCCGCGGCCGCGTCAAACCGCAGCCGCTGCGCAAGCCGTACATCCTGGGCGACAGTCTTCTGCCACAACTCCGGCTGAGGCTCAGCGATGCCCTCGCACAGAGGTTTCTTCTCGCCTTCGACACGCCAGACCTCGCATCGAATGATGCCTTCCTCGATTTCTTCAAGGGTGTGTATGTCACGGTGGGCAACAATGGCCAGGCGCCCTTCCAGGGCGGACTGCTCTACTTCAATCTGCTCAGCGGAGCAAGCAAGCTAACCTTGTATTATCGGGACCAGAACAGCGCCGATCCGGACCTGACCCTCGCCCTCGACTTCCCGATCAACACCAACGCGGTGCGCTATACCGTGGTCGAGCATGATATCTCGGTGGCGGCGACCAATGAGGTAGCCTTGGCCCTCGCGGATAGCATGGCACCGGCTGAGCGGGTGTACCTGCAGTCGTTGGCCGGGCTGCGTACTGTGATCCGCATGCCATCCCTGACCGGTTACGCTGGGCAATCGCGGGTGGTGGCCAAGGCTGAATTGGTGATCACGGTCGATGGGACGAATTACCCGTATTACCCGCCACCGGCGCTGCTGGTGCCTTTCCGAAGGAATGAAACGGGTGATGAGGCTTTCCTGCCAGACCTGATCGGCGGCATCGGCGCCTTGGACGGCAGCTATCGCGAAGCAACAAGGGAATACCGATTCAACATCACCCGCTTCGTGCAGAGCGTGATCAACGGCGAGCAGGCCGATCCCAGCCTTGAGCTGGTAGCCGGGAGCGGTGGCATCACCGGGAACCGGGTCGCGCTGAAAGGACCAGCAGCCTTGGCCGATTCCCTGCGTCTTCAGATCACCTTCACCACTTATTGAAGGGCCATGTGCGGAATAGTTGCTTACCTGGGTGCCAAGGAGGCCTACCCGATCCTGATTAACGGCCTGAAACGGCTGGAATACCGCGGCTACGATAGTGCCGGGGTGGCCTTGATGGCCGATGGCGCCATGCGCATCCACAAATGCCAGGGCAAGGTCAGTGACCTCGAGGCGCATATGGCCGGTCATAGCACCCATGGGACGCTGGGCATGGGCCATACCCGATGGGCCACGCACGGACCGCCCAACGATATCAATGCGCATCCGCATGCTTCGAACAGCGGCGAGCTGGCGATCATCCACAACGGGATCATCGAGAACTACGCGGCCATCAAGGAAGAGCTGAGGAAGCGCGGCCATGTGTTCAGGAGCGATACGGATACCGAAGTACTGGCTCACCTCATTGATGATGTACGGGTGACCGAGGGCGTTGACTTGGCCGAAGCCGTGCGCCTTGCCCTGCAGAGCGTCGTGGGCGCCTACGCCATCGTGGTGCTCGATTCGCGATCCCCCGACCTGATGGTGGCGGCCCGCAAGAGCTCGCCGCTGGTGATCGGCATCGGCGATGACGGCGACCACTACCTGGCGAGCGACGCCACGCCCATCGTGGAGCACACGCGCAACGTGGTGTACCTGGAGGATGGCGAGATCGCCGTGATGCAGCGGGGCGAGGGCCTGCGGATCCGGAACATCAAGAACCAGGTGAAGACCCCCTTCATCCAGGAACTCGAGCTGCACCTCGAAGCGCTGGAGAAGGGTGGCTACGATCATTTCATGCTCAAGGAGATCCACGAGCAGCCGCGCAGCATCCGTGATAGCATGCGCGGGCGCCTGAACCTGGCCAAGGGCGAGGTGGTGCTCGGGGGCATCAAGGAGCATGAGCAGAAATTCGTGCAGGCCAAGCGCGTGCTCATCGTCGGATGCGGCACCAGCTGGCATGCCGGGCTGGTGGGCGAATATCTGTTCGAGGAGCTCGCGCGCATCCCGGTGGAAGTGGAATACGCCAGCGAGTTCCGCTACCGCAACCCGGTCGTGAACGAGGACGACCTCGTGATCGCCATCAGCCAGAGCGGCGAGACCGCCGATACGCTCGCCGCCATTGAGCTGGCGAAGAGCCGGGGCGCCACCATCTTCGGCATCTGCAACGTGGTGGGCAGCAGCATCGCACGGGTCACGCATGCCGGCTCGTACACGCATGCGGGCCCTGAGATCGGCGTGGCCAGCACAAAGGCCTTCACGGCGCAGGTCACCGTTCTCACGCTCATGGCCATGATGATCGGACAGCGCAAAGGCACGTTGGGCGGCAGTGCGTTCTACAGGCTGCTGAGTGAGCTCGACGCCATACCGGACAAGGTGCAGCGCTTGCTCAAGGCTGAGGCGCAGATCAAGCGCATCGCCGGGATTTATCAGAACGCGACCAATGCGCTCTATCTCGGCCGCGGATACAGCTTCCCGGTGGCACTCGAGGGCGCCCTTAAGCTGAAGGAAATCAGCTACATCCATGCGGAGGGCTACCCGGCGGCCGAGATGAAGCATGGGCCGATCGCCTTGATTGACGAGCAGATGCCCGTTGTCGTGATCGCCACCAAGGGCGCCAGCTATGAAAAGGTCGTGAGCAACATCCAGGAGGTGAAGGCGCGCAAGGGCATCATCATCGCCATCGTCACCGAAGGGGATCGCGTGGTGAAGGAGCTGGCTGACCATTCGATCGAGATTCCGGAAACCGCAGATCCGCTGGTGCCGCTGCTCAGCGTGATCCCGCTCCAATTGCTCAGCTACCACATCGCGGTGATGCGCGGCTGCAACGTGGATCAGCCGCGAAACCTGGCCAAGAGCGTCACGGTGGAGTAGGCTCACCAGCCCACATCAGGATCCGGTCGCAGTCCTGGAATCGGACGAGGTCCTTGGCAGCTATCAGCTGGATCAGGTCGATGAGTGCCACCACGCCGAAGCCGCCAAAGGTGAGACCATAAGCGATTGCCACTTTCGGGGTGGTGCCCAGGTACAGCCGATGCGCACCGAATGGGCCTAACAGGACCGCCAGCGCGATGGCCATGCCGCGGCGATTCTCAGGCGGCGCCATGGATCCAACGGTCTCTGTTTGCAGTAGGTTCGGCTCGATTTGGGAAAGCAGGCTATCCGTGTGGTACGGCCCCATGGCAGCACCTTGGGTAACGCAAAGCGACAGAGCCGCTGCGCCAATCGCACGGAACCACATGCTTCAAAAGTAGAAGGCTGCTGAACACCGTGGAAGCACAACGCCAGAGCCCATGCCCTGGCGCCGCACAAGGAAAAAGGTTGCCGGTTACTTGCTTTCAGCGAAGCGCCGGGCCACTTCGGCCCAATTCACCACGTTCCAGAAGGCGGCGATGTAATCCGGACGGCGGTTCTGGTAGTTGAGGTAGTAGGCATGTTCCCACACGTCGAGGGCCAGTACCGGGGTTCCGCCGCAGCCGGTGCCGGGCATGAGCGGATTGTCTTGGTTGGGGGTGGAGCACACCTCGAGCTTGCCGCCCCTGTGCACGCAAAGCCAGGCCCAACCGCTTCCGAAGCGCGAGGCACCCGCGGCTGCGAACTTCTCCTTGAACGCCTCGAACGAGCCGAAGTCGCGGGCAATGGCCTCGCCCAGTTCACCAGAAGGGGCGCCCCCCGCATTGGGGGCCATGATGCTCCAGAACAGGCTGTGGTTGTAGTGGCCGCCCCCGTTGTTCCGAACGGGCATGTTGGCCATGTCGAGCCCGGCCATGAGGGCCTCGATGGGCTGGCCATCCATGGGGGTGCCTTCAATGGCCTTGTTCAGGTTGGTCACATAAGCCTGGTGGTGCTTGCCGTGGTGGATCTCCATGGTGCGCGCATCGATGTGCGGCTCCAGGGCATTGTGGGCGTAGGGAAGCGTGGGGAGCTGGTATGGCATGACTGGTGGTTTCGTGGTTGGTTTCCGTCGATGGGCCGAAGGTATTCACCCGAAAAGCTGATCCGGATTTTGACGGATCCATAACGCCGGTACATTTGCGCCCACTTTCACCAACCGTACCACTCACATGTTGAAGAAGTTCGCTCTTTTGGCTGGCATCGCCGCCTTCGTGGTGGCTTGCGGCCCGTCTCAGGCCGAGATTGAGGCCAAGGCCAAGAACACGGCCGACAGCATCGCGGCTGTGATGCGCGCTGACAGCATCCGCATGGCCGAAGAGGCCGCTGCTGCTCAGGCCGAGGCTGAAGCCAAGGCTCAGGCCGTGGCTGACAGCATCGCTGCTGCTGCTGCTGCCATGACCACCGGCAAGTAGTAATCAGGCCGTACTGCAAATGGGAAGGGGGCCTGGCGGCCCCTTTTTCATTTCTGGCCGGCGGCCTTTCCGGCGGCGAGTTCATCTGCAGCACGGATGAAGGCGGAGTCGGAGTCCAGCATCACTTCGTAGAATCCCGGATCGCCCCAGAGATTCCGGGCCACCCCGGCTTTCAAGCGGTTGGTGATCTGCTTCCGCGAGCGCTCAAGCTCTCCGGGCTTTTCGATGATGCCCTGTTCCTTGGCCTCTTTGCGCAATCCTTCGAGCGCCGTTTCGGATAAGGCGTACCGCAGCTTGAACGCGGAGGGGCTGCCGAAGGCCAGCAGCCGGCCACGCTCGCGGTCAGCGAGGTCGAAGGCGTATTGGTTGAGCGTGCCGCTGAAGAAGAGGTCCGTGAGGAATTGCGAGCCCTCGGCGGTATCGGCCGCCACGAAGAGGTCGGGCATCACGCCGCCGCCGCCGTAAACGATGCGCCCGCCCTTGGTGCGGAAGACCTGCGTGCTGTCAATGCGCACGCTGTCGGCAGAGAAGAGCTCCCCATGGGTGGTTCGCCGTTCATAATCGGCATCGTAATCAACCCCCGCGCCGTAAGGTTTCTGGATGCTGCGGCCACTGGCCGTGTAATAGCGCGCCGTGGTGATCCGCACAGCGCTCTGGTCCGGCAGGTCTATGTGTTCCTGCACCAGGCCTTTCCCGAAGGACCGGCGGCCGACGATGGTTGCCCGATCATTGTCCTGCAGGGCCCCGGCAATGATCTCACTCGCGCTGGCCGAGCCTTCATCGATGAGGATTGCCAATGGGATGTTCTCATACACTCCGCGGCCGGTAGCCAGCATGTCTCGCCGAGGCGATCTGCGGCCCTGGGTGTACACGATCACGCTGCCATCGGGCAGGAACTCGTCGGCCAGGTCAACCGCCGCATTCAAGTAGCCACCGCCGTTGCCGCGCAGATCGAGCACCAGGCGCTGCATGCCTTCGGCGCGCAGCCCATCGGCTGCAGCAAGGAACTCGGCATGGGTATTCTTCGCGAATCGGCTCAGCTTGATGTAGCCGGTGCCATCGGGACGCAGCAGTGCCGCCGCAACGCTATTGATCGGGATGGCGCCGCGTGTGATCTCCACGTCCATCGGTTTCTTGCCCGGCCTTCCGATCACGACCTTCACTTGGCTGCCCTTGGGGCCGCGCAGCAGCTTCATCACACCGTCGTTGGTGATGCCCACGCCCGCCAATGGAACGGTGTCGGCCTTCAGGATGCGGTCGCCGGCGCGGATGCCCAATTGGGCGCTGGGCCCGCCTTCAACCGGCGACACCACCACCACGGTATCGCGCTGAATCGCGAACTCCACGCCGATGCCATCGAAGCTGCCTTCGAGGGGCTCGGTGGCAGCACGCAGTTCAGCCGCACTGATGTAGTAGCTGTGCGGGTCGAGCCGGTGCAGCATCTCCTGTAGCACCTCCTCCACCAGGGCGCCCTTCTCCACGCTATCGACGTATTGGCGGTCGATGAGGTCGAGGACCTGCCCGAGCTTGTCCGCTGCAGCGGGTTGCCGCAATTGGAAGATCGTGAGCGGTCCACCGGAACCGTCGCCCAGGTTGCGTCCGAGGAATAAGCCAGCCACCAGCGCCAAGGAGAGCAGCAGCGGCACGTAGGGCGAGATCGGGTGGCGGGTGGCGCTCATGCGTTCAGTGCGGATCGAGTTGTGAGATCAGCACACGGCCTTTCTCCAGGAGTTCGAGGCCCGATGAGTCCTTGTAGGCATCGAGGTACACGAGCCTCTTGATCCCTGCTTGAAGGATGAGCTTGCTGCATTCCTTGCACGGCGAGTGGGTGAGGTACAACGTGGCTTCGCGCGCATTGTTGGTGCTGCGGGCCACTTTCATGATGGCGTTGGCCTCGGCGTGGAGCACGTACCAATGGGTGAGGCCGCTGCTGTCCTCGCAATCGTTCGGGAATCCGGTGGGCGTGCCATTGTAGCCGTCGCTGATGATCATGCCCTCTTTCACGATCAGGGCCCCCACCTTCTTGCGGGTGCAGTGGCTCAGCTTGCTCCACTCTTGCGCCATGCGCATGTACGCGCGGTCGTAGCGCTCCTGTTTCTTGGGGTCAGCGTAGACCAGGGAATCCTGCTGCATTCAATCCTCTGATCGTCTGATCGCCGGATCATCTGATCGAATCGTACCCAGGGCGGGACTCGAACCTGCCTTCGGCAGGCAAGCCCGCCGAACTCCAAGCTGTTATTCTTCAGTGCCCAGGGCGGGACTCGAACCCGCACGACTGTTGAGGTCACTGGTGTTTGAGACCAGCGCGTCTACCAATTCCGCCACCTGGGCAATGGGGTTGCGAATTTGGGCAAGTATCTCCTTTCCCCTTCCGCTCTTCCAATATTTCTCTCTTTTTCTGGCTTCTGTGCTGCTGTTGGCGAACTCAAGATGAATGAGCTCGAAGGGTCGATGATGCTTGGTGGTGTTCTCACGCCCGCCGTTGTGCCGTTCAATCCTGTCAATGATATCAGTTGTCATGCCTACATAGATGTAGCGTCGCACGGTGCTCCTCAGAGCATAAACGAACCAGTGGAATTTTGAGGCAGGCATTAGACAGTGCTCCCAGCGCGCTTGCCTGCCGAAGGCAGGTCTACCGATTCCGCCACCTGGGTGGGTGCCCCGCTAAAGGGACGGCGAAAATAGCCTTACAACCGCTTCAACAGCCCCCTTAGATCCACCTTCTCGCTCACAATGCGCTCCAAATCGGCGATGGCCACCCGCTCCTGCTTCATGCTGTCGCGTTCGCGGATGGTGACGGCGTTGTCGGTGAGCGTCTCGTGGTCCACGGTGATGCAATACGGCGTGCCGATGGCGTCCTGCCTGCGGTAGCGTTTGCCGATGCTGTCCTTCTCGTCGTACTGGCAGTTGTGCGAGATTTTCAGGCTATCGATGATCTCCCGTGCCTTCTCGGGCAGGCCATCCTTCTTGATCAGCGGCAGCACGGCCACCTTCACCGGTGCGAGCGGAGCGGGGATGCGGAGCACCACACGCTCTTCGCCGCCCTCGAGCTTCTCTTCATCGTAGGCTGCGCTGAGGATCGCGAGGAACATGCGGTCGAGCCCGATGCTGGTCTCCACCACGTAGGGCACGTAGCTTTCATTGGCCTCGGGGTCGAAGTAGGTGAGCTTGCGGCCGCTGTGCTTCTCGTGGCTGCTGAGATCAAAGTCCGTGCGGCTGTGGATCCCTTCGAGCTCCTTGAAGCCCATGGGGAAAAGGAACTCGATGTCGCAGGCGGCGTTGGCGTAGTGCGCGAGTTTGATGTGGTCGTGGAAGCGGTAGTGGTCGGTGGGCAGCCCCAGCGCGCGGTGCCAGGCGATGCGCTTCTCCTTCCACGTGTTGTACCACTCCATCTCGGAGCCGGGCTTCACGAAGAACTGCATCTCCATCTGCTCGAACTCGCGCATGCGGAACACGAACTGCCGCGCCACGATCTCGTTGCGGAAGGCCTTGCCGGTCTGCGCGATGCCGAAGGGGATCTTCATGCGTGCGCTCTTCTGCACGTTGAGGAAGTTGACGAAGATGCCTTGGGCGGTCTCAGGCCGCAGGTAGATGGTGCTGCTCTCGCCGCTCACGCTGCCGAGCTCCGTGGCGAACATCAGGTTGAACTGCCGCACTTCGGTCCAGTTGGCCGTGCCGCTGACAGGGCACTTGATCTCCTCGTCGATGATCAGTTGGCGCACCGCTTCCAGGTCGTTCGCTTCGAGCGCGGCTTTCATGCGGCCTTCCACCGCGTCGATCCGTTCCTGCGAACGCTTCACGTTGGGGTTGGTGGCCCGGAACTGCGCTTCATCGAAGGCCTCGCCGAACTTCTTCTTCCCCTTCTCCACCTCCTTCTCGATCTTGTCCGCGTACTTGGCGATGTGATCTTCCAAGAGCACGTCCGCGCGGTAACGCTTCTTGCTGTCCTTGTTGTCGATGAGCGGATCGTTGAAGGCGTCCACGTGGCCGCTTGCCTTCCACACGGTGGGGTGCATGAAGATGGCCGCATCGATGCCCACGATGTTCTCGTTGAGCTTCGTCATGGCGGCCCACCAGTATTGCCGGATGTTGTTCTTCAGCTCGGCGCCATAAGGGCCGTAGTCGTACGTGGCGCTCAGGCCATCGTAGATCTCGCTGCTGGGGAACACGAAGCCATACTCTTTGGCATGACCGATCAACGTCTTGAGACGGTCTTCTTGATTGCTCATATAGTGGAGCGTGCGCTCTGGAAACCTTCAGCGTCGCCGGCGCAAAGATGGGGGAATCGCTCCCAATCGGCAGCTCTTCTGCACGTACTCAACGAAGCGGGGCGCCTTATCTTGGTGCCATGAGCTTTGCTGGGCACGTCATGGACATGATCGCTCGAGCTAAGGCAAACACTCGTCCACGCCGGAATCCATTTGACCGAGAGGTAAGAGCATCGCAGCGCGTCAATCCGGAGTTCTTGAAACCGATGACATGGGAGGTGCGAGAAGCCCTAAGGGGAAAGTTGGATGCTGAGCGTCGAAGTCGTTTGGTTTGGGAGCGGATAGTGCTGGTCGCCACCGTCGTCCTCCTGTTCGCTACAGGCTGGTGGCTGCTCGCATGAGCGGCGTTACCTTCGCCATGTGCCATCCGTGAAGCCCGTCCTCGCCCGCCGTATCTTCTGGGATGTGGATTTTGAGAAGTTAGACTACGATGTGAAGGCGACCTTCGTGATCGAACGGGTGTTCGAGCGTGGCGATGTGGAGGACATAAGGAACTGTAGAAGGTACTATGGCGATGAGAAGGTGAGGGCCGTATTGTTGAACGCCAAATTCTTGCCAGAGCAACGCATGCACCTCGCCAGCGCAGTGGTCGGCGAGCCCCTTGAGAATTTCCGATGCTACATACTGAGGCGCTCCTCCCCGGGACTCTTCCCATACTAGAGCGCCTGATGCGGCTTGAGGCACTCGACCAGTTCGCGTTGGTGGGTGGAACGGCATTGGCGCTTCGGTATGGTCATCGATTATCCGTGGACCTCGATTTGTTCGGCCATGAACTTCAGCATGAGGCGATGGTCGAAGCGCTTCGGTCCGAATTCGGGGCCTCGTTCAGCTATGAGCCCCCTGCCCAAAAGTCGATAGGCGTGTTCTGCTTCATCGACGGGATCAAGGTGGATATCGTGCGCTACCCGCATCCGAGGATCGCAGAGGTTACAACCGTCGGTGACGTTCGGATGTACGCTGATGACGATATCGCCGCAATGAAGGTCCAAGCTATTCTCGGCCGGGGACGCAAGAAGGACTTCTGGGACCTTGCCGAACTCATTCGCCACCGCACCTTAGCAAGTGTGATCGACTGTCACGCCCGGAAGTACCCCAATCAGATGCTCGCGATCAGCATACCCAATGCGCTGGTGTACTACGCCGATGCGGAGGAGAGCGAAGTACCGGTAAGCTTGAAGCAACAAACATGGGAAGGTGTGAAGCAGGTCGTTCGCAATGCGGTTGAGGAGTTTCTGCGCTGACCACCTCTAGCTTCGCCGCGTGATCGAGCACCGCAACACCCTCATCTCCGAGGACCTCTTCGAGAAACGTTTCGTCTGCGACCTCAACGCCTGCAAGGGCGCCTGCTGCGTGGAAGGCGAGAGCGGCGCGCCGCTGCTGAAGGAAGAGGCCGAGCAGATCGAGAAGCTCTGGCCGAAGTACAAGAGCTACATCCCGGAGAAGGGCAGGCAGGCCGTGGCCGAGCAGGGCTTCAGCGTGATCGATGAGGACGGCGACCTGGTGACGCCGCTCGTGGACGGCAAGAAGGAATGCGCGTTCACGGTCTTCGATGAGAAGGGCATCGCGCTCTGCGGAATCGAGAAAGCGTGGAAGGATGGCAAGGTCCCTTTCCGCAAGCCGATCAGCTGCCACCTGTATCCCATCCGCATCGAGAAGGTCGGCGAGCGCGACGGCCTCAACTACCACAAGTGGAACCTGTGCAAGCCGGCCTGCACCTGCGGCGCCAAGCTCGATGTGCCCGTGTTCCGCTTCTTGAAGGATTCACTCATCCGCGCGTATGGAGCGGAGTGGTACGCCGAGCTGGAAGGGATCTATGAAGAGTGGCTCAAAGAGCCTGAGCGGAAGAAGTAGTGCATGGCTCTCGCAGAGCTGCCGTGTTCCGGATCAAGCGCCCGCATTGGATTGCGTTCTACGCCTCGGTGCAGGATTCTGCATGCGCCTTCCCCCGGGCTGCGCGCCATTGCGCTGCACGCGCCTCGTGGAACGCGCGCTGCGACTGACCATTCGCTTCGCCCGCGCGCCATACCGCACTGGATCCGCGCGCTTCGGCCCTTGTTAACCGATCGTCAAAAGATTTTCCTTGCAAGTGTGCTCGCGCGATCCCTTGCCCGTCAACAGGGCGATTCAGGCCCGTGTTGAAAAGTCCAAAAAAGTGCCCCCCCCGGACCGTTGCTGCCGATCCGCATCGCGTCCATTTTTGTGACCCGCCGACGCCTTCCTCCGAGTGCTTCCGGAATCGACGCCGACGGACCAACCGACAAGACCGAGAATCACTTAACGGGCCCCACCACCCGAACGGACTACCGACCTCTTCATTTTCCCAACACCATGAGCAACGATACCCAGATGAGCATGGAGCTCCCCCCCGATCCCGCCTTCACCAACGAGCCCCTCCTCAAAGAGAACAAGGACCGCTTCGTCATCTTCCCCATCCAGCACAACGACATCTGGCAGTTCTACAAGAAGCACGAGGCCGCCTTCTGGACCGCCGAGGAGATCGACCTCCATGCCGACCTCGTGGACTGGGCCGACAAGCTCAACGACGACGAGCGCTACTTCATCAAGCACGTGCTCGCCTTCTTCGCCGCCAGCGACGGCATCGTGAACGAGAACCTCGCGGAGAACTTCCTGCACGAAGTGCAGTATCCCGAGGCGCGCTTCTTCTATGGCTTCCAGATTGCCATGGAGAACATCCACAGCGAGACCTACAGCCTGCTCATCGACACGCTGATCAAGGATCCCTTGGAGAAAGACAAGCTGCTGCATGCCATCGACACCGTGCCCTGCGTGAGCAAGAAGGCCGAGTGGGCGCTGAAGTGGATCAGCAAGGGCACCTTCGCCGAGCGCCTCATCGCCTTCGCTGCCGTGGAAGGCATCTTCTTCAGCGGCAGCTTCTGCTCCATCTTCTGGCTGAAGAAGCGCGGCCTCATGCCCGGCCTCAGCTTCAGCAACGAGCTCATCAGCCGCGACGAGGGCCTGCATTGCGACTTCGCCTGCCTGCTCTACACCAAGCACCTGCTCAACAAGCTCCCCAAGAAGACCGTGGAGACCATCATCCGCGATGCCGTGGAGATCGAGAAGGAGTTCGTGACCGACGCCCTGCCCGTGAACCTGATCGGCATGAACGCCAAGCTCATGCAGCAGTACATCGAGTTCGTGGCCGACCGCCTGCTCATGGAACTCGGCAACGAGAAGGTGTACAACGCCCTGAACCCGTTCGACTTCATGGAGATGATCTCGCTCCAGGGCAAGACCAACTTCTTCGAGAAGCGCGTCGGTGAGTACCAGAAGGCCGGGGTGCTCAACAAGGGCGATAAGAACGAGGCCAAGTTCACGTTGGACGCTGATTTCTGAACAACAGGAGGCAAGAGGCAAGCGCAGGAGGCAATCGAGGATCGACTAGCCTATCGCGGAATCAATTGCCTACTGCCCACTGCCCCCACAACTCACATTGATCAGTTGAAGAAGACCCTCGCGATCTCCTAGCAAGCGGATTCAAGACCAAGACTTTTAGAACCCCGGTCGACGCCAGGCACGCCGAGCGCCACCAAGGGGAGAACCAATCACCCAAACCCCTTCGCCCAAGGCGGGAGCCCCACGTGAAGGCCAATACCCAAAGAGAAGCATGTATGTAGTCAAGCGCGACGGACGCCGGGAGGCTGTGAAATTCGACAAGATCACCGCCCGTGTGAAGAAGCTCTGCTATGAGCTCGACCCCATCGTGGATGCCACGCAGGTCACCCTGAAAGTGATCGACGGCATCTTCGACGGCGTGACCACCACGCAGCTCGATAACCTCACCGCCGAGGTGGCCGCCACCATGACGGTGAAGCACCCGGACTATGCGCAGCTCGCCAGCCGCATCGCCGTGAGCAACCTGCACAAGAACACCAAGAAGTCCTTCAGCGAGACCATGAAGGACCTCTACACCTACCTCGATCCGAAGACCGGCGCACGGGCCGCCCTCCTCGCCGACGATGTCCACGAGATCATCCAGAAGAACGCCGAGGTGCTCGACAGCGCCATCATCTACGACCGCGACTTCAACTACGACTACTTCGGCTTCAAGACCCTCGAGCGCAGCTACCTCCTGCGCCTGCACGGGCAAGTGGTGGAGCGCCCGCAGCACATGCTCATGCGTGTGGCCATCGGCATCCACAAGAACGACCTCGACAGCGCCATCCGCACCTACAACGACCTGAGCGAAGGCTGGTACACCCACGCCACGCCCACGCTCTTCAACGCCGGTTCGCCCAAGCCGCAGATGAGCAGCTGCTTCCTTCTTCAGCTGAAGGACGACAGCATCAGCGGCATCTACGACACGCTGAAGCAGTGCGCGCAGATCAGTCAGAGCGCCGGCGGCATCGGCCTCAGCGTGCATAACCTGCGCGCCAAGGGCAGCTACATCAAGGGCACCAACGGCACCAGCAACGGCATCGTGCCCATGCTGCGCGTCTTCAACGACACCGCGCGTTACGTGGACCAGGGCGGCGGCAAGCGCAAAGGCAGCTTCGCCATCTACCTGGAGCCCTGGCACGCCGACGTGTTCGACTTCCTCGAATTGAAGAAGAACCACGGCAAGGAAGAGATGCGCGCCCGCGACCTCTTCTACGCCATGTGGATCCCCGACCTCTTCATGAAGCGCGTGGAGCAGAACGGCGACTGGACCCTGATGTGCCCCAACGAGTGCCCCGGCCTCTGCGACACCTTCGGCGAGAAGTTCGAGGAGCTGTACGAAGGCTATGAGGCCGCCGGCAAGGGCCGCAGCACCATCAAGGCGCAGGAGCTCTGGTTCAAGATCCTCGAGAGCCAGATCGAGACCGGCACGCCCTACATCCTCTTCAAGGACGCCGCCAACAGCAAGAGCAACCAGCAGAACCTGGGCACCATCAAGAGCAGCAACCTCTGCACGGAGATCATCGAGTACACCAGCCCCGACGAAGTGGCCGTGTGCAACCTCGGCTCCATCGCGCTGCCCAAGTTCGTGGAGAAGGGCAAGTTCGATCACGACAAGCTCTTCGAGGTGACCATGCAGTTGACCAAGAACCTCAACCGCGTCATCGACGAGAACTACTACCCGATCCCCGAGGCGCGCCGCAGCAACATGCGCCACCGCCCCATCGGCATCGGCGTGCAGGGCCTGGCGGATGCCTTCATCCTCATGCGCTATCCCTTCGATAGCGTGGAGGCCAAAGTGCTGAACCGCGAGATCTTCGAGACCATCTACTACGCCGCCCTCACCGCCAGCAAGGATCTGGCGAAGGAGTACGGCCCCTACGAGACCTACGAAGGCTCGCCCATGAGCAAGGGCGTCTTCCAGCCCGACATGTGGAAGGTGAAGCCCAGCGACCGTTGGGAGTGGGATGCGCTGCGTGCCGAAGTGAAGCAGCACGGCGTGCGCAACAGCTTGCTGTTGGCCCCCATGCCCACGGCCAGCACCGCGCAGATCCTCGGCAACAACGAGTGCTTCGAGCCTTACACCAGCAACATCTACACGCGCCGCGTGCTCAGCGGCGAGTTCGTGGTGGTGAACAAATACCTGCTGCGCGACCTGGTGAAACTGAACCTCTGGGGCGAGGACCTGAAGAACAAGATCATCGGTGCCAACGGCAGCGTGGCCAACATCCCGGAGATCCCGCAGAACCTCAAGGACCTCTACAAGACGGCGTGGGAGATCAGCCAGAAGGTGATCATCGACATGGCGGCGGATCGTGGCGCCTACATCTGCCAGAGCCAGAGCCTCAACATCTTCATGGAGAACGCCAACTTCGGCAAGCTCACCAGCATGCACTTCTACAGCTGGAAGGCGGGCCTGAAGACCGGCATGTACTACCTGCGCACCAAGGCCGCCACCGACGCCATCAAGTTCACGGTGGACAAGTCGAAGCTGGCAGCTCCCCAGTCGGAGACGGTCATGCCGAGCGAAGCGAAGGCATCTTCGAGCCTGCGGAGCACCATCGAAGGCAACGGCATCGCCGTTGGCAGCACCGTGATCCTGGAGCCCGTGATCTCCGGCCCCACCGTTACGCGCGTTGTGGACTCCACCAGCGAAGCCGGTCATCGCGAGCGAAGCGAAGCGAACGACCTGCCCATGAGCGCCGTGGAAGCGCAGAACGCCGAGCGCATGAACGTGCTCAGCAAGCAGGCGCAAGCCCAGGCGGAGATCTCCTGCTCGCTGGATGATCCGGAGGGGTGCGAGATGTGCAGTGGGTAGATTGAGCTGAACAACCAACAAGGAAGAGCGGCTCGAAAGGCCGCTCTTCTAGACTCAAATCACCTTGTAATGACACTCTCTGACGATCTGCATATCACAGCCCCTTTTGTGGAAGAGCTCCAACAGCACGAGCGGAATCAGGAGGAGGTTCGTCACCTACTGAGCTTCGACGACATCATTCTGGGCTACTGCATCACGGCCATTGAGGGTCTCGATGAACGGCTGCGGAATAATGAAGAGATCAAGCTTACATCGGCGTATCATCTTCCCACGGCAACATTGAACGCTCTCCGAAACATTCGTGAGCATGGCTCGTTGCGGATTCGGTATGAGAACATGTACAACCAGTGCTTGGTCCTGTCGGTCTCAT
This sequence comes from Flavobacteriales bacterium, assembly GCA_016716605.1. Classification (NCBI taxonomy): domain Bacteria; kingdom Pseudomonadati; phylum Bacteroidota; class Flavobacteriia; order Flavobacteriales; species Flavobacteriales bacterium. The sequence continues at coordinate 1,638,331 of JADJWA010000001.1, forward strand.
ATTTTGTCTCCGGTTTCGAGGCTTTATTTGTGCAGGGCGTGAGCCAAGCGTGTTGTTGTTGCCCTGACCTTCTTGTGGCTACAAAGGAGGACCTGAAGTTCTCAATCAGTGAGCTCCGCGCGTGTGATTTTCAGCTTGGTGAGCATCTTGGGAAGATGATTGTCCAGAAGAAGGACATCAATTTTCAGAACATGCAGGCTGGCCTGAAAGCCTTCAAGGACTTCCTGGGCGTTGATGGCTTTTCGGATCCACTAGTACATGACGTCATTCTTGCACTCGCTGGGCGTCACATTATAGTGCATAACCTGGCGAGGGTCGATGACCGATTCCTTGCGCTTGTCAAGCATGCTCCGGCTCGAACAGTTCATGTTGAAGCGTATCAAGTTGGCGACCAAATACAATTCACTCCGGATGAGGTGACCCGACTTCAGGAGAGCATGAGCCATTTGCTTGAGGAGGTCGCCACAGCGATGAACGAGAAAATCCTAGCCACGGCGAACACCACATCCAAGGCCCCGGCTGCCGAGTGTCCGTGACTCGTGGCCACTCATTCCCCCGGCTCCCGCGAATCTCTTCCGCTGGTTCGGATCCGTGATCCGGACCGCACACCTAGTTTAGCACCATGGCAACTGTCAAAGAGAATCCGAAAAGTCCCTGGCCCCACTACTTCTCCATCGGCGCTGGCGTGTGCATCGTCGCATTGGCATTCTTCAAGGAGGGCCTGAGCACGGTGGACATCATCAAGCTCCTCTTGGGTGTTGGTTTGATCGGATACGGCATCTGGAAGTTGGTCGCGAACAAGAAGACTCCTTAAGCCCAACTGCCCCCCGCTGCCGCGAGTCTGTGACTCGTGGCTATCAAGTCGGTCTACTTAGGAAGGCAGCGCCCGTCCGGCCAGCATCACCAATTTATCGGCGTTACTGCGTAACAGACCCTAAGCTGGCCGGCGAGTCGTAGTTCCTGCTTCACAGCAGTGATTACTTCCATCGGAGTATCCCTATCGGCATAAATTATCGCGGTCTGCTTCGGTCGCGGAGAGTCATCTCGGCGCTCCCTACTCGAACGAAAGAAGGGGCCGATGTCGCTCAAGTCAGCGAAGAAGTCGGTCAGCTGAATACACGGATCACAATTGACAATTCCAGACGTGCCGATGATGATGTACTCACTGTTGCGGTCGAACTTCGCCAAGGAGCCTTCCTGCACCAGCGGCAGGTTCACCTTCATCAAAGTGCCCCGGCGGGCAACTCCATCACTTTCCATCAAGACAAGTTGGTTCGCGCCAACAACCGCGAAGCCTATGAAGGCAAGCTGTAGCAATGTCACGCCCGCAGGCACAGAGGTCCTTCTGTGTCCGCTTCTGCGATGTCTTGGACTCACGAGCATCTGAACAAAGCTATCAACGGGCTTGGCTTGGGAGCATTGTGCTTGTAAGCCCCCCCGCTGCGCGTAGCGTGGCCGGAATCTGAGCGTAGCCTGCGGCTGCGCTGAACAAGAACAGGAACATGGTAGCCTGTGGCTACCTGCCGCATGGCAACAACAAATGCGGCAGCCAAAGGCATCATGTAGCAGGTGGTGGCTACAAGAACATCACAATCATCACGAGCAACAGGAGGATGGCAACCGCAACGATGCGCGCTTGATTCCATTTGTTCGGTTTCTTGTTCGGCGGTGCTTCAGCTATCGAAACCCCGATCTTGAAGTCCTTGCTGCACCGGAAGCAGCGGTATTTCTTGCTCGGGATCAGGAGGGGTATTCCGGTAAGCAGCAATGGAAGCGCGAACCAGCCGCCTGACCACTTGTGCCGGCGCACGTTGTCCGAATGGCAATGCGGGCAACGAAGGATCGCTGAGTTCACGCCATCGGCCATGCGGTACTATTTGCGCAGACGCTCATTCTTCATTGAGGCTACCAGAGCATGAACTTGCTGCAGTAGATGGTCGTGGTCGGTGAAGTGAGCGTAAGATGCCACTCGTTCACCTCGTACGAGAAAGATCCGCCATAGACGTCTTGATGCATGGCCAGGTCTTCAAAGTGAATACCTGTGTCATCCAACCGCCAAGCGGCGTATTGAACGGGTGAGTTGAATCCAGGCAAGGTGGCGCTGCCTGAAGATTCAAGCGTCAATCGTTCTTCACAGCCAGCATACGTTATCATGAGTCCTGAAGAGGTGCTGAGTGCTTGAACTGGCTGGCCTTTGACCTCGATTCCATCGATGCACCAATCCGAGCTTGAGAGGAGCTCGTAGGCATCCGGTTGCGACATGATGGCAATCGGAATTCCAATGGCTAGCAACACGATTGCAACGAGCACAAGCACGCGTGCCATGAGCAAATCGATGCGACCAAGGAGGGGCACTCTTCGTGTGGCTCGGTCAATTGCCAGCCAGAAGTGCGGGTTCTCTTCAGAGCCTTCGACGAGGAACCCTGCTTCGCGAAGGATATCGCGAGCGTGTTCGGCATCATCAGCTGGCACTTGGATCTTCAGCCCTCCAACGGCTTGAGAGGCGAGATTCTGGATCTGCACGGTCATCTCGTCCTTCACGTGGGCCTTTATGCCGGCGCTCTCCAGCAGAGCACAGGGAACCACGGCGTCGGTGGGCCACATGAAGGTGGCAACGGTGACGAAGGTGTCCATGCAGAGCAAGGATAATACCCCCACTGCCGCGAGTCTGCGACTCGTGGCCACAAACCCTCCACTGCGCGTAGCGTGGCCGGTATCTGAGCGTAGCCTGCGGCTACGCTCGACAAGCCCCCCCCGCTGCCGCGAGTCTGCGACTCGTGGCCACAGACCTAAAGCCTTTGGACCCCCGCAGGATGTTCTCACCTCCCGCGCAGCGGTCTGTCCGTGCACTTAACGGACGAGCCTGCTGCTCACATCCGTGATCAATAGACCTCCTCGTGCGTGCCGATGTCGATGAGCAGCACCTTGCTATGGCCCTTGAGGAACATGAACACTACCCGGCAGTCGAGGTCCACGCTGAAGGCATGGCAGCCATGGAGCTTGCCGGTAAGCGGGTGCGTGCGCAGCTCGTGAGCGAAGGGATCTGCGACGAACACTTCCAACGCATCCCAGAACCGTTGCTTCAGTGCGGGGTCGTTCCCGATACGCTTCTTGTAAGCGCGCTTGAAGCCAGAGTCCCAGACCAACTCGATCATGCACGAAGGTCCTTGCGGAGGTCGGCCAGTTTGCCCTTGCGCACCTTGCCCGCCTTGGCATTCTTCACTGCGGTCTTCGCGCGCGCAACCAAAGCGTCACGTGCGGCCTCGGCATACGCCTTCCGAATGATGCCAGCAGCGAGTTCCTTCTCTTCCATCGGAAGGGCATCGAACTGCTCTATGACATGGTTGACGTCGTTGGTCTTCATTGGCGATGCAATGTGCTCAAAGATAGTTTGGACCCCCGCAGGATGTTCTCACCTCCCGCGCAGCGGTCTGTCCGTGCATTTAACGGACGACCCTGCCTTCGGCAGGCAAGCCCGCGGCACGTAGCCGCAATCACTTCTTCTTTCGGAATCGCTTCCCCGGGTGTTGGCTGGTGTGGAAGACGCGCATGACCACAGTTAGATCTCCATCAAGCCGATAGACGATCACATACGGGAACACCTTCAGCGGTGCCTGCCGGAATTGTTCGTGCACCCGCTGAAAACCGCTTGGGTTAGCGAGGATGTATCCAAGACAGCGTTGTACTTCCAAGAGGAAGCGATCGCCCAAACCTTGGCTCTTCCCCTCATACCACTTGTCACCGTCGGCGACGTCCTTTCGGGCCGAAGGCCGCAGGATGAGCGCGCGTTTCATTTCGCACGCAGACCGCGAACGTGCGCTTTCACTTCAGCCCACGTGTAGTTCTTGCCTTTGCCGGCTTTGTAGTTGGCGAAGTCGCGATCAAGTTCTGTCTTCTGTGCTGCGCTCAGCTTGAAGTGTGCGGGTGGATTCAACACTTCGTCCACGGACCTCAGTTCGGATTCGTTCTCCGATTCCAGGATCTGCTTGGCGAGCGTGACCTTTAGTTCGTTGAGCTTCATGGTGCAAGAGCTTGATCCAAAGATAGGATCGTAGGCATCGGGTCCCCACCGCCTTACCCCTGAGCCTCGGCACGGTGTCCTTGCATGCGTTGCCTAGACCCACGCAGGGTGTCCTCTCCACTTCCGCAGCGGTCTGTCCGTGCACTTAACGGACGACCCTGCTGCTCGAAGCCTAGATTGCCGCCACTAACTAGCGTTCGTACAGTAGCACCGCGATATCCTTTCCCGCCTTGGTGAACGACGTATCGGCGGTGAGCAAGCGGGTGTTCAGCCAGACTGCCGTGGCAGCAATCGCTGCATCGGGCAGCTTCAGCTTGTAGGCCTTCCTCAGTTGTATCGTGATGTCCTGGATCTCGTTGGTGAATTGCACCAGCTTGCAATCAGCCAGGAAGGCTTTGGCGGCTTCCGGCGAATGCGTGCGCGGCTTGGCGATGCTCAATAGTTCCACACGTGTGATGGCAGAGACGTAAACCTGGGCGCCTTGCACCAGTTCGGCGGCTCGCGCGTCGCCGCCCAGGATGTCGATGGCAACGCTGGTGTCGAGGACAAGGCTATTGCCACTCATCCCTCAGCCGTTTCTGTGTGGTCAGCGCATCTTCATCGAGCTTCCACTTGCCAAGGTGCTTCTTCGCATCGAAGCCCGTTTGCGGCACCGGCTTGGCGCGCTTCACGGCAGCACGCAGACGGCGCCTCGGCGTTCTCTTCTTGATGATCGTGACCATGCGATCAAAGATAGCGGCAGCAGGTGGTTGGCATTCATCCTTCGCAAGACCTGCCTGCCTCTAATACTCGGAGGTGTGTCCTGCATGCGCACCGCTCCCGCAGCGGTCTGTCCGTGCACTTAACGGACGACCCTGCAGCTCGGAGTGCCAAGCTAGACCCACGCAGGGTGTCCTCTCCACTTCCGCAGCGGTCAGTCCGTGCACTTAACGGACGAGCCTGCGGCAAGTAGCCGCAATCACTTCTTCTTTAAGCTGCGTCAGGGTGTCCTTGTGGGCGCGGCGCCTCCTCAGCTAGACCCGCGCAGGGTGTCCTCCCACCTCCGCAGCGGTCAGTCCGTGCACTTAACGGACGACCCTGCCTTCGGCAGGCAAGCCCGCGGCACGTAGCCGCAATCACTTCTTCTTTCGGAATCGCTTCCCCGGGTGTTGGCTGGTGTGGAAGACGCGATAGATGACCACCGCATTCTTCCATTCGCCATAGAGCAGCACATAGGGGAAGCCATGCAGAGGCAGCTTCCTGAAGTGCTTGTAGATGATGGGGCTGCCGCGCGGGAACTTCCTGATGGCCGCTTCGCATGCAAGGACTTCCTTCAGGAACCGCTCATCAAGGCCTTCAGCTCTATCTCGGTACCACGCCATGCCCTCGGCGATGTCGTCCGTGGCCTCGTCGCGGTAGATGAGCGTGGGTGCCATCAACGCACCGCCTTACGGACCCGCCGCACCATTTGCGCGCTCGTGAAGCTCTTGCCCTCGCCACGCACGTAGCGTTGGTGCGATGCGTCGAGCTGTACCTTTTGCTCAGCGCTCAACTCGAAGTTGAATCCTTGGTTGAGCACCATGTCCACGGAATGCAATTCGGATTCGCTTTCGGATTCCAGGATCTGCTTGGCGAGGGAGACCTTGAGTTCGTTGAGCTTCATGGTGCTAGAGCTTGATCCAAAGATAGGATCGGATCATGGTGCCGCGCTACCACCGCAACGAAGCCCCCGCTGCCGCGAGTCCGCGAGTCGTGGCCGCCACCTCCAGCGTAGCTTCGACAACCACAGGGCTGCCCCGGCGTCTTGTAAACACCAACCACCGGTCTTCCAATGCGAACGACTTTGATGCTCATTGTGCTGGCCTCCACGGCCACGGGCACCCTGGCTCAGCCCACGTTGCAGTCTGGCGCCTTGGCCTATTCACCCGGTGACAACTGGACGATTTATGGCAGTAGTGCTTACCAGATCCCGCTATACGGTGCAGGGCTCACCTGGAATTTCAGCTCCCTAGGCTCGGGTGCTTGGGCGGATGTCATCGACATCATCGCCCCGTCCACCTCCGTGCTGGCAAGCTATTACCCCGATGCCACGGCAACCGACCACGACCCGGACTTTTCCGACTTCTTCTACGCATCGAGCCCCACCGAGGAGCTGTACTTGGGAGTGGGGATAAGTGCCGGCGGGCAATACCGCGTTTGTGATGACCCACAGACCCTGGTGACCTATCCGTTCAATTACCAGGATGCCTTCATGGATACCTATGATTGTTTCGAGACAGGCGGGGGCTTCGACCGTATCCTATCGGGAACGACGAACGTGTCCTACGAAGGCTACGGCACCGTGATCATGCCATGGGGCACCTACACCGATTGCGTGCTGATCCGCACCGAGATGGCGTGGACCACCGAGGTCGTTGGTGTGCCGGATATCTCCACCTACACCCTGCTCACGCATCGGTTCCATAAGCCCGGCATTCCCATATACCTGGTCTCCTTCGAGGACCAGACCTTCTTCGATGGCGGCATGGGCGGTGGTTCCATGTATGTCCGTTTTCCTGGCCTGCTGACCACGGCGGTGCATGGCGGGGCACCGGCACCCGGCATGCACGTGTTCCCGAACCCGGCCGCGGATGAGGTCACGCTCCAGCGACCGACATCCGACCTCTGTCACATCGAGCTGATCGACAGTCAGGGCAGGATGGTGCTGAGCGAACAGGTTTCGGGTACCCGAAGCACGCTTTCCATATCCGGAGTGGCGGATGGACTCTACACGCTGTGCATTAGCACGGGGAATGGGGTGGTAAAGCAAAGGCTGGTGAAAGGCGGGTAAGGCACCCCGCTCCCTCGAATCTCTATAGCCCCCCGCAGGGCATCCTTGCGTGCGCACCACCTCCGCAGCGGTAAACGGACGACCCCACGGCTCGGCGCACCAAGCACGCACATGCGCCGCGCCGCTATTCAAATATCGCCCCAGTACGGAGCTCGCCGCTTGCCAGCTGGGCCTCGAACGCGTCCCGGTCCATGCCCTGCACGGCTTCCACTTTTACGCGCGACGCCGCGGAGCATTCGTTATGCCAGGCGTAGAAGGAGTTGAAGCATAGCCATGCCGGGCGGGCCGCCACCCCGCCATAGCGCGTGAGGATGGCCAGTTCGTTCGGGCCGTCGTTCCGTTCATCGAATAGGAAGCCGAGGTCGATCAGTCGTCCGGCATCGGCTTGCAGTGCAGAGGCGTTCATCGCGCTGATGCTGAAGAGTTCGCCATCCTCTTGCTGGAAGTTCTCCGGATCATCGATCTCGTACTCCGCGCGGAAGCCCTCAAGCCCTCCGGGGAATTTGTGCTCCACGGCTTGCTTCAAGACGATGAGGTTGGCTAGATGGATCCAGATGGGCATGGGCTGAAGATAGCAGCCGCCCGCGTCGCCACCCATCTGCGCGTGGGGTGTCCGTGTCTCTGGATCCGCGCAAGATGTCTCCACCTCCGCGGCGGCTCAGCGGACCTTCAGCGCGGATCTCCGATCAAGGCGGATCTTTGCCATTGGCGCAATCCCTTTAGAGCCCATGCCTAAGCCCAATAAGACACGCGCTACCGCTGCGAGCGTCGATGCCTTCATCGAGAAGCAGACGAAAGAGCAGGTTCGCGATGACTGCCATGCGCTGATCAGGTTGATGCAGGAGCTGACCGGAGAGGCGCCGCACATGTACGGCCCATCCATCGTCGGCTTCGGCACCTACCACTATTCCTACGCCAGCGGTCATTCGGGCAGTGCGCCCCTGGCGGCCTTCAGTCCGCGCAAGCCGGAACTGGTGATCTACCTCGGCGCGGAGGCCCAGGAACCGGATCTGCTTGCCAGGCTGGGGAAGCACAGGGCCTCCAAGGGCTGCCTCTATGTGAAGCGCCTCGAGGATATTGACCTGAACGTGCTGACGGCGATGATCAAGAAGTCGATCGCAGCCACCCGGAGGGCCCATCCGCAGTAGCAGTGCAGGCCCGTCCCGGCACCATCTTCGCCACGCCGCCGATCATGAGACCCATGCGCCCACTTGAATTTCTCGCCGTCGCCCTGCTCTTCGCCTCCTGCTCGCGCTATCAGGATGTGGTGCTGCACGAGATCACCGATGCCGAGCTGATCAGCATGAATGCCAAGGCCATCGCCTTGCGGATCGATGCGCGCATCGAGAACCCCAACGGCTTCCGCATCCATGTGGAGGAGCCTGATGTGGACCTCTTCCTCAACGACCGTTTCATCGGCAAGGCCCTGCTCGATTCGGCGCTGGTGATCGATAAGAAGGCCACCGCGGTCTATCCGGTGTACATGCACGCCGACCTCGCCGGCGGGCCGTTGGTGGCCATGCTGATCACCAGTGCGCTGAGCGGCGAGGTGAAGGTGGGGGCGAAGGGAAGCGCTGCCGGGCGTGCAGGCGCGCTGAAGAAGCGCTTCCCCTTCGAGGTGAGCCAGGTGATCAGCCTCAGGGACTGACCACCGGCCGTTTCTGCACCACCACCTCGAATCCCAGCAGGCCCTCGGCGATGCTCACTTCCTGCACGTGGCCATGCGCATCGGGCAAGTCGGGATAGATGCTTCGCGCCATCCAATGGTCTTGCAGGAAGTCATCGGAGAATGTGTAGGTCCAGTACGTGCGGTGATTCTCGACATCGACCACCGCATGCGTGCTAACGGATGCAGGGCCATGACCGAAGTAATTAGCCCAGAGCAGCGCACTGGTCACAATCGGACCAATGGACAGGAGGTTGAAGAGGAACCATTCCAAGCGCTCCATGCCCATGCGCAGCCCGGAGCGCGCGTAGGGCAGCAGGTTGCCCACGAAGCACAGGCCGATGAAGAAGCGCATCAGCAGGCCATGGTCGATGAGCGTCCAGGGCACCACGGTAAGCGCGCTCACCAAAGCAACGAAGACACCGAAGGCCATAAGGGTGCCGGGCCAGCTGCGGTCGCGCACCTGCGCTTGGGTCCCCGATCCAACGGCGAATGGTTGATCGCGCTGCCGGGCATCAGTCCGCACCGGTGCGCGAGCGATTTCCTTTGAAGCATCCATGACGCACGGACAAAGTAACCAGCCCAACAGGCTCATCCGCGAGAGCAGCCCCTACCTTCTGCAGCACGCGCACAACCCGGTGGATTGGCACCCATGGGGCGAGGAGGCCCTCGCCAAAGCGCGCGCGGAGAACAAGCTCCTGCTCGTGAGCATCGGCTACAGCAGTTGTCATTGGTGCCATGTGATGGAGCGCGAGAGCTTCGTGGATCCCGCGATCGCGGCGCTGATGAACGCCCATTACGTGTGCGTGAAGGTGGATCGCGAGGAACGGCCGGACGTGGACCATGTGTACATGGCCGCCGTGCAGTTGATGACTGGCCGGGGCGGCTGGCCCTTGAACTGTTTCGCCCTGCCCGATGGCCGGCCCGTGTATGGCGGCACCTACTTCCCCCCGGAGCAATGGAGCCGTGTGCTCGCCGACCTGGATCGGACCTGGCAGGCAGAGCCCAAGCGCGTGATGGAGCAGGCCGCGCGGCTGCAGCGCGGGGTCGCCGGCAGCATGATCGCTCCGGAGGAGGCGGCGCCCATCACCGAAGCGCGAGCAACCGCGCTGCGCATGGTTGAGGCTTGGAAGCCGCGCCTCGATCAGCAGCACGGCGGGGCCGATCGAGTGCCCAAGTTCCCCATGCCCAACAATTACCAGTTCCTGTTGCGCTTGGCGGTGCTCACCAGCGACAATGATTTGCTGCAGCACGTGGAGCTCACGCTCGTCCGCATGGCCATGGGCGGCATCTTCGATTGGGTGGGCGGCGGCTTCGCGCGTTACAGCACCGACGCCCTGTGGAAGGTGCCGCATTTCGAGAAGATGCTTTACGACAACGCGCAGCTCGTATCGCTCTACAGCCAGGCCTATCAAGTGCTGAAGAAGCCGCTCTACAAGGAGGTGGTCGCGCTCACCATCGGCTTCATCGAGCAGGAGATGTCCTCGCCTGAAGGCGCATTCTTCAGCGCGATCGATGCCGACAGCGAGGGCGAGGAGGGCCTCTTCTACGTGTGGTCCGATGGCGATCTGCAGAAGGTGCTCGGCCCCGAGTACGACCTGGCCCGCGCCTACTTCGACATCGGCGGGCAGGCCCTTTGGGAGCATGACCGCAACATCCTGCGGCGCGGCATGCCCGACGCCGACTTCGCGCGCGCCTTCGGCATCGGCGAGGGGGAGCTGGATGAGCGCCTCGCGCGGATCCGGACCTTGCTGATGCAGGCACGCAGCAAGCGCGTGCGGCCCGGCCTCGACGACAAATCGCTCACCAGCTGGAACGCGCTCATGGTCACCGGCCTGTGCGATGCCCACGAGGCCTTTGGCGAGGAGCGATGGCTCGGCCAAGCACTGCGTTGCATGGAGCATCTGCTTAAGGAATGCCGCAAGGCCGATGGCGGATTGCGGCACAGCTGGAAGTCAGGGGCCGCCACCATCAATGGCTACCTGGAGGACTATGCGTTCACGATCGAGGCCCTTCTGGCGCTCTACGGCCTCACCTTCAATGAGCGCTGGCTCACCGAGGCCCTAGCGCTGGCCGAACATGCCATCCGCCACTTCCGCGATGAGGCCACTGGCTTCTTCCACTTCACCAGCGACCAGGATGCGCCCTTGATCGCGCGCCCCATGGAGCTCGAAGACAATGTGATCCCGGCGAGCAATTCCGCGATGGCGCGCTGCCTCTTCGTGTTGGGCGCCTATTTCGACGATGACCGTTTGACCGGCATGGCCGAAGCCATGCTCGCGAGCATGCTCCCGCGCATCGCCGAGCATCCATCAGGTCATAGCAATTGGGGCCAGCTCGCGCTGATGCGCGGATGGCCACTGCACGAGATTGCCATCACGGGGCCTGAAGCGCTGCGGCTGCGGCGCGATTTCGCGGCGGGCTTCATCGCCAATCGGCTCTTCCTGGGCACAACGGGACGTTCGCAACTGCCCTTGCTGCGCGATAAGGCCCTGCCCGGGAGCATGATCTTTGTGTGCGTGGAGAAGAGCTGCCAGCTGCCCGTTCCCACGGTTCAGGAAGCCCTCTCCCAGTTGCGATGACGATGTTCACCGGCCTGCGCGGCCTGTTCCCTTCAATGGCTCTGCTGTTCGGCGCCGGCCAGGCGGTCTCCCAGGCCCTGCTCGTGCTTCCGAGCGCGGAGGAAACGGATCTGCCGGCCTTCAACGAGCGATTCATCGCGCGCAATGGGATCGCCAGCATCGTGGGTGAGCGCCTGGTGAAGCGCGACGGTGAACCCATGCGCAGCGAGCGGGAACGGCTGCTCTTCCGCTTCGACGACGCAGGCCGATTGATCTACAGCAATAGCTCCTACGGCCAACCAGGCACCGGGCGCGATACCGCCTCCATCAGCTACGAGCGCAATGCCGAGGGCCGCGTGCAACGGCGCCTGCGCAACGACCTCGGCGGCCACTTCGCCTACGTGGAGCAGTACGATGCCGAGGGCCGTGTGATCCGGGAGACCTATCAGCGGATCGAGAACCTCCGTAGCAACCGCTACGAATTGGTGCCCGGTGCCATCATCGAGGTGAGCGACGAGCACTTCCGGTATGCGCGCCTGAACGACAGCACGGAGCGCAAATCATACCTGAACAACCTGGACCTGCCCTATCGCGAGCAGCTCTTCATCAGCGACCGGCGCGGCTACCTGCTCGCCATCGAGGATCGATACCTGGTGAGCAATCGGCGCGGTCGGATCACCTTCCGCTACGATGAGCAGGGACGGCTCGCCGAGCGCACTGAGCAGCCCGATCTGGCACAGGCCCGGATCACCCGGCGGGTGTGGCGCTACGATGCCGCCGGCAATGTGACCGAGAGCGAGTACTGGCTGGGCGAGAAGCAGGTCTCGCGCGACGAGTACGTGTACGAGGAAGGCACCATGCTGCCCAAGGCGCGGCTGCGCAAGGACCAGTCCTCAGGCCATATCCATGTCCTGAAGTTCGTCACGACCCGGCGCTGATCCGCGCTGTTCCTCATCCGTCCTTCTTCCGCGGCTGGGTCACCTTGGCTTCCTTGCCGTAGAGAGGCACCAGGTAGGCGAGGTCGTCGGTCGCTCCGGATGCGAGGCGTGCCTCTGCCAAGGCCAGCATGGCGCGCGCATGCGGCCGCGCGCCGGACTGATGCGTGATCCGCGGGTGCCGGGACCAGAGCTCCGTGGCCTTGTCGGCGCCATCGCCGAACACGGTGCATGGTCCAGCGCTGACGGCCCATGCTTCATCCAGGATCAACGGTGCGGCTTCACCCTGCGCGCGACCATCGGGACCGAAGGGCTGAGTGAACACTTCCATGCGACGCGCGTCGATCATGGGCCATTGCACTTGTCCCTTCAGCCCTAACGACTGCATCAAGGTCTCCAAGGTGGACACGCCGATGATCGGGATACCGAGCGCATAACAGAGGCCCTTGGCCGCGCTGAGCCCGATGCGCAGGCCCGTATAGCTGCCCGGCCCGATGCCAACGGCCACCGCACCGAGCATCCGCATGTCAACGCCGGCTTCGCGCAGCACCCCGTCGATGAATACATTGATCTTCTCAGCGTGCACTAAGCGATCGCTCGCAAGCTCCTGCTCAGCCAGCAGCACGCAATCGCGGCCCAGCGCCACGGAGCAGAGCTTGGTGGCGGTCTCGATGCAGAGGATCACGGGCATGGCGGCGAAGATGGCAAGGCGATCCTACGCGGCGCGCGCGTCATAGGCGCGCCAAGCGCATGGCCCAGCGGATGAAGAAGGGCTTGAAGGGCGGTTTCAATGGAGCGAGCGTGCCCCACACGCGCTTCTGCACGCTGCGCTCATTGCTGAAGGCGAGGAAGGAATGGCGGCCACCGCTCTTGCCGAGGCCGCTGTGATTCACGCCGCCGAAGGGCTGCCAGGGATTCGAGCTCGTGGCCATCAGTTCGTTGATGGCCGTGGTGCCGGCCGTGGTGCGGCGCATGATCGCCTCGGTCGCGCGCTTATCGTTGCTGAGGATGTAGAATGACAGCGGCCGCTCCAGCTTGGCGATCACCGCCAGGGCCTCATCCAGCTCGCTGTAAGCGATCACGGGCAGCACTGGGCCGAACACCTCTTCCTTCATCACTGCCATTTCAGGGGTAACACCCGTGAGCACATGCGGGGCCATGAACCGGTCGCCTTCATGCAGCCCGCCGCCAATGGCGAGGCGCGCGCCCTTCGCCACGGCATCGTCGATCAGGCCCTTCACGCGTTGGAAGTTGCGCGCATCCACCATGCGGCCATATTCGGAAGAGGATTCGAGGCCCTTGCCGGAGGGGTCATACATCCGCGTGATCTCCAGCGCGCACGCAGCGATGAACGCATCGACCTGATCAGCACGCACCAACGCGTAGTCGGGGGCGATGCATGTCTGGCCCGTATTCATGCACTTGCCCCAGATGATGAGGCTGGCCGCCTTCCGGATATCGAAGCTCTTGTGCACGACCACCGGCGATTTGCCCCCCAGTTCCAGCGTCACCGACGCCAGGTGCTCCGCGGCGGCGCGCATCACCACCTTGCCCACGGCGGGGCTCCCGGTGAAGAAGATGTGGTGGAAGGGCTTCGCCAGCAGCGCTGTGGTGGTGGGCACATCGCCCTCGACCACGGCCACCTCCGCTTCATCGAATAGATCGGCGATCATGCGCTTGATGAAAGCGGACGTATGCGCAGAGACCTCCGAGGGCTTCACGATCACCGCATTGCCCGCAGCGATGGCATGCATGAGCGGCAGGACTGCGAGCTGCAGCGGATAATTCCAAGGGGCGATGATGAGCACATGCCCTTTCGGCTCGTAGCGCGTCCATGCCTTCAGGCCGGACATCGCCAAGGGCACCGGTACGGGCTGGTCCTTCACCCATCCGCGCAGGTTGACATATGCATGCCGGAATGCCGCGAGCAAGGGCAGCAGCTCGATCACCTTGCTCTCCTCGGGAGATCGGCCGAGATCAAGGCGCAAGGCTTCGGTCCATTCTCGCATCCGTTTCTCCTCAAGCAGGTATCGCTCGATGCCCCGGATGCGCTCGAGCCGATCCTTCACAGTGGAATCCTTCAGGCGCTGCAGATTCCCAGCCGCATGCTGCAGCGCGAAGAGGCGCTCGGCCTCGGCCACATTGCTGAATCGCTGGTCGGTCATGCGGATGGCGCCTGCGCGGCGCCGTGGGCAAATGTCCGCACGAACGGACCTGCGGCGGATGCACCGATCACAGCGCCACGGGCATCCCTTGGAGGATCTCGAGGTACTTCTGCGCCATCAGGTACTGGTACTTGGCGGCGATCAGATCGGCCTGCGAGCGGTTCACCGTGGCCTTGATGGTGGCCAGCTCCATGCTCGTGATGGCGCCCTGGGCGAGCCGTTCGGTGGCATAGGCCTCGTTGAGGGCTGCGGCATCAACCGCTTTCTGGGCAGCAAGGAACTGCTTGTAGGCCGAGCGCTGCGCCACGATGGCATCGAGCACATTGCGCTGCAGGTCGTTGCGCACGGCAACGAGGCTGTTGCGAGCGCGTTCGTGCTGCACGCGCGCGCGGTCGATGGACAGCCGGTTCTGCATCTGGTTGAAGATGGGGACATTGAGCTGGAAGAGCAGGCTCTGGTTGAGGTTCTGGTCGAGCTGCTTGCCGAAGGGCGTGAGCTCCGTGTTCACATTGAAGGTGGGCGCATACACCAGATCTCCGCCGAGCGTGCTGCCGATCACCACCGGATCGCCGATGATGGGCTCGCCCACTTGCTGGAAGTTTCGCCCGCTGTAGCCCGTGCCGACGGAGCCATTCAGCCCGAGCGTGGGCATGCTGCCGGATCGCGCGATGCCGATGCCCTTCTCAGCGCTCTGGGCCTGGGCTTCGGCTTGAGCGAAGCTGGGGTTGCTGCGCAGGACATTGGCCAGCACCTCAGCGGGGTCGGCCGTGGGCTCGGTGATCCGCAGGCCGGTGATCGCCGGTGCCTGGATGCTGAAGCTGAGCATCTCTTGCGGCTCCAATTGCAGCGCGCGGCCAAGCGCGAGCATGCGCTGGTCGGCCTGGTTGCCCAGGTCAACGACGGCGAATTCCTCCTGCGCCAGTTGCGATTCGATGGCCAGGAGGTCGGCGCGAGCGAGCCGGCCCGCCTCGACCAGGGCCTGCGTGCGAGCGATCTGCTCGCGCGTGCTGGCGGCCTGCGCCTCCGATGCGGCCTTTCGTTCGCGCAGCGCCACCACATCGAGGAAGGCCTGCGCGGATTCGAGGCGGGCCTGATTGCGCGCAGCATCGATGCCCAGGCGCGCCGCCTTCGCATCCACTTCATTCCGCCTGATCACCGATTGCTTTCGGAAGCCCTCGAACAAGCTGAGCGTGCTGCTCAGGAAGAAGTTATTGGTGCGCACCCGGTCGTTCGCGAAGGTGTTCGTGAAGCGGTCGATCACACGCCCGTAATTGTAGCCGTGCGTGGCACCGCCGTTCAGGTCGGGCGCGAGCGACCAATAGCCCTGGTCCCTGGTCTTGTCGGCCAGCTCGGCATCGAGCTGGGCGTTGAGCACGGAGAGGCTGCGCTCCTCAGCGCGCTTCACGCATTGCTCCAGGGTCCATGCTTGCTGCGCGGTGGCGGGGATCGAAAGGGCGATCGATGCGATGACGGGGATGGCTCTCATGGTCCGGTTCTCCCGCCAACAATGCGGGAATGGACCAAAAGTACCGGGGGCCTCAGGCCAGCGAAGGCTCCTGTGATGAGCGGCGGATTGGCGGGGCGATCAGTTGGCGATCACTTTGATTTCCACGCGGCGGTTGGCCTCGCTCTCCTCCTTGTTCTTCGGGCTGGGATAGAGCATCTGGGAGTTGCCCAAGCCCACATGGGAAAGGCGGTCAGGTTCCACGTCGTTGACCACAAGGAAGTCATGGACCGTCCTCGCGCGCGAAGTGCTCAGCTCGATGAATTCCTTCTTGTTCTTGAAGGTAGGGCCATTCACATGGCCCTCGATCTCGATGCGCACCTTGGGATTCAGCTGCATGAAGCGCAGCAGGAGCAGCAGGCTGGCCTCGCTCTGGCGCATCACCTTGTCCTCGTTGCCCACGAAGCGGATGTCGTCGAGCACCACGCGCTCACCGGCGCCCACGGGATTGAGCTTCACCTCCACCTTCACCTCCGGATCGGTGCTGCCCTTCAGCCGCACGGTCTGGAACATGTAGCCCTGGCGTACGCAGCCGATCTTCAGGTTGCGGTACATGTCCATCTCGAATTGATAGCTGCTCTTGCCCTTGGCTTCCACCACTTCATTGAAGCGCATGCCATCGATGGTGAGGTTGGCGTCCACGGGCTTGCCGGTCTTGGCATCCACCACACTTATGGAAAGCTGTTGCTTCTGCTTGGTCTTGTCCTCGGGCTCTGGTGGGGGCGGCGGCGGGTCGTAGTGGAACTTGATGGTGTAGCCCGCCAAGGGACGATCCTGGTAGTCGATGGCGATGTAGAAAAGGTCGCCCTGCCTCACCTCGATGGCGCGGCTGAAACTGCTGCCAACGCCGCTCCGGACGAAGTCCTCCGGGGCGTCCTTGCGAAGGCCGCAGATGGAGCGGTTGCTCTTGTCGTTGCGCGAGATGTTGCTGCGGATGGGCTGCACCTGCTTGCTGGCGATCTTGTCGCAGATGCCGGGGATGGCCCCCTCGAAGACCAGGAAGTCGATGTCGTCCTCGATGTTGTCGGGGATGATCTCGAACGTGAGGATGGTGGTGGCCGGGCTGCGGAACTTGTACCAGGTGCTGTGATGCTCGCGCTCGAACCACTGGGTGTGGTCGCTGGGGTTCTCCTTGATCTCGAGCTTGTTGCCGAAACCGCGCACGGCCTGCGGCTGGTGGAAGACCGAATCGGCGATGAAGATGGCGCCGGAGCAATCGCCGTTGTCTTGGGTCAACGGTGAAGCGGATTGCTGCGCCATCGCGGCATGCGAAGCAGCAGCAACGACCAGCACGGAGAGACTGCGGGCCAATTTCACGGCCCGTTCATACGGGAAATGCCAAGGAGGGTTCGTGGAGAAGTGCGGGGTATCAACCGCGACCGATCCCATTACATTCGTTCTACCAAAGCCCAAACTCATGCCCGCCCCGCACGGGTGGCGGGTTGAACCTTACACACCATGAGAGCCGTACTGCTACGCGCCGCGATGCTCGCATGCGCTTTGGGCCTTGGCGCGGCCATGACCATGGCGCAGAAGCGCAATGCGAACGTGCTCTCCGGAAGGAACTGGCTTGCATTCAATGATGGCCAACCGCCGGTGGCGGACTCCATCGTGCGGTTGGGGCTATCAAGCATCAGTGACACTACTGGGCAGTTGAAGGTTTACTTGGGGAAATACCCTGGCTTTCAAACGTGGCACCTGTTCGACGGAGACCACAATGAGCTGCCTGGGACGCCTGTTAATCTGAGCCTTTCACAGGGCGGTGGTTCCAAAGCCGTCTTTATACCGAAGCCCAATGCGCCTGATAGCGCATATATGGCCTTCATCAACGGGTACACCACCTTCCCTCCGCACATGCATCGACTCGGTGTTCTTGCCTTGGACATCGGTGCGCAAGGAGCGCCATCTGGCGGGGTTCAGCCAAGCACGAACTGGTTGGCAACGGACGTTGCCGCCAGTTTCATGGCCGTTCCGCATGCCAATGAACAGGACTACTGGATCGTGTTGCAGCCGATCGGCTCGAATGAATTCCACGCCTACCAAGTGAGCGAGAATGGCATCAGTCCATCACCAGTCATCAGCGACGCCGGTCCGGTCCGGAGCATCGACTGGCAATTTGGCCAGTGGGTGCCCAATGCGGCGGGAGACCGGTTCGCTTACACCCAACGAAAATCGAACAGTGCGGGGGGCAATGTGCCAGACACGCTTGAGACCGAGGTCTTCGCCTTCGACATCTCGAACGGGCTGGTGAGTCATCAGCTCACGTTGCCGAGCAGGCGGGCGCAAGGCATCGAGTTCAGCGTTTCGGGCCGCTTCCTCTACATTATTGAGCATGCACCGAATTGGGGACAACCGGGAGTGAATCTCACGTTGGTGCAATACGACATGGACGAAGCTGATGCAGCCGCGACGCGCACCGTACTCCATACCTATGCCGAGCCCAACTATGTGAACGGAAATGTTCGCCAGCAGCTCTTGCGCGGCACCGATGGACGGATCTACAGGAGCCACGAGCTCGCCGTGCCCATGCTTGGCGTGATCATGGAACCGGAACTGTCGGCGCCTCAATGCAACTATGTGCATGATGGTCTGGCCACCCTCAAGACCTTTTCAGAATTCTATCCTCCCATGAGACGCTACCACGATTCGCCTGTGATAATCACGGCTGCACCGGCTACGTCCGCTGAGTACAGCGCCGTGACCAGCCCGAACCCGATTTCGAATACGGGTTGGCTCGTGCAGACCGGTTTGGAGGGCAGCGTACGCTTGGAATGGCAGGATGGACTAGGCCGCATCGTGCGCTCCGAGGCGGCAGTGGCAAGCGATGGCCGCGTGGCAATCGACGCGAGTTCACTGTCATCTGGAAGCTACTTGCTCCGCGTGTCGGGTGCTGGAGCGAGGCTGCCACTTGTGCAACGCGTGGTGGTTGCGCCTTAGGCTCTCCTTAGGAATCCCGCTCTCTAACGGTTGGCCGCGCCTCAGTACCCCAGATTGCTCCCCAACCACCGCTCCATCCATTCCACGGTCTCCCCCTTGCGCCGCGCCAGGTCCGCAATCTGGTCCTTGGCCACGCGGCCGATGCCGAAGTACTTGCTCTGCGGGTGTGCGAAGTAGAAGCCGCTGACCGCTGCCGCCGGGCTCATGGCCAGGCCCTCGGTGAGGGTGATGCCCGTGTGCTTCGTGGCGTCCAGCAGGCGGAAGAGCTCCGGCTTTTCGGTATGGTCGGGGCAGGCAGGGTAGCCCGGTGCCGGTCGGATGCCCTGGTACTCTTCCTTGATCAGTTGTTCGTTGCTGAGGCGGACGGTCTCGTAGCCCCAGAGCTCCTGGCGCACCACCTCGTGCAGCTTCTCCGCAAAGGCTTCGGCCAGTCGATCGGCGAGGGCCTTGAGCAGGATGGCGCTGTAGTCGTCGTGGGCGGCCTCGAAGCGTTTCACGCGTTCGTCCACGCCGTGGCCCGCGCTCACCGCGAAACCACCGATGTGATCAGGCGTTCCTTTCGCCGCGATGAAGTCCGATAAGGCGATGTAGGGAACGCCCGGTGCCTTCTTGCTCTGCTGGCGCATCGTATGGACACGACCGATGACCTTGGTGCGTGCGGCATCGCCGTAGAGTTCGATGTCGTCGTCGTTCACTGTATTCCCGGGCCAGATGCCTGCCACTCCATGCGCCTGGATCCACTGCTCCTTCACGATGCGATCGAGCATCTTCTGGGCATCGTTGTACAGACGCGTGGCCTCAGCACCCACCACCTCGTCCTCCAGGATGCGCGGGAACTTGCCCGCCAGCTCCCAGGCCATAAAGAAGGGCGTCCAGTCGATGTAGGGCACCAGCTCGGCGAGCGGGTAGTTGCGGTAGCTGAAGATGCCGGTGCTCTTGGGCGCCACGGGCGGCTCGGCGGCGAAGTCGATGGTGAACTTCTTGGCACGCGCCTCCTCCAGCGGTACGTACTCCTTCTCGCGCTGGTGGCCTTCGTACTGGCTGCGCACCTTGGCGTACTCCTCCAGCACCTCGGCGGCGAAGCGGTCGCGCTCGTTGTCGCTGAGCAGGTTGCTCACCACGGGCACGCTGCGGCTGGCGTCGATCACGTGCACCACGGGCTTGCTGTAGTGCGGGGCGATCTTCACGGCGGTGTGCACACGGCTGGTGGTGGCGCCGCCGATCAGCAGCGGGGTCTCAAACCCTTCGCGCTCCATCTCCTTGGCCACGTGCACCATCTCGTCCAGCGAAGGCGTGATCAATCCGCTGAGGCCGATGATGTCCACCTGCATCTCGCGGGCGGTCTTCAGGATGGTGGCGCTCTGCACCATCACGCCCAGGTCGATCACCTGCCAGCCGTTGCAGGCGAGGATCACGCCCACGATGTTCTTGCCGATGTCGTGTACATCGCCCTTCACGGTGGCGAGCAGCACCTTCTTCGCGCCTTCTTGACGAGTTCCGGTGAGGGAAAGCCCCTCTCCCTCGGAGAGAGGTTGGGGTGCGGCCGCATTCTTCTTCTCCTGCAGGAAGGGTTCGAGGTAGGCCACGGCGCGCTTCATCACGCGGGCGCTCTTCACCACTTGGGGCAGGAACATCTTGCCGCTGCCGAAGAGGTCGCCTACCACGTTCATACCGGCCATCAGCGGACTTTCGATCACCAGCACGGGGTCCACGTACTGCACGCGGGCCTCTTCGGTGTCCTGCTCGATGAACTCGGTGACGCCGTGCACCAGGGCATGCTTCAAGCGCTCTTCCACGGAGCCTTCACGCCAGGCGGCCTGTGCGGCCACGGCCTCTGCGGAAGGCGCGCCCTTGAACTGCTCGGCGAAAGCGACCATGCGTTCGGTGGCATCGGGGCGACGCGCCAGCAGCACATCCTCCACGTGTTCGAGCAAGTCCTTCGGAATGTCATCATAGACACCGATCTGCCCGGCGTTGACGATGCCCATGTCGAGCCCGGCCTTGATGGCGTGGTAGAGGAAGGCGGTGTGGATGGCCTCGCGCACGGGTTCGTTGCCGCGGAAGCTGAAGCTCACATTGCTCACGCCGCCACTGGTCAAAGCACCCGGTAGGTTCTGCTTGATCCAACGCACCCCTTCGATGAAGTCGATGGCGTAGCGATCGTGCTCCGCCATGCCAGTGGCCACGGTGAGGATGTTCGCGTCGATGATGATGTCGTGCGGCGCGAAGCCGGCCTTCTGCGTGAGCAGGTCGTAGCTCCGTTGCGCGATGGCGATGCGGCGCTCGAAGGTGTCGGCCTGGCCCTGCTCGTCGAAGCACATCACCACGGTGGCGGCGCCGAGGCGACGGATGATCTTGGCCTGCCGCAGGAACTCGGCCTCCCCTTCCTTCAGGCTGATGCTGTTGGCGATGCCCTTGCCTTGCAGGCATTTCAGGCCCGCCTCGATCACGCTGAACTTGCTGCTGTCCACCATCACCGGCACGCGCGCGATGTCGGGCTCGGCGGCGATGAGGTTGAGGAACTTGCGCATGGCCTCCACGCCATCGATCATGCCCTCGTCGAGGTTCACGTCGATCACCTGCGCGCCGTTCTCCACCTGCTGGCGGGCCACGCTCACGGCCTCATCGTAGTTGCCGTTCTTGATCAGCTTACGGAAGGCCGCACTGCCGGTGACGTTCGTGCGCTCGCCGATGTTGACGAAGTTGGAACCGGGGAAGATGCGGAGGGGCTCGAGGCCGGAGTAGGTGGGGATGCTCATTGGAAATGCGGGTTCACCGCAGAGGCGCAGAGGGCGCGGAGAAATGCATGGATCGTGATCATGGCTGAAGTCAACGTTGCTTCCAATAGATCCACTGCGAGACATCCTTCATAGGAGCACAGCGCGTGTTCCATCTCCGAATGTTGTCTTGAAGCAACTCGAAGCTCTGCACGGCCAATGGAGAGCGGAGCTGAGCAAATGGTACACTTACCCTGCGTGACTCTACCGCACAATCCTCACTAATGTCGAACGTGACCAAGGCACTATCGGCTCGGACCGTTTCAACATCCGTACTAAAAACCTCGACTTCAGCGGTCCGGAGCATCATCTTCGAAAGCGAAGTGTCAATACTCCCGATCTCTCGAGGAAATGCCAACACTATTGATGCACGAGTCTTGCGTGCCTGCCATTGCGCCTCGTCCCTAACCAAGCGGATGGAATAGTGCTCTCCATGATTCAGGACAACACCTGTATCGCGATAAAGAGCCATACACTCGGACGGATCGGTATACGCACGGATGGTCACTGATCGGCCTTCGAAGGCTGATCGCGAGAGATCCATCTTCACCGAACGCCATTGCCCAATTCCGGCTGAGCTTTGAGCTTTCCGTTCACCTCGCATCTTGTTTTCTCGAGCATTGTCGGTGATGATCTCGACCCCTATCTCGGAAAAGGTTGAATCCGGTTCAGCCGTAACATCGAACACGATGGTCATATCGTCCTTTTTCTGACCGAAGGAGTGAAAAGACAACTGCATGAGCAGTACGGTCAACGCAAACCGAAGTGTCGTCATGAAAGGAGAACGGAACGGACCTTTACGTAAGTGCGTCATCCGCGTGAGCGATTGCAGCGGAAAGCCCATAGGTGGCTGAGGAACGAAGCCGCCGAGGACTTGCAGCGGAAAGCGCGACCCCGGCCGCATTTGGGACGGGGGCACGCCCACATAACCAACAACCTGCTCGCTCATGCCTATCGTCATGTTCAACGGTCGACCCCGTGGGTCGACGCTACGGGTGCTTCGATCGGGCGTGGTGCGTGCCGCTTGGCCTCAGCCGCTAATGCCGCGATATGCTCCGGCGTGGTTCCACAACACCCGCCCACCACGTTCACCCAGCCGTTGGCCATGAACTCGCCCACGAGGCGGGCGGTGACCTCGGGCGTTTCGCGGTATTCGCCCATCTGGTCGGGCAGGCCGGCGTTGGGGTAGATGCTTACGCGGCAGGGGCTCTGCTCGGCGATCACCTCCAGGTAGGGCCGCATCTGGGCCGCGCCCAGCGCGCAGTTGAGGCCCATGCTAAAAAGAGGAACGTGTGCGATGCTGATGAGGAAGGCCTCGATGGTCTGGCCGCTGAGGGTGCGCCCGCTAGCATCGGTGATCGTGACGCTGCACATGAGCGGCACTCTGGTGTTGCGCGCCTCAAAGACCTCATCGATGGCGAAGAAGGCGGCCTTGGCGTTGAGCGTGTCGAAGATGGTCTCCACCAGGAGGATGTCCACGCCGCCGTCGAGCAGGGCCTCCACCTGTCCCTTGTAGGCGGCCACGAGCTGATCGAAGGTGACGGCGCGGAAGCCGGGATCGTTCACGTCGGGACTGAGCGATGCGGTCTTGTTCATCGGCCCGATGGCACCGGCCACGAAGCGCGGCTTGCTCGGATCCATCGCGGTGTACTTCGCGCACGCCTCCTTCGCCAAGCGCACCGATTCCAGGTTGATCGCGCGCGCCAGGTGGCTGCACTCATGCTCCGCTTGCGCGATGCTGGTGGCGGAGAAGGTGTTGGTCTCCACGATGTCGGCGCCGGCCTCCAGGTATTGCTCGTGGATCTTTCGGATGGCCTCGGGCCGCGTGAGCGAGAGCAGTTCGTTGTTGCCCTTCAGCAGGATAGGGTGGTTCTCCATGCCTTTCGGATGGAAGTCCGCCTCGGTGAGGCCGAGCTTCTGGATCATGGTGCCCATGGCCCCGTCGAGGACGAGGATGCGCTCCTGGGCGAGCTGTTCGAGTGTCTTCATCGTTCCGTCGTTCGTCCGCATCGCCCCAGAATGAAAAAGCCCCACCCGATGGACCGGATGAGGCATCATTGCTCCTGCTGGGGGCACTGCTTCCTGATCGCGGCTCATCTCTCCCGCTATTCGGCGGGCTGGATTTAGCACCTACCCGATGGTTGCCCACCGGACGGTTGCCAAGGCTTCATAGGGCCAGTCCCTCTGCCTTTCTGGATAAGCGATGGAAAGAACGACGGCGCGAATGTAGGAGCACGACGCGGGAATACAGAGTTGGCCTTAGTAGAACGGCGAGATCATCAGGTACACCACCACGCCGCTGATGCTCACGCAGAGCCAGATGGGCCAAGTGCGGCGCGCGAGCTTGCGGTGCTCGGCATAGCGGCCACTGAGCGCGCGATAGGCCGTGAACAGGATGTAGGGCAGTGATCCCGCAGCAAGCAGGATGTGCGTGGCGAGGATGATGTAATAGAGCACCTTGATCGCGCCTTCGCCGCCAAAGGGGGTATCGCCAGCGAAGAGGTGATGCAGGATATAGGACACCAGGAAGAGCACGGAGAGCGCCATGGCCGCGAGCATCACGCTGCGGTGCGCGGTCCACCGCCCGGCACGCGCGGTGAAGAGGCCCGCGATGAGCAACGCGCTCACCAGCGAATTAATGGCCGCGTTGATGCGCGCGAACACATGCGGGTCGAAGCCGCCGGGGGTGCCCACCTTCACCCGATTGAGCACCACCACGGCCAGGAACACGATGGCCGAGAAGATCCAGATGGTCCGCTTCGCCTTGGCATCGGCGATGGTGAGCGAAGGCTTGGGATAGGGCTGATTCATGTTTCCCAACGCCTCACCGCTGCCTCCTTTCCTCACGCACGGCCTCGGCGCGCTTCACCTTCTCCTCCTTCAGCAGCATCTTGATGTCGTTGGCGCAATCCATCATGCCCTTCATGGTGGTGCCGTCGTACATGCCGCGGATGTGCCGGTCCTTATCGACGAGGACGAATGTCTCGGAGTGCAGGAAGCCGCCCGGCGCCATCACGTCTTCACGAGCCGCCACATGGTAGCCTTCGCTGCCTTGAAGGTAAAGGGCCTGCTTGTCGCCGGTGAGGAACTTCCAGCGGGCGGTATCGGCTTGCAGCTTGTGCGCGTACTCGTTCAGTACGTCGGGCGTGTCGTGCTCCGGATCCACGGTGTGGCTGAGGAAGACCACATCCTTGAAGGCGGGATCGTCGAGCTTGAGCTGCATCTGCTGCATCTGGCCGCTCATCTTCGGGCAGATGGTGCCGCAGCGCGTGAAGAAGAAATCGGCCACGATGATCTTGCCCTCGACCTGCTTGTCCGTGAACGGACGGCCGAACTGATCGATGAAGCTGAAGGGCGGCAGCTGGTGGTAAACCGTGTCGATGATGACCTGGCCGTCGCGCTCTACGGCCACCACTTCCTTGGGACCGTAGTAAGGCAGGAAATTGAACCGGTGCTTCGCCAAGCCCAGCCACGGTGAGAAGAACACGAAGAGGCCGAGGACGAAAGCAGCGATGCCGCCCAGGATGAGGAACTTCTTGCGACGGCCCGAGGGCTCCACCAGCATCAGAGGTAAGTCTCCCAGAGGTACTTGACGTACTGCGACTCCCACACCGCGATGAAGAGCAGGTAGAGGATGAAGAGCGCGTAGGGGAGCAGGATGATCGAGCGGATGTTGCGGCGCTCATCGCCCAGGTGCATGAAGGTCATCACGATGTAGGCGGCCTTCACCAGGGTGAGCACCACATAGGTCCATTTGATGGTGTTCCAGGCGCCCAGGTCGAACCAGCTCTTCCAATAGGCGCCCAAGGTCACTTCCACGGTGGTCACCACGGCGAGCAGCAGGGTCACCATCCAGATCCTCCGGCGAATCCTCTTGCCTTCCTCTTCGCTGTGGTGGGCGTCGAGGCTGTATTCGATGATGTCGTCGCGTTCCATTTCAAGCCGCCGAGAGCTCGGCGAGGGGTTTGGTTAGCGGGTCAGAGCAGGTAGAAGAAGGTGAACACGAACACCCACACCAGATCAACGAAGTGCCAGTAGAGGCCGGCCTTCTCCACCATCTCGTAGTGGCCGCGCCGGTGGAATATGCCCTTCATCACCATGATCAGCACGATGAGGTTGATGATGACCCCGCTGAACACGTGGAAGCCGTGGAAGCCGGTGATGAAGTAGAAGAAGTTGGCGTATTGCTGTGGGCCGTACTCATTGAACTCGATGCCATTCGTGCTCCAAGGGAAGGGGGCGCCGGCCATGTACACGACCTTCTCCTTCCAGAGCTGCTGGGCGGCATCGCCGGTCACAGGGGGCGCTTCGGCGCCACCGGGCAGGGTGTCGGGCAGCAGGTAATGCCCGGGCAGTGCCTTCACCAGATGGAAGCCCTCGGCATGCGCGGGGTCGTGGGTATCGTGCGCATCGTTGTGCACCCAGTACTTATCGCCGCTCTCGAGGGTGATGTAGCCGCCGCTGCCATGATTGAAGTGGTACCACTCCCACGCCTGGCTGCCCACGAAGAAGGCGCCGCCGATCACCGTGGCGAAGAGCCACTTGACCACCCCGCTCTTATCCATCCGATGACCAGCCTCCACCGCCAGCACCATGGTAACGGAGCTGAAGATCAGGATGGCGGTCATCAGCGCCACATAGATCAGCGGGAAGGAGCCATGCAGCCAGGGCAGGGCGCGGAACACCTCCTCGCCGATAGGCCAGGCCTCGGTGGTGCTGTGGCGAACGAAGCCGTAGCCCACCAGCAAGCCGCTGAAGGTGAGGGCGTCGGACACCAGGAAGAACCACATCATCATCTTCCCGTAGCTGATGCTGAACGGGGAGCGGCCGCCGCCCCAGAGGACGTCGTTGCTCAGGGCTTTTGTAGCGTCTCCTGCCATGGCCTGTTTATGCGGCGGCAATGTTAGTGAACGTACTTCAGGAACAAAAAGAGGAATACCCACAAGGCACCAAGGAAATGCCAGTAAACCGCCCCGGCCCAGAGGCCAACGTGCTCTTTATCGGTGTAACGCCCCTTGAAGGCCATCAAGGCCATGATCAGGAGGCTCAGCAGCCCGAAGGCCACGTGGAAGGCATGGGCAAGGGTGAGGATGTAGAAGTAGGGCCCGGTGCGGTCCTTCTGCTCCGCGATCTCGGCATCTAGGGCGAATTGCTTCGCGGAATCGTCCGCGGCGTACCAATGCCCATCGGCCGGGACCAGGGTCTGGCCGTCCTTGCTCACGCTGAAGTCAGAGCCATAGACCCCGCCGATCTCCAGGAGCTTGTTCGGGCTGATGGTGATCCCGATCTGCACCAAGCGGGACCAGCCCTTCACTTGAGATGCGGTGAAGGCCACCCCGAGCCCCAGCGTGGCGAGGATCAAGGGAAGCATCAGCCTAGTTCGGCCTTTGGCTGCGCTGGATAAGGCCAGTTGCAGGGTGAGGCTCCCTGCCATCACGAAGGCGGTGCTCCAATAAAAGGGCTCGGGCATGGCAATGGTGGTCCAATAGCCACCGCTCATGCTCACGAGGTACGCGCTGGTGAGGCCCGCGAAGAACATCACAATGGCGAAGCAGAGGAGCCAGGTAAGGGAGCGCCGGGCTCGAGCGGCGCGGGTGCGCTCCTCGGCCGGGGTGAAGGGGTCAGCGGTCATAAGCGGTCGAGCACATAGGCCACCTGCACAATGGGCAGGTAGAGGAAACTGGCGAACATCAAGCGCCGGGCATCGGTTCGTTCGTGGGTGCGGAAGAGCTTCAAGGCCGGCCAAAGCATCACAAGCCCCATGACGACCGAAACCACGGCAGCCACCGGTCCTACGACGCCGAAGGTCCAAGGGAGCAGGCCCACCGGAATCACGAAGAGCGTGTAGAGCAGGATCAGGAAAGCGCTGCGGCCATCGGTGCCACCGGGTGAGGGCAGCAGGCGGAAGCCGCCACGCGCATAATCCGCATCGAGCACCCACGCGATGGCCCAGAAGTGCGGGAATTGCCACATGAATTGCATGGCGAAGAGCAAACCGGGGCCTAGGCCGAATTGGCCGGTGGCCGCCACATACCCCAGCATCGGCGGGAATGCCCCAGGGAAGGCCCCAACGAAGACCGCCCAAGGCGAGTGCTTCTTCAAGGGCGTGTAAAGCGCTGCGTACATGAACAGGGAGAGGAAGCCAAGGATGCCCGTGAGCGGGCCGAAGGCCAGCCACAGCAAGGCGATACCGGCGCTTCCCGCCACGAAGGCGGCACCGATGGCCTCGGCCATGCCCAAAGTGCGCCTCACCAAAGGGCGCTCGGCGGTGCGGTGCATGAGGCTATCCTCCTGCACCTCGAACACCTGGTTCAGCGCATTGCTGGCTCCGGTGAGCAATGTGCCGCCCAGCACCAGCATGAGCAGGTCGATTCCGCTGAAAGCGCCCGGGGCGATGCCCAAGAGGTAGCCTAACACGGCGCTCACCACCACCAACGAGGCCAGCCGCAGCTTGAATAGGGCCATCACCTCGCGAAGCCAGAGAGCCGTGCTCCGCTTGCTCGTGTATGCCTGCGACTTGCTCAACGGCCGCGAAAGTACCCCGCTGGGCCGAACCGGCGACGCCCATGGAACGATCCCTGAAACCCATGAATCACAGCCGAGCACGCGCTCCTACCTTCCCCCCATGTCCGATGCCAGCGCACGTGCTGCGCAGATCAAGGCCGAGGCCCATCGGCTGGGCTTCCTGGCCTGCGGAATCGCAGTTGCCGGCTTTTTGGAAGAGGAAGCGCCGCGCTTAGAGCATTGGTTGGAGCAGGGCAAGCATGGCCAGATGGCTTACATGGCCAACCACTTCGACCTCCGGCTCAATCCTCGCAAGCTGGTGCCCGGGGCCAGGAGCGTGATCAGCCTGGCCTACAATTACCACACGGAGCAGGTGCAGCTGGATCCCGCGGCGCCCAAGCTGAGCACCTATGCCTATGGTCGCGATTATCACAAGGTGGTGAAGAAGCGGCTGAAGCCCTTGTTGGAATTCATCGCGGAACGATTCGGGGAAGTGGCCATTCGCGCGTTCGTGGATAGTGCACCGGTGATGGAGAAGGCATGGGCCGAACGAGCAGGCATCGGATGGCGCGGCAAGCACACGAATGTGATCCGCCAAGGCGGGGGCTCCTTCTTCTTCTTATGCGAGCTGATCACCGACCTCGAGCTCGCGCCTGATGCACCGGCCACCGACCATTGCGGCACTTGCCGCCGGTGCATCGACGCTTGCCCAACGGATGCGATCACCCCTTACGGGGTCGATGGAAGCCGCTGCATCAGCTACCTCACCATCGAGCTGAGGGAAGCCATCCCGGAGGAATTCACCGCTAAGCTGAACGGATGGGCCTTTGGCTGCGACATCTGCCAGCAGGTGTGCCCGTGGAACCGGTTCTCCGAACCGCACCAAGAGGCCGAGTTCAAGCCCAAGCCCGAGTTAATGGCCCTCACGAAGGATGAGTGGCATGGCCTCACCGAAATCGTCTTCGATCGCCTCTTCGAGGGCAGCGCTGTGAAGCGCACGAAGTTCAATGGGCTGAAGCGGAATCTGGAATTCCTGCGGATGGAGGTTGAAGGTCGATGACAGGTTGGGGTTGTCGAAACCTACAGCCTCTCAGCCAGCCTCAACTCCGCATAGTGCTCTTGAACACCTCTACGATCACATCCTTGTACAAGTGGCCGAAGGTGGCCAGGCACCAAGCCTTGAGCACCAACTGGTCACTTTGGCCCACCCATTTGCGGGCCTTGATCAATTCCTTCCTGAACAGGCGCGGGTCGAAGCTGACCTTCTGGAGCACCTGTTTGCTGAACTCCATCATCTTTCTTCCTTGGTCCATCATCACGGTTCGGGTTTAGCAGGCTGCCTTGCGGAAAGCAGGGCTGAAAGTAGTGCTTGATGCTCGGGAAGGGCATTTGGGGAAGGGCCGTTTTTCCACAAGCGGTCAAGGCAGCGGTATGGGAAACGGTTGATAACCCCGATCGGTATCCGGACCGCCCGTCAGGGAATGTTAAGGCTGGAATTTCCGCTCGGCGGCTTGGAGCACCTGGTTGGTGGCCGTCTCGTAAACGTAGGCCACGAGCTCGCATTCGTCGGCGTTCCAGGCTGGATCCATGGAGACGCCAGAGTACGTGAAGGTGAGGGTGTCGCCGGCTGTAGCCCCGGTCGCAACGGCCACTTGGCCCCAAGCGCCATCCATGGTCTTCCGGAACACATGGCGGTGATCGTAATCAGGGTTGTCCACCAGCGGGCCGGTGGAGCTGTACTGCCAGTCGATCACGTGGTCTTCCGTGAGGCAGGTGATGATCTTGTGCTCACCGGTGAGATCCGCGAGAACGGCCACTTTCACCGTGGCAGACACGGTATGGGCGGCCGCATCATGCTGGAGGTCGCTGATCCAGATGTCGAGTGCGGCATCCTGCGCCACGATATCGGCAATGGCGCTGCCCCACACATCGTTGCTGAGCAAGGTGGAATTGTTGAAGGGCGTTCGGTTCACCAAGCCCGAAGGCATGAAGGTGACCAGGTACGTGGTGGCGTAAGCCTGGCCTTCAGTCGTGCGGAAGTCCGTGGCATAGCTCCCGTCGGCATTGCTCTGGGGCGCGATGAAGCTTGAATTGAAATTGAGCGCGGCGTGAAGGTTCACCAGGATCAATTCGTCGCCATAGAGCCCGTCGAGCTGCGCGGCAACCACATGCGCGGCCGGGCAATTGTTGCAGTGGTGCCCTGTGAATTCCTCCAAAAGCGCGCGCCGCTTCACGGTGGTGGGGCCGCTCCCACCAGTATCACGCCGCTCAATTGGGTTCTCGACCTTATCGCAAGAGAAGGCCAACACGGAAATCGCAAGGGCGGCGAGGCAGGCGCGCATGGCTCAGAAGGTGCTGGTGATCGACAAGGTAAGGCCATTGGCGGCGGGCACTTGGCGGCAAACGCCGCCCACGCAGAAGATGCCCGCTCGCTGACGGCCGTAATTCATTTGGAAGCGGTTGCCGCCCCTGATGTATCCCACGGAGCCAATGGGGTAATGGAGGGCTTCCTGCCCTTTGGCCTCCAGTTCGGGATTGCCCACGTAGTTGTACTGGTCCATGGCCGCCAGGAACCAATGCGGGCTGAAGGTGAGTTCAGCCAAAGCCGTAGCCCAGTTGCCCTGGTCCTGCTTGGTGCTCAGGTGCTGAAGCTCAAATCGCAAGGAAGTGCGCTCGCTGAACTTGTGGAGGCCCTCAACGATGATGATGTCGGTGTATACCACAGGCTTGCCGGGTTTGCCTTGGATAACATCAATGTCGTAGGCGAGGTTCAAGTACGTCACCGCCAGTTCCCAACTGTCCGAGAGTTTCTTGCGCAGCTCTACATTGATGTCCGAGAAGTACTGTCGTTCGCTCATGCCGAACAGCGCGCTGGTGTAGCCCAAGCGCCGGGTGGTGTCGTCGGCGGCTCCCAGCCGGGTGGTGTCGAGGGCGTAAGCCACACTGGCGTTCACGGCGAGCTTGGTGCCGTATTTCCCGCCAAGCGCGCTGCCCTTCTTGAACTTGTAGAACACCTCACCCTGACCGGCCACTTCGCCGTTGGGCTGTGTGGCGTAGGGGTAGAGCGTGGCCGGCAGGTTGTACGTGTGCTGCTTGGCCCGAGGCGGGAGGAAGTTGATGTTCAGGTCGAACGGCGTAGGTGCGCTGCGATCGCTCTGGTAGAACATGTTATCGAAGCTGTGCGCCCCCACCGATGCCCCGAAGCCTTTTGAGGAGTAGGTGGCATTGAACAGCAGCGCTTCACCGGGCTTGTAGATATAGCCGTTCTTGCCATTGGGGTCATTCACCTTGTGCGCGTATTCCGCATAGAGGTCCCAGCGTGCCGAGGTGAAGTTCACGCGCACCGCACCGGCCGCCACGTTCTCAGGGAGCACGTAGATGGGGTCGCGATCCTCTTGGTACTTGCTCACGAAGCTCCCGCCGATGATGAGGTTGCTGCCGTGGGTCCATGCGCTATCGAGGAGCTCGGCGAGGTTGACCTCGGCATCGGCACCGCGCACGAGGCCTGCGCCCTTCACCTGCTCGCCATTGAAGGCCAGGCGCTGCCGGCCAGCTAGGGCTTTCAGGTAAACGCCACGATAGGGCTTGTACTTCACGCGCACGCCGTCCATGGCATTGTCAACGCCCAGGTAGCGTTCCTCATAGCTGCGGAACACCAGGCCTTGGCCGAATTGCTCGAAGAAGTTGCCGGCCGTGACCTCAAGGTCACTGAGCTTGTACTTCGCGTAGCGATAGCCGAGGCCTGAGCCGCTGTAGGGCTGGCCAGCGGGGTAGCCCGCCAGGGCCGGTTCGTAGCTCTCCATGCGCAGGCCCGCCTCGAAGGGCCCGCTGGTGAAGATCAGGTTCATCCATGCGTTGTACGCCAGCCGCTGATTGGGCAGGATGGCGCCGATGGCGTCATCGGCATTGTAATACTGCGCATCGGTGCTGAAGTTGCCGTGTAGCTGCCCACCGGCGGGTTGCTGCTGCGTGAAAGCCACAACGGGCCACGAACAGCTTGCAACAGCCAATAGGCCGTTGCGTATCTCGCTTAATCGCATGCGACGAAGGTCACTTCTTTCCGGCCAGTTCCTGCACCTTGCGATAAAGCTCGTTCTCGTCGCCCGGCTCGTAATTGTTGTGCTGCCAAACGATTTCGCCCGCGCCATTGAGCAGGAAGGTGTGCGGCACGTTGTTCACGTTGAGCGCCCGCTTCAGGTCGCCGTTCGGGTCGAGGTAAACCTCATAATCCCAATCCTGGCCGCTTACATAAGGCTTCACGCGGGCGCTGGTGCGTGCATCGTCGATGCTCACCGCGATCAGCTTCACACCGGTCTTGGCCTGCCAATCGTCATACTTCTCTGCGATGGCGCTCAACTCCTTCTTGCAGGGCGCGCACCAAGTAGCCCAGAAGTTCACGATGATTGGCTTTCCGCTGTTGCTGAAGCTCTTGGCGTCCACCTTCTTGCCCTCAAGGGTCTGCACTTGCACGGATGGCAATGTGCCTTGGGCGCTGGCGAAGGTGGCGGCGGATGCGAGCAGGATGCTCAGGATGGCTGTTCTCATGGATCGTTCAGGTGAAATTGAAAGGCCAGCGGCCGAACGCAATCATCGCGCCGTGCCGCTGGCCTTCCGGTCAGGTCAATCCATGAGCTACTTGCTCACCGTCACTTTGCGGGTGGCGGTCAGGCCATCAGCGGTCACCACCACCAGGTAGCTGCCGTTGGCGAGCGCGCTCAGGTCAAGGTCGTGGCGCTGCTCGCCGCTGCCGAAGCCGCGGTTGGCCACCATCACCTCCTGGCCAGCGAGATCAAGCACTTGGAAGCGCACGTTCGCGGCGCTGGGCAGGTCGAAGCTCAGGTTCATCAGGCCGTCGGTGGGGTTCGGGAACAGAGTGAGGCGGCGGTCGAGGGCGTTGGCCTCATCGATGCCCACCGCGAGCTGGCCGACAAAGGCGGCTTGCAGCACTTCTTTCGTCGTGGTGTTCTGAACGAAGGCCACCACTTTCACGTTGGCGAGCGGGCCCCATAGGTTGTAGTTGCCTTGCGCAACGCCACCTTGGGTGAAGGTGTAGCTCTGGTTGAAGGTCTGCGCTACACCGTCCTGAAGGGTGGTGAGGGTGATACCGCTGCCATTCGGGAGCATTTTGCGCTGGGCGTGCTTGAACTGGTTCTGGGAAGTGGTGCCCTGGTATGAATAGCTCTCTACCGCTGCGATGTGCAGCTTGTAGCTGCCGGGGAATGCGGCAAAGGGCGTCACGGACCCGGACACCGTGAGGGTGTTGCCGGCATAAGAGGCGTTCAGGTTGATGCTGCAGAATGCAGGTACCGCCGCTTCATTGTTCAGGTTGGTGGCGTTGTTGGTGTAGCTGTTCGCCGGATCGCGGCCATTGATGAACACATCGGGGATGCCGCTGACACCGTAGTACTGACGGCGGGTAACACCATCGGGATTATAGCTCGGGTCGGTGCCGGGGCTCGGCCAGTTCATCTGGTACTTGACGGCGGCGATGTTGGAGGTGCCCGTATTGGTGCTCAGGCTCGTGAGCAGCGGGTCGAACGTGTTGTTATAGCTGGCGCAAGGTGCGCAGGTGCTGCTGGTGAACTCCTCGATGAGCACCACGCGCTGCACG
The DNA here is from genome assembly GCA_016716605.1 of Flavobacteriales bacterium. NCBI lineage: Bacteria > Pseudomonadati > Bacteroidota > Flavobacteriia > Flavobacteriales > Flavobacteriales bacterium. The sequence continues at coordinate 1,671,821 of JADJWA010000001.1, forward strand.
CTCTGGGAGGCAACGTTCACGTTCACGCTGATCACGTCATTGAGCAGGTTGCCATCTGTGCTGCCGTTGGGGTCGCTGGCCCACACGTTGATCACATGGCTACCGGTTGTGGCCGCCCAAGGAGTGGGGTGCGTGAAATTGTAGCTGGCTCCGACGGCCACGTTGGCCGAGATCGGCGCTGAAACCGTTGCGCCGCCATCAACCGTGTAGTTGAGGTTGAAGCCCGTGATCGCCGTGGTGCCGAAGTTGCGGACCGTGCCGGTGATGCTCTGGTTGCCCTGTGCAACAACAGCAGGCAGGCTCAAAGACAGCGCGCCCAAGTCCAATGCGCTTTGGGGCCCGGTGATGAAGTAGGCGATGTCCTGCGCGGTGGTGAAGGCGTAATTGCTGGCGTGAGTGGTTGCCCCTCCGTTGGAGGTGACCGTGTAGAAGCCAGCACCATACTGAGTGCTGTAAATGCCATCGCCGTATGAATCGTTGATCGTGAACACGATGATGGGCCCGTCCGGCACGCAGGCGAGCACCGGCGGACGGTCAGTTGTGCCTGGAGCTCCCAGATTGGTCCACGGGCCACCGGAAGCATACACCGGGGTGCCTCCAAGGCCAGTCAGCGACCAAGTGGTCTCCGACGCCCATTGGTCAGTAGTGATATTCACCGACACCTGGGTCTCCCCAGAAGGGCATTGCGCTTGCGCGCGGGTGAATGCCACCAGCGCCGAGGCCATGGCAATGTAGCGTAAGGACTTCTTCATCAGTTAAGGGTTGTTGGTTGCGGGATGATCAAATCTCCCCGATCAAGGGAGCTTTTCTCAGGGACGCCAAACGTAGTCGGCGACGTGCAGTGGTCCAAGGGCCTCGATCGGTATCGCGTTGGGATCCTATGGATTAGTGTGGGAATCCCATATGGAAGCTCAAGTACCAAAGAGCGGGTACATTTGAGGCCGACCTCGAACAAGGGGTTGCACAGAATCACGAGCCTCATGAATGCACGATACCTCGTTTTCGCCCTGCTCAGTGCCACCCTCGGAGCGCAAGCCCAGATTATCAACGTGACCAACAGCCAGAGCCAGGTGGTGAACGGCCAGCTGGTCACCATCGACGGACAAGCTGACGCAGCCCTGCTCACGGGGAGCCTTTTCACAACCCGGAATGGCGGCACTTCGATCAACGTGAACGTGAAGCGGTATGAACTGAGCGCTCAAGTCGGCACGCAGAATTACTTCTGCTGGGGCGTGTGCTACGATGCTATTCCTGCGGGTACGCTGCCGTTCTGGAGCGCTGGGCAAGAGGCATTGCTGCCCATGGCGCCGGGCGTTACGCTCGATAATTTCCACGCCTACCATGTGCCCTTGGGCATGGCTGGGGTCAGCACCTACCGTTATGTCTGGTACAACACGGCAGTTCCAACGGACACCGTGTATGTCGATATCCGCTTCGATGTGGCGGCTGTTGGCATTGAAGAATTGAATGGACGCCCGGCCCGGCTTGAGGCCTACCCGAATCCTACGAGCGGGCAGGACGTGCAACTCGAAGTGACTTTGGACCGTGCCGCGCTTGGAACCCAAGTGGTGGCGTATGACATGCTCGGTGCATCTGTTCGCCGGGTGCCCTTCGGCGCCAACCAGAACCGCCTCGTGCTGCCCACAAGCGAGTGGACACCCGGCGTGTACTTCGTGAGCATCGAGCGCAATGGCGCCACCTTGGCGACGCGCCGGGTGGTGGTCACGCGCTAGGTTCAAACAGCCATTCCTCAGCGATTCGAGGCACGCCTTCAGTGGCCGATGCTTTGATGATGCGTACGCCCGCTCGGTTCAATTCAATGGCTTGGGGATCAACCAGGACCATCGGAGCGGTGCGTGGAGCGTAGTGCACCAAGCCCGCTGCGGGGTAAACATTCAGGGAAGTGCCCACCACAAGCACGCGGCTGGCACGGGCCATTTCATCAGCGGCCCTCTCCATCATCGGCACGGCCTCGCCGAACCACACGATGTGCGGGCGAAGTTGGGATCCCAGTGCACAGCGGTCGCCCAATCGGAGTGACGGCCCGTTGATGCGAGTGACGAGCGTGGGATTCGTCGTGCTGCGGGCCAGCAGGATCTCACCATGCAGATGCAGCACCTGCTTGCTCCCTGCCCGCTCATGCAGGTCATCGATGTTCTGGGTGATCACCATGACATCGAAGCGCTCCTGCAAACGCGCAATGGCCACATGTGCCGCATTGGGCTGAGCGGCGAGCACTTGCGCACGGCGCTCATCATAGAAGCGCAGCACCAGGGCCGGGTCGCGGCGCCAAGCCTCCGGTGTGGCTACATCCTCCACATGGTAATGCTCCCAAAGGCCGCCGCTATCCCGGAAGGTGCGCAAACCGCTCTCTGCGCTCACGCCCGCTCCGGTGAACACGATAATGCGCTCCTTGCTCATGCCTCAAGTTTATGGCTGAGGCCCAGCACATGCCATTCAACCGCCGCCACCTATTTTCGGGCCCTTCAATCCGGCCCCCCTCCGGAGAAACCGCTGCCGATCGAGAATACTCTACCCCCTTTGTAGGATCCCATACGTGAACGAAGGGACAGGATGATCGACAGCCTGAACGGAGAGCTATTGGAGCGCGGAATCGACCACGCTGTGATTGACTGCCACGGTGTGGGCTACCTCGTGCAGCTTCCGGCTATCGTTGCGGTGCAACTGCCAACGCGCGGGGCGTGCCGTTTGTTCATCCATTACAGCGTGAGCGTCGATGTGCGCTCCGGACAAAGTGAGCACCGGCTCTTCGGCTTCCGCCAAGCTGATGAACGGCAGCTGTTCCGCAAGCTGATCGAGGTACAGGGCGTGAGTGCCACGCTGGCCTTGGCGATCATGAGCGCCCGAAGCGCCGAAGACGTCCGCTCATCGATCATCCTCGGAGACGAGGGCGGCTTGAAGGGCATCAAGGGAATTGGGCCGAAGCTGGCGCAGCGCATCATCGGTGAGCTGCAGGGCAAGCTGGGCCTGGGCGGATCGCCTGTCCCGGTCGGCCTTCCCGCAGGAGCGGGCAATACGCTGCGGAGCGAGGCGTTATCGGCGCTGGTCTCGCTCGGCCTCGACCGCGCGAAGGCCGAACGGGCCCTGCAAGGCGTGCTGAGCGAGCGCGGATCGGAACCTCCGCCATTGGAAGAGTTGATCAAGCTGACACTGAAGAACCTGTGAGCCGGGCCGTGCATTCCTTTTCCACCCTTTATTCCGATTCGGTGCTGAAGGCGCTCCGCGCGGCCCTGTTGATCGCCATGCTGCTCATGGTCGCTGAGGCCGATGCATTCATCGTGCTGCAGGTGGACAGCCCAGAGGTGGAGCTCGTGTACCCGATCACCGACCCTACGGCTCCTGGCGCAGGCAGCACTGGCCTGGTGAACCTGGGGGACCCTGAGAACATACAGAACGACGTGATCTACGACCCAGTGACGGGGCAGTACATCGTGAATAGCAGCGTGGGTGGCAGCTTCGATTACAGGCCTCCCATGAGCATGACCCTTGAGGAGTACCTCAATTATGACATGGAGCAATCCATGCAGACCTTCTGGCTGAACAAAGTGGAGGAGGAGAGCGAGAGCGCCCAGAAGCGAATGATCCCTGCGTTGAAGGTGCGGGGCAAGGCCTTCGACCGGATCTTCGGGGGCAATACCATCGACATCAAGCCGCGCGGTTCGGCTGAGATCATCTTCGGACTGAATGTGAGCCGCACGGACAACCCGCGGATCCCGATCCAGCAGCGGCGCATCACCACCTTCAACTTCGATCAGCGCATCCAGCTCAACCTGGTGGGCAACATCGGGGACAAGATGAAGATCACCACCAACTACAACACGCAGGCGACCTTCGACTTCGAGAACCAGGTGAAGCTCGACTACACGGGCTACGAGGACGAGATCATCCAGAAGATCGAGGCCGGCAACGTGAGCCTTCCGCTCCGCGGCACCCTGATCCAGGGCAGCCAGAGCCTCTTCGGCATCAAGACCCAATTGAAATTCGGCCGCCTCACGGCCACCGGCATCTTCAGCCAGGAGAAGGGCCAACGGCGCAACGTGCAGACCCAGGGCGGCGCGCAGACCACCAACTTCGACATCAAGACCGACGAATACGAGGCCAACAAGCACTACTTCCTCAGCTACGCGTTCCGGGAGCAGTACGAGAACGCCTTGCGCACCCTGCCCACGGTGAACAGCGGCGTGATGATCACGCGTGTGGAGGTGTGGGTCACCAACCTGCGGCAGGACTTCAACCAGAACCGCAACGTGGTGGCCTTCACCGACCTGGGCGAGGACGCCAGCCAGTCCAGCATCGATGCGGGCCGTGTGAGCAACGACATGCCGCCTGGCCTGCTGATCGACAATCCGGGCACCGCTGCGGACAATGCGGCCAACAGCCTTTACGCTACCGTGGCCGCCAATGCGGGCATCCGCAGCTTCGTGAACAGCAGCGGCGCCCTGCAAGCGTTGGGCCTGGTGCCCGCGCGGCATTTCGAGAAGCTTGAGAGCGCACGCTTGCTGAATCCCAACGAGTACTCGCTGAACGTGCGGCTGGGCTTCATCACCCTGAACCAGCAGCTCAACAACGATGAGGTGCTTGCTGTTGCCTACCAGTACACCCTCGACGGCCAGACCTTCCAGGTGGGCGAGTTCAGCACCGACGGCATCAGCCCGCCCGATGCGCTGATCCTGCGCCTGCTCAAGGCCACCATCACCAACCCGCGGATCCCCTTGTGGGACCTGATGATGAAGAACGTGTACTCGCTCGGCGCCTTCCAGGTGAACCGCGAGAACTTCAGGCTCGATGTGGTGTACAACAACCCGGTCACCGGGGTGGACATCAACTACATCCCACGCGCGCCCGTCGATCAGATCCCGCTGATCCAGACCGTGGGCCTCGACCGGTTGGACCCGAACAACGCGCCGAATCCCGATGGCTGGTTCGACTTCATCGACGGCGCGGCCACCAATGGCGGCACCATCAACACGCAGAACGGCCGCATCTTCTTCCCGGTGCTCGAGCCCTTCGGCAGCTACCTGGACCGGCAGCTCATCGGCCCCAACCCCGCCTCGCCGGTGCAGCCTGAAGCGATCCGGAAGACCATCGTGTACCAGCAGCTCTACGACAGCACCAAGATCGCCGCGCAGAACATCCCGGAGCTCAACCGATTCAAGCTGAAGGGCAGCTACCGCAGCGCCAGCAGCGATGTGATCAACCTCAACAGCGTGAACATCCCGCAGGGCAGCGTGGTGGTCACCGCCGGTGGCGTGCGCTTGGTGGAGAACCAGGACTACACCGTAGATTACAACCTGGGCCGCGTGCGCATCCTCAACCAGGGCATCCTCGAGAGCGGCACCCCGGTGAACATCGCCCTCGAGAGCAACTCGCTCTTCAGCATCCAGACCCGCACGCTGGCCGGTGCCCGCTTCGACTACACCATCAACAAGGACTTCGTGATCGGCGGCACCATCATGAACCTGTATGAACGGCCGCTCACGCAGAAGGTGAACGCCGGCGAAGAGCCCATCGCCAACACCATCGTGGGCCTCGATGCCAACTGGCAGAGCAAGTCGCAATGGCTCACCAACGTGGTGGACAAGCTGCCCTTCTTCGCCACGAAGCAAGAGAGCAACGTGAACGCCAGCATCGAAGGCGCATACCTGATTCCCGGCCACAGCCGCGCCATCGGCAACGCCGGCACCAGCTACATCGACGATTTCGAGGGCAGCGTGAGCACCATCGACCTGCGCACCCAGAGCCTTTGGTTCCATGCCAGCACGCCGCAGGGCATCGAGCTCTTCCCCGAGGGAAGCCTTGTCAACAGCCTGGGCAATGGCTTCCGCCGCGCGCAGCTCAGCTGGTACGTGATCGATCCGCTCTTCTTCCGCAACAACAACCTCACCCCGTCGCACATCGCCAACGACCCCGCCATGCGCAGCGATCACCGCATGCGCGAGGTGCTCGAGAATGAGGTGTTCCCCTTCCGTCAGCTCCCGGCGGGCACGCCCAACAACATCCCCGTGCTCGACCTCACCTATTACCCGAACGAGCGCGGGCCCTACAACTACTTCAGCGACCAGGCCCGATTGAATCCGGACGGGACCTTCAACGACCCGGAGGAGAACTGGGCGGGGATCATGCGGCGGATCACCACCACCGACTTCGAGAGCAGCAACATCGAGAGCATCCAGTTCTGGCTGATGGACCCCTTCAGCGATGCTGCGCCGAACGGAAGCAACGAGGATAGCCAGAATACCACGGGGGGGACGCTCTACCTCGACTTGGGGAACATCAGCGAGGACCTGCTCCGCGACGGGCGGAAGGCCTTCGAGAACGGGCTGCCCAAGGATGCGCAGGATGCCGCCGCGCCATTCGATGCCACCGAATGGGGCGTGGTGCCCATCACGCAGAACGTGGTGAACGCCTTCGCCCTTCTGGAAAGCAACAGCAACCTGTATCAGGACGTGGGCATGGACGGCCTGCACAGCAACCTCGGCGATGCCCCGCAGGGAAACGAGCAGCAGTTCTTCGGCCCTTATGTGAATGCGGTTGCCAACGCCGTGACCGACCCGGCTGCCCTTCAACGGATACAGGCCGACCCCAGCAACGACGACTACCAATTCTTCCGCGGCAGCCAGCTGGATAACCAGCAAGCCAGCATACTTGAGCGCTACAAGCGATTCAACAACCCCGAGGGCAACAGCGTGACCGACGAGGACAGCCCCGAGGATTACCCCACGCAGCAAACGGTGATCCCCACCACGGAGGACATCAATCTGGACCAGAACCTGGCCGAGGGCGAGAGCTACTTCCACTACGCGCTGCCGCTGCGCCCGCAGGACATGGTGGTGGGCCGCAACTTCATCACCGACCGCATCGAGGCCGATGCCAGCACGCCGCAAGGCACCAAGCGCGTCTATTGGTACCAGTTCAAGATCCCGGTGCGCCAGCCCACGGCCCGTGTGAATGGCATCCAGGACTTCCGGAGCATCCGTTTCATGCGCATGTACCTGCATGGCTGGCAGCAGCAGGCCACCCTGCGCTTCGCACGGCTGGAGTTCGTGCGGGGCGAATGGCGCAAGTACGCCAGCTCCCTGCTCACCCCGCAGGAAGTGCCCGCCAGCGACCCGGACCCCACCACCTTCAACGTGGCGGCCGTGAACATCGAGGAGAACGGATCGCGCTATCCGATCAATTACGTGCTCCCGCCGGGCATCAACAAGGAAGTTGACGTGGCCAGCGCGAACCTGCGCAACCTGAATGAGCAGAGCCTGCAGCTGCAGGTGTGCAACCTGCGCGACGGCGATGCGCGGGGCGCGTTCCGCAACGTGAGCTTCGACATCCGCAGCTACAAGAAGATGCGGATGTTCATCCATGCCGAGAGCAGCGACCTGAACAACCCGCTCAACTACGGCGACATCACCGTGTTCGTGCGCATCGGCAACGACCTCGATGCCAACTACTACGAGTACGAGGTGCCCGTGGCCATCAGCGCGCCCTTCAACAACGACGCCTTCAACGTATGGCCTGAGGCGAACGACATGGTGATCGAGTTCGCCAAGCTCAACGACCTGAAGATCCAGCGCGACCAGAGCGCCTTCCCGCGCAACCTGCGCTTCGCGGGCACCGATGGAGACCGACGCGTGTTCATCAAGGGCAGCCCCAACCTCAGCCAGCTGCGCAGCATCATGATCGGCATCCGGAATCCCAGCAAGGATGGGGAAGAGGCCAATCCCTACAGCGCTGACAACGGCCTGGCCAAATGCGCCGAGGTATGGGTGAATGAATTGCGCCTCACCGACTTCGACCAGCGCGGGGGCTGGGCCGCCATCGCACGCGTGAACGCGCAATTGGCCGACCTGGGCACCGTGAGCGTGGCCGGCAACTACAGCACGCCCTTCTGGGGCAGCATCGACAAGCGCGTGAGCGAGCGCCAGCGCGAGACCAAGTACGGCGTGGACATCGCCGCGAACCTGGAGATGGGCAAGTTCCTGCCTGAGAGCACCAAGCTCCGCGTGCCGCTCTACCTCGGCTACAGCGAGCAGGTGAGCAATCCGCAGTTCGATCCGCTCAACCCCGACATCGAATGGAACGACGCCACACGCGCGCTCACCCCCGATGAGCGGCGCCAGCGCCTGAAGGCCTCGCGCACCTACACGCGGCGGCGAAGCATGAACCTCACCAACGTGCGCAAGGAGCGCGGCGAAGGCAAGAAGGAGAGGGCCTGGGACGTGGAGAACCTCGCACTCACGTACAGCTACACCGACCAGGAGTACTTCGATGTGAACACCGCGTTCGAGAACACGCGCACCTACCGGGGCAGCATCGCCTACCAGTTCGCCCCCAAGCCGCTCGCCCTCGAGCCTTTCAAGGACATCGGCCTCATCGGCAAGAGCAAGTGGCTGAAGCTGCTCAAGGACTTCAACCTGAACCTGGGCTTCAAGCAGATCAACATGCGCACCAGCATGGACCGCATGTACCTCGAGCGCCTGGTGCGGCCCAACCCGGACATCGAATCACTGCCGCCCAGGCCCACTTACAACAAGAACTTCAACTGGGTGAGCCAGTACGGCTTCAAGTACGACATCACCAAGTCGCTCAAGGTGGACTTCAACGCCAACAACATGGCCGTGGTGGGGGAGACCCCCGGCCGCGTGAACCCCAAGGTCGGCGACGAGTACGCCCTCTGGAAGGACAGCGTGCTCACCAGCCTGCAGCAATGGGGCGAAGTGACCCGCTACGACCATACCACGGCCATCACCTACACGCTGCCCCTCGACAAGCTGCCGCTCACGGACTGGATCACCTCCAACGCGGGCTACACCGCAGGCTACCAATGGGACCGGGCGCCCTTCACCCAGGACACCTTGGGCAACACGGTGCAGAACTCGCGCAACCTCTCGCTGAACAGCCAGCTCAACTTCGTGTCGCTCTACAACAAGAGCAAGTGGCTGAAGAAGATCAACGACAAGGCCAAGCGCCAGGCCCCGCGTCCGCAGACCGCGACCGCGCGCGGCGGCGCGGCGCCCAAGCCCGAGGACGACAAGAACAAGCCCAAGGAGAAATTCAACGTGCTCGAGAACCTGGCGCGCATGCTCATGGCCGTGCGCACGGGCTCCTTCACCTACAGCCAGACCAACGGCACGCTGCTGCCCGGCTATGGCCGAACCACCAACATCATCGGCATGGACAACTTCGGCGCGCCGGGACTTGGGTTCGTGCTGGGCCAGCAGAACGACGACCTCAATGGCGACCCTGTGCGCGATTTCGCTCGCACCGCAGCGGCCAACGGCTGGCTGGTGCAGAATGAATCGATCTTCAACCCGTACACCACCTCGCGCAACGAGAACATCACCGCGCGCATGAGCCTGGAGCCCTTCAAGGGAATGCGCATCGAGCTCAACGCCAACCGCACCAGCGCCCGCAGCACCCGCTCCTTCTTCCGCTGGAATGAGGACCTGGGCAGTTACGTGAACGACAATCCCAACGAGACCGGGAGCTTCAGCGTAAGCCTGTTCACCTGGCGCACGGCGTTCACGAAGGACGATGACAACGGCGTGAGCACGGTCTTCAATGAGATGCTCGCCAACCGGCAGGTGATCAGCGGCCGTCTGGGGGCCACCAACCCGGAATCCGTGCTCGACACCACGGGTTACTTCACAGGCTATGGAAGCACCAATCAGGACGTGGTGATCCCGGCCTTCATCGCCGCCTACACGGGCCGATCGGCCAATTCGGTGAACCTCAATCCGTTCAAGCAGGCGCCCATGCCCAACTGGGACATCACGTACGATGGCCTGACCAAGATGGAGCCGTTCAGCAAGTGGTTCCGCACCTTCACCCTGAAGAACAGCTACCGCAGCACCTTCAGCGTGGCCAGCTACCAGACCAACCTGCTCTATGTGCCCGGCGCCAATGAGGTGGATGCCGCCGGTAACTACATCCCCCAGCGGCAGATCATGGCCGTCACCATCCAGGAGGCCATGCGGCCGCTGATCGGATTCGATGCCACGCTGAAGAACGGGCTGCTCGCCAAGGTGGAGCATAACCGCGACCGCAACATGAGCCTGGGCCTCACCAATTACCAGGTGACCGAGACGCGCGGCAAGGAATACGTGTTCGGCACGGGCTACCGCTTCAAGAACGTGAAACTGCCCTTCAACGTGGGCGACAAGAAACCCAACAGCGACCTGAACATCCGCGTGGACGTGAGCATCCGCGAGAACGTGACGGTGATCCGGCAAATGGAGCAGGCCCTCAATCAGGTAACGGCCGGCCAGCGCGTCACTTCCATCAAGACCAGCGCCGATTACGTGCTGAACCAGCGCCTCAATGTGCGCCTGTTCTATGACCGCGTGGTGAACAAGCCGTTCATCACCACCAGCTTCCCCAGCGCCAACAGCAACTTCGGAATCAGCCTGCGCTTCACGCTAACAGAGTAGGGCCTTTCCCATGATCAGGAGTTGTCCGTTGCCTGGCTCCGCGATACGGGTTCGTTTCTACTTTCGGCCGCCTTTCCAGGCAGCCAAGCGCGCAACAACACCCAACCCACAACCTTCAACCAGCGCCCAATGAACATCCCCTCAGACCTCAAGTACACCAAGGACCACGAATGGCTCCGCATCGAGGGCGGCAGCGCCGTGGTGGGCATCACGGATTTCGCGCAGGGTGAGCTCGGCGACATCGTGTTCGTTGACATCAACTCCGTTGGCCAGGCGCTCGAGCGCGAGGCCGTGTTCGGCACGGTGGAGGCCGTGAAGACCGTGAGCGACCTCTTCATGCCCGTGAGCGGCACCGTTGAGGAAGTGAACCCCGGCTTGGCCGACGATCCCGCCAGCGTGAACAAGGACCCTTATGGCGCTGGCTGGATGGTGCGCTTGACGCTGAGCGATCCATCGCAAGCCAACGACCTGCTGAGCGCCGAACAGTACCGCGCGCTGGTGGGGGCCTGAGCAGGATGATGCGCACGTGGGGCTGGCCCTTGCTCTGGGCCCTGCTCATCCTCCTGCTCTGCCTGATGCCCGGGGCGGCGCTGCCCGCTTGGCATTGGGCCGATCTCTTCAGCATCGATAAACTCGTGCACGCCGGCCTATTCGCGGTGCTGGTCCTGCTGGTCCTGCGCGCCCTGCCCGACCCCACCCTGAAGGCCGCAGCGATGGCGGCTATGGCTTGCGTGGCCTATGGCGGCGCGCTGGAACTGATGCAGCAATTCCCGGCGCTAGGGCGGCGAGGCGACTGGAACGACTTCTTGGCCAATGGCATCGGCGTGGGACTCGGATGGGCATGGCAACGGCGTCTCTGGGCCAAGCGCCGGGCCCGGATCACCGGGTCGAATGCCTAGTTTTGAACCGCTGCCCGGATCGCGGGTACAGAACCGAAACACAATTCACCATGCAAGCGCGCAAGAACCCCGATGCCGACCTCGAGCGGCGCAAGACCAGCTTCTGGGCCATCGGCCTGCTCACCGCACTGGCCTTCACCCTGGTGGCCTTCGAATGGACCGCCTTCGATCGGACGCAGGAAGGCCTGGGCGCCTTGGAACTGGATCTCATTGAAGAAGAGGTGATCCCACCGAGTGCCACGCCGCCCCCACCGCCCCCGCCCCCGCCTGCACCCACCCAGGTGATCGAGATTGTTGAGGATGATGTGGAAGTGGAGGAGACCGAGGTGGTTGAGATGGAAGTGACCGAGAACACCCAGGTGGAAGCGCCGGTGCAGCGGGAGGAGGAAGTGGTGGAAGAGCAGATCTTCACCATCGTGGAGGAGATGCCCACCTTCCCTGGCGGCGAGGTGGAGATGCGCAAGTACCTGGGCAAATCGATCAAGTATCCCCAGATGGCGCAGGATGCCGGCATCAGCGGCACCGTGTTCCTCACCTTCGAGGTTGACAAGGACGGCAAGATCAAGGACGTGAAAGTGCTCCGTGGCATCGGCGGCGGATGCGACGAGGAGGCCATGCGCGTGGTGAAGGCCATGCCGCAATGGTCGCCCGGCAAGCAGCGCGGCAAGGCGGTGCGCGTGCAGTTCAACCTGCCCGTGAAGTTCACGCTTCGCTGATCATACTTGAGCTGAATGAAGAAGGCCCCGGAATCCCGGGGCCTTCCTCATTCCTGTGCGGAACGATCATACGATCATCCCGGCGGCCACGGTCTCATTGGTGCCCTCATCGATCAGGATGATGCTGCCGGTGTAGCGGTTGCGCGCGTACTTGTCGAAGTGCAGCGGCACCGTGGTGCGCAGATGCACGCGCCCGATGTCGTTCATGCCGATGGTCTGGTCGCCATCGGCCTTGTGCAGGGTGCTGATGTCCATCTTGTACTTCACCTCCTTCACCATCGCGCGGCAATCGCGGCTGGTGTGCTTGAGCGCGTATTTGCCGCCGGGCTGCAAGGGACGCTCGTTGAACCAGCAGAGCATCACATCGATGTCCTGGCTGGTTTCCGGGGCGTTGTTGGGACTTACGATCATGTCGCCTCGGCTGATGTCGATCTCATCGGCCAGGGTAATCACCACGCTTTGCGGTGCGAAGGCTTCCTCCACTTCGCGTTCGCCGAGGTTGAGGCTCCTGATGGTGCTCTGGAAGCCGCTGGGCAGCACCTGTACCGCATCGCCCTTGCGAAAGATGCCGCCCTGCACCCGGCCCGCGAAGCCGCGGAAGTCATGGTGCTCATCGGTCATCGGGCGCACCACGTACTGCACCGGGAAGCGGCGATCGATGTGGTTGAGATCGCCGGCGATGTGGATGTTCTCCAGCAGGTACATCAGCGTGGGGCCCTGGTACCAGCTCATCCGATCGCTGCGGTCCACCACATTGTCCCCTTTCAGCGCACTGATGGGGATGTATCGGATGTCGCGCACCTCCAGCTTGCTGCTGAAGTCCTCCAATTCCTTCTGGATGCGCGTGAAGGTGGCCTCGTCGTAGTCCACGAGGTCCATCTTGTTGATGCAGAACACCACGTGCGGTATGCCGAGCAAGGATGCGATGAACGAATGGCGGCAGGTCTGCTCCAGGATGCCCTTGCGCGCGTCCACGAGGATGATCGCCAGGTTCGCCGTGCTGGCGCCTGTGACCATGTTACGCGTGTACTGGATGTGGCCCGGTGTATCAGCGATGATGAACTTCCGCTTCGGCGTGGCGAAGTAGCGGTAGGCCACATCAATCGTGATGCCTTGCTCACGTTCCGCACGAAGTCCATCCGTCAGCAGCGACAGGTCGACCTCTCCGGTTCCCCGCTTGGAACTGGCCTTTTCCATCGCCTCCATCTGATCGTCGAAGATGGCCTTGCTGTCATAAAGCAAACGACCGATGAGCGTGCTCTTGCCGTCGTCGACGCTTCCAGCGGTCGTGAACCGCAGCAGGTCCATATCCAAGTAACCGTGCGTGCTATTGTCTTTCATTTTCTCATCGTCTGAGCTCCTGATCCCGGGATCAGAAATAGCCTTCTTTCTTCCGATCTTCCATCGCCGCCTCGCTCCGCTTGTCATCCATCCGCGAGCCGCGCTCCGTCACGCGCGACGACGCCACTTCCTCGATGATCTCCTCGAGCGTTGACGCCGGTGAATCCACTGCACCGGTGCAGCTCATATCACCGATGGTGCGGAAACGCACGCGCATCTGCCGGGGCTTCTCCTCCGGCTTCAAGCGCATGAAGGAACTGTTCGCGTAGATCACGCCGTCGCGATCGAAGACTTCGCGCACATGGCTGAAGTAGATGCTGGGGATGGGGATGTTCTCCAGCAGGATGTACTGCCACACATCCATCTCCGTCCAGTTGCTGATGGGGAAGGCCCGGAAGTGCTCGCCCGGTCGCTTCTTGCCGTTGTAGAGGTTCCAGAGCTCCGGTCGCTGGTTCTTGGGGTCCCATTGGCCGAATTCATCACGGTGACTGAACACACGCTCCTTGGCCCGGGCTTTCTCCTCATCGCGCCGGCCGCCGCCGATGGCGCAGTCGATCTTGTGTTTCTCAATGGTATCGAGAAGCGTCACCGTCTGCAGTTTGTTGCGGCTGGCATAGAAGCCGGTTTCCTCCTGCACTTTCCCTTGGTCGATGCTCTCCTGCACGCTCCCCACGATCAGCTTGGCTCCATGCTCCTTCACCAGGTTATCCCGGAAGGTCATGGTCTCCTCGAAGTTGTGGCCGGTGTCCACGTGCACGAGCGGGAAGGGGACCTTCGCCGGGAAGAAGGCCTTGCGCGCGAGGTGGAAGCACACGATGCTGTCCTTGCCGCCACTGAAGAGCAGGGCGGGGTTCTCGAACTGAGCAGCTACTTCACGCAGGATGTGCATGCTCTCGCTCTCGAGCTCTTTCAGGTGCGTCAGTCGGTACGAATGCATGGGCATCAATTCCGCGAGATACGCGGCAGGATAAAGTTCAAGAGTTCAGTGGCGCTCGCTTCTTCGCTGCGATCGGCGGTGGCGATGCGAATGGCCGGGGCAGGGGGCGCCTCGAATGGCGCGCTGATGCCCGTGAAGTCCTTCACCACGCCAGCGCGCGCTTTTGCATAAAGGCCCTTGACGTCGCGCGCTTCGCAAACCTCCAGCGGCGTATCGATGAAGGCTTCGACGAAATCCCCTTCGCCGATGATCGCCTTTGCCTGTTCACGGATCGCGACCGTCGGCGAGACGAAGCAGCAGATCACGACCACCCCTTGCTGCACGAAGAGCTTGGCCACCTCCGCGATGCGGCGGATATTCTCCGTGCGGTCCGCATCGGAGAAGCCGAGGTTGCTGTTGATGCCCGTGCGCACGTTGTCGCCATCGAGCACCACGCAGAAGCGACCCCGCTCATGAAGCTCACGCTCCAAGGCGATGGCAATGGTGCTCTTCCCGCTGCCGCTGAGTCCGGTCATCCACACCACCAGCCCGCGCTGGCCCAACAAGGCCTCCTTGTCCCTGCGTTGGAGCAGGCGGTCGTGCACGGGATGAATGTGCGTGGGCGAAGGCATTCCGATTCGGGTCGCGAAAGTAGCGCTTCCGCTGCGGCTGGCAGGGGCTGCGCACCGTGCTCCTATCTTGGCGCCATGGCCCCGAAAACCTTCGCCGCACGAGGTTCACGCGTTCCGCTTTCAGCGCCCGCAATCGACCAGGTGGGCATCGAGGAGCGGGTGGCCCGCATCAAGGCGCGGAGCATCAAGAAGGAGACGAAAGTCCAGGGCATGAAGCTCGCCCTGAGCATGATCGACCTTACCACCCTGGAAGGAGCCGACACCCCAAGCAAAGTGAAGCAGCTATGCTACAAGGGCATGCACCTGCACGACAGCCTCCCCGGTCTGCCCTCGGTCGCAGCGATCTGCGTTTACCCTTCGATGGTCAAGGTGGCGAAGAGGGCCTTGGGCGACAGCGGCGTGAAGGTCGCCAGTGTGAGCACCGCCTTCCCCAGCGGACAGGCGCCCCGGAATGTGAAGATCGCCGACACCAAGTTCGCCGTGAACGAAGGCGCCGACGAGATCGACATGGTCATCAGCCGGGGCCGTTTCCACAGCGGCGATTACGAGTTCGTCTTCGAGGAGATCGCTGCGGTGAAGGAGGCCTGCGGCGAAGCCCGATTGAAGGTGATCCTTGAGACGGGCGAGCTAGGCACCTACGACAAGGTGCGCCTGGCCAGTGATATCGCCATCGCGGCGGGCGCTGATTTCATCAAGACCAGTACGGGCAAGATCAACCCGGCCGCCACCATGGAGGTGACCTTGGTGATGCTGCACGCCATCCGCGATCACTATCTGAATACCGGGCAGATGATCGCCATGAAGCCTGCCGGCGGCATCCGTACGAGCAAGCAAGCACTCCATTACCTGATGATGGTGAAGGAGGAGCTCGGCCCCGAATGGCTCGATCCCCACTGGTTCCGCTTCGGCGCCAGCAGCCTGGCCAACGACATCCTGATGCAATTGCAAAAGGAGGCCGATGGTCACTACCAGAGCGCGGATTATTTCAGCAACGATTAAGCCGGCACTAGAGGCCAGCTGTTCATATCGCGCGGCCTCTTCGATGTAGCGGTCGATATCAATCGATACGTTCGCTCTCCACCAAGCCCGACATCATGAGAATCAGCTCCGCCCTCATCGCGCTTTCCTTCACTGCCACCGTCGCCGCCCAATGGTCGCAAGTGAACAATGGCATCTCCAACCTGGCCAATGGCGCTTATACCCTTGGCACCTCCGACAGCCACGTCTTCGCCAAGACCCTGACGGAGCTGTATCGCAGCGCCGACAACGGTGACAACTGGGTGGAGATCGATCCACCGGTTGCGGATAATACCACCGAGTGCGGCGCCTTCTTCAACGGCCGTTACTACGCCGGCATGAACGCCTCCACGGACTGCATCTATTGGACGAACGACAACGGTGACACCTGGAACACGGTGGTCGGGGCGCCCACCACCACCGTGGTCCGTGGTTTCGTGGCCAACGGCACGCACCTGTTCGCCTACACCTCCACCGGTGGCATCTTCCGGTCGCCCCTGCCGGGTGACGCCTGGACCACCGTGAACACCGGTCTGGCCAACACCAATGTCATCGGCATGCTGCTGGTGGGCAACGACCTCTACGCCAGCACGATCGGCGGTGGTGTGTTCATCAGCACGGATGGCGGTTCCAGCTGGAGCGCCAGCAACACCGGCATCGCCATGAGCGACCTCAACGGGGAGAACCTGTGGGTGATGGGCGGCGCCCTCTTCTACACCGCACAGGGTGGCGGCAAGTACACGAGCACCGATGGCGGGGCCTCGTGGAGCACCTGGGCGGGCCTGCCGCACTTCGGGCTGGGCCTGTTGGAGGTGAAGCGCTTCGGCAACAACCTGTACATGGAGACCCGCCACTTCGCCGGCGGCCTCCGCGACAGCCTCTACCTGAGCGCGGACGAGGGCGCCAGCTGGACCAACATCACCGGCAACCTGAACGCCGCCGACCTCAATGGAAGCGGCATCCTCGAGAACGATGGTTGCGTGCTCGTTGGCTACAACCTGAGCTCTCCGGGCCAGGGCATCTACCGGCGTTGCATCGGCACTGGCGTGCAGGAGCTTTCCGTGCAAGCAGTGAACGTGTTCCCGAACCCAGGCGAGGGCTTGATCACCGTGACGGTTCCGCAGCATGCCGTAGGCGCGCCCTTCTATCTGGCGGACATCGCTGGTGCCGAAATACTGCGCGGGACGATTAGCGGCGCGCAGGTGGGACTCGATCTTTCGGCGTTGGCCGCGGGCACCTACGTGTTGCGGGTGGAAGGCGGGGAGGTGGCCCCGGTGCGCGTGGTGAAGCGCTGATCCGCTCACTGGCCTGTGGCGCGTGATCCTACCTTGGCGGTATGATCACCTCCGATGTTTTCGTGAAGATGGCGCTTGACGCCTGGAACAGCGAGCTCAAGCACACCAACGCGCTTTTGGATAAGCTCTCTGACGGGCAGCTGGTTCGCGAGGTCGCGCCCGGACGCAACCGCGGCATTTACCTGCTCGGCCACCTCACCGCCGTGCACGACCAGATGCTTCCCTTACTGCGGTTCCAAGAGAAGATCCATCCGGACCTGTACGGACCCTTTCACGATGAGCCGGACCGCGCCGTCGCCGACCTACCATCGATCTCGCAGCTCCGTGCTCAGTGGAAGGAGGTGAACGACACCTTGATGGCGCACATGAACAAGCTTTCGCCTGGGGAATGGTTCACGCGCCACGCGAACATCTCCGAGGCCGACTTCCCGAAGGAACCCCACCGCAACCGCTTGAACGTGCTGATCAGTCGCACGAACCACCTGGCGTATCACCGGGGGCAGTTGGTCCTGCTCGTGCTGAAGTAGGGTGAGGTCGCCAAGACCCGCACGCCGTACCCCACAGGTGCGATCGGTCTTTGGGCGTCGACTAAATTTCCCGAAACAATCGCTATGGCTACCGGACCCGGCCCCTACCATTGGTTCCTCAATACCCTTGTCCGCGTGCATGTCTCGTGCGATGAAGGCACGGACCGCATCTCCTACATCGAGCATCACGTTGGCCAAGGCGAATCGCCGCCCCTGCACATACACGAGCGCGAGGACGAGATCTTCCATTTGCTCGCGGGCAAGTTCACGTTCCGGCAAGGTGATGCGGAAGTGAAAGCAAAGTCTGGTGACGTGGTCTTCATCCCCAAGGGCACACCGCACACCTTCCGTTGCGATTCCGCCACCGGACACTTCTTCAGCATCACCACCGGTCGCGACTTCGAACTTTTCCTGCGTGCGATGTGGCGTCCGGCGGAACGCGCCGAGTTGCCCACGCCTGCTGCGCCTACGCCCGCTCAGATAGATGGCTTGGTGAAGGTTGCGGAGGACCATCACATGCCCGTGGTCGGTCCGCCGCTCACCTGATCTGTACGCTTCTGCGACCCGCGACCTACGCTCCATGGCATAGCAGACCATCTCCTGGCCCCTTGCCCCAGCCCGCGAAAGCAAGGACCACTTCACCCTGAAGTCCCAATTCGAGCTCTATCGGCGGCAAGTAGGTGAAGCCAAGTGCGGCATCCGTTCGACAGGCTCAGGGGAGCCCTGCTTCGATACCATCAACCTCGCCAACGAGCAGAAGATCGCACGCATTAGGGCGTGAATGCTCTGGTGACGATATGGTCGACGGAGCCTCAGCGACCGGGTCATCGGGGAGGAGCCCGGGCCGGTGTAACCAATGTTCTATTGCGCCGCATTGCGGACCTGGGTTGGTTTGCGGAACAAATCCATCTGCCATGCAGCGCTTCTTCACCCTTTCGATCGTGGCCGCCACCGCTTCTCTGAACGCATTCGGACAAACCCCCGAGCCCGCACAGATCTTCGGCACCAACGGCTGTGCCGATATCGCCTTCCCCATCACCACGGCAGCGGCCTTCAAGAGCCACGCACTGCAAGCCGACGGCAAGCTCGTGCTGGCTGGTTGGGGCGGTGATGGCTTCCCGTACTACGCCCTCATGGCGCGGATCGACACGGCGTGCGGCGAGCTCGATCCCACCTTCGGGCAGAACGGCGTGCAAGCGCACCACTTCGAGCAGCGAACCATCTGCAGCAGCGTCGCGGTGCAGGCCGATGGGAAGATCATTGGCGGTGGTCTGATCGCGGCCAGCAACGCGGGCTCAGGCCAATTCCCCGGTGTGTGGCGCTACAACGCGGATGGCTCCGTGGACAGCACCTTCAACGGGACCGGCTACAACAACACCGGCTTCTCCACGGGCTCGGCCACCGGCAAGGTGGAGGAGGTCTTCATCGATGCGAACGGACGCATCCTCGCCGCCATCATCGGGAACGCACAGTTGGGTGTGTTCCGCTTCACCACCGACGGCATATTGGATACCAGCTACTCTGCGGATGGCCGCGCGGAAATGCCCGTGGGCTATACCCCGTTCAACGATGACCTCGGAGCGGTGATGGACCCTGATGGATCGGTGACCATCGCAGGGCTGGTGGGTACCAGCGCATTCGACCCCTACTTCATGGGTCTGGTGCGCTTCCTTCCCAATGGCGACCCCGATCCCGCCTTCGGCACCAACGGTCTTGCGTTGCACCCCACCGTATCCGCCAGCCACCTCGGTGGCCCGGATGGCTTCAAGGATTGGAGCATGGTGCGGCGTCCGGGTGGAGGATTCCTTGTTGGCTATGGCGCGCACGATGGCGATACACGTCCGAGCATTGCTGCGTTCAACGACGATGGCTCCATCGATCTCACATTCGGCACCAATGGCATCTTCCAGGTCACAGGAAGCAATCCGGTCGGCAGCGGACTTTGGATGGATACCGATGGAAGCGCGTTGCTCTTTCACCGGCTCAGCAACATCACCAATGGACCTGGCGCCATCTTGCGGTTGACGCCCGGTGGACAACCCGACGCGAGCTTCGGTTCCAACGGCGTGCTCCAGTCACCGTTCAGCACCCGTAGCATCGCACACGGATTCCGGCTCAGTGGAGGAGACATCATCGCCTATGGCGCGAACAACAACAACGGCAATGGCTCTGTGGTCCGCTTCAGCCTGGATGTGGAAGCGAATGCCTTGCCCGTGATCTCCTTCGACTTTCCGGACCTCACCGTGAGCGGTGGCGGCACCATCCAATGGTTCCTCGATGGATCGCCGATCAGTGGCGCCACTGCCAGCACGCACACGCCCACGCAGAACGGCACCTACACGGTGGACATGAACTCCTTCGGTTGCGTGAACACCTCGCCGCCGTTCCAATTTCTGAGCACGGGCATCGCCGATGCGCGGGAAGCAGGCATCAGCTTCCGGCAGGACCTGGCTGCTGGTGCGCTCTTCATCCAGAGCAATGCGGCCGCGACCGATTGGTTGCTCGTGGATGCGAGCGGCCGCGCATTGCGCAATGGTGTGTTGCGCGCAGGTGCGAACGAAGTTCCCACCGCCGACCTCCGCAGCGGGGTGTACCTGCTGCGTTGCGGCGGACAGGTGCATCGGTTCGTGATGCCGTGATCATACGCCAATCCATCAGCGCGCCCGTCCATGAGTGGATGGGCGCGCTTGCTACGAGCGACCACTAACTTCGCTCGCGATGGCAACCAAGAAGAAGACAATTGATTGGCCCCTGGCCCCTGCCCCCGAGTCCAAGGACCACATCACCCTGCGCCCGGAGTACGACCTCTTCATCGGCGGCAAGTGGACCGCCCCCAAGTCGGGCAAGTACTTCGACACCATCAACCCCGCCAACGAGCAGAAGCTCGCGCGCATCGCCGAGGCCAACCAAGCCGATGTGGACGCCGCCGTGAAAGCCGCGCGCAAGGCCTACGACAATGTGTGGAGCAAGATGCCCGCCGCCGAACGCGCCAAGCACATCTACCGCATCGCGCGGCTGCTGCAGGAGAAAGCACGCGAGTTCGCCGTGGTCGAAAGCATGGACGGCGGCAAGGCCATCCGTGAAAGTCGCGACGTGGACGTGCCGCTCGCCGCCGCGCACTTCTTCTACTACGCCGGTTGGGCCGACAAGCTCGGCTATGCGTTCCCGGGTAAAACACCGAGCGTGCGCTCGGCGTCGCCGGGCAGATCATCCCGTGGAACTTCCCGCTGCTCATGGCCGCGTGGAAGATCGCGCCCGCGCTGGCCTGCGGCAACACCGTGGTGCTGAAACCCGCCGAGACCACACCGCTCACATCGTTGCTGCTCGCCGAGCTCATCCAGGAAGCCGAACTCCCCGATGGCGTCGTGAACATCATCACCGGTGCAGGTGCCACGGGCGCGGCGCTCGTCAACCATCCGGGCATCGACAAGATCGCTTTCACCGGCAGCACCGGCGTGGGCAAGCTCATCCAGAAGAGCATCGCCGGCACCGGCAAAAAGGCTACGCTCGAACTCGGTGGCAAGGCGGCCAACATCATCTTCGCCGATGCCACCATCGACCAGGCCGTCGAAGGCATCATCAACGGCATCTACTTCAACCAAGGCCACGTGTGCTGCGCCGGCAGCCGCCTCTTCGTGGAGGAAGGCGTGCACGACGAGGTCATCCGCAAGCTCAAGCACCGCATGCGCTCGCTCGTCGTGGGCGATCCGCTGGACAAGAACACCGACATCGGCGCCATCAACAGCAAGGAACAGCTCGGCACCATCAACAAATACCTCAAGGTGGGCGTGGCCGACGGCGCGGAGATGTACCAGCCCGCGTGCGAGCTGCCCAGCAAAGGCTTCTGGTGCCGCCCCACGCTCTTCCTCAACGTGGCGCAGAGCGCGAGGATCGCGCAGGAGGAGATTTTCGGTCCCGTGCTGGCCGTGCAGACCTTCCGCACCGTGGACGAGGTGATCCAGAAAGCCAACAACACGCCCTACGGCCTCAGCGCCGGCGTGTGGACGGACAAGGGCAGCAAGATCTTCAACCTCACGAGCAAATTGCGCGCGGGCGTCATCTGGGCCAACACCTATAACAAGTTCGATCCCACCTCACCCTTCGGCGGCTACAAGGAAAGCGGGTATGGACGGGAAGGCGGCTTGCACGGGTTGAGCGCGTACTTGAATTTGAATTGAGTGATGCCGAACGCTGTCACATCGAGCGGAGTCGAGATGTGGGCGTTCCGGCTCGAAGATTCGCCGTCGGGCCATTCGCTTCAAGTCCTCGCCGAAGCGGCTCCGGGCTTTCCGCTGCTGTCCCTAACGCGAAATGCAATGCCCTGCTTCATCAGAAGATAATCTTGGTACAGCATGTGACATATCGCAATTGGGTGTTCATCGTCGACGCAAACGACGTGATGGAGAGGTTTGTGAAAATGGCCAAAGGTGGTCCCGAGCTTTGTGGCTGTGCTGACTGTCGAAACTTCATTGCGAACCGTGAGAACGTTTATCCACCTGAGGTGCGAAAGTTGTTCGATGAACTCGGTATCGACTATCGAAAGGAAACAGAGGTGTTATGGCTAGGCCGTTTGGAGAATGGTCTGCATCAATACGGTGGCAAGTTCCATTTTCCGGGACGGGTGGAATTCAAGGGACAGCTTCATGCGGACGAAGCAATTGTGAGTGAACGATTCGCGATGAAGTGCGAACAGCTCAGTGGTAGGCCGGGCCCGAATCGAGAGAAGCTGACTTGGACGATTCAGATCGATTTCGAAGCGGAGTGTGAATGGCTGCTGCGGGATGTAGAAGAGCCTAAAGACTGAGAATCCCTGCCACTAAGGCTGATGAAAGGAGCACAGTACTCCCAAAAGCTATCTCCAAGGAAGGCAGCAGAAGGAATGGCTGCTGCAACGGAGAACGCCATCTCCCTGCTTTCCGACGCCCACTTGCTATTCGACAATGAGCGGTATGAGCGATCTGTAGCCCTCGCGATTCTTGCGATCGAAGAAGCGGGCAAGGTGAGTATCCTACGACAGATTCTGGTTCAAGACGACCCCAAAGAGCTCAATCGTTCGTGGAAGGACTATCGAAGCCACACAAGCAAGAACGTGCAATGGCAACTGCCCGCACTTGTCGCTGAAGGAGCAAGACAGCTTGAGGAGTTTCGCGGACTATTCGATCGGAATAGCAGTCACGGGGCACAACTTGATCGTCTCAAGCAAGCCGCATTCTACACAGATGCTGTTGGTCCTTGTGATTGGATTACTCCGAAACAGGCCATTACGAAGGAACTTGCGGAGGCCATCATGCTGATTGCGAAAGTGCTGGTTCGCACGGACAAGTCGATGTGTACCGAGCCTGCGCTCGAACTCTGGCTGAAGCATATGAAGCCTGTTCAAGGAAGGGATATGCTCACGATGAAGCAGGCACTGATTAACTGCTATCAAGAAGCGGAGGACTTGGGAATTCTACCTAAGGGCAAGACGAAGGATATGATCGGCTTTGTCCTATGAGCATCAGCCCCCACCATGCCCCGCCTCATCGTCCACGGTTTCACCCTCTCGCTCGAAAGACCTTAGCTCAGGAATACCTGAACGGCATCGAGTGTTCTTCGCTGTGCATAGGTGAGCTGCGTCAAAACCGCTCGAACGTTATTCAAGATTACTCGGGCCCTTTCGACCTCTTGGGGGGGTGCTTCCGTGAACAACCGACGGGCATAAGCCACCCAGGCATTCAAGTTGGTCCAAGCTTGGTCGGCGACCTTTGGAGATGCATCCAAGCAAGCCTTGAGGGTATGAGGAAGTGATCCCCAGCCCCCGAAGTTGTTCAGCAAGGACAGGCCAGCCAAACGATGCATGACTTGTTCAGATGCCAGCAAGGTCAGCGCTTTATCGACCACAGCCTGATCATGGCGTTCGAGGAGGATGCCTTCAGCCTTTGCGCGGATCCGCTTGTTCCGATCCACGATCATCAACATCGCGTGTTCGTACGCTTGGTCCGGTGCGAGGCTATCCAGCGCCATGAGCGCAGCTTGTCGTACAGTTGGGTCCGAATGTGTTGTGTAGGGAACGACATCGGTCACGTATTCGCTTCCCTTCACATCGCGTAGCCCCAGGAGGCAGCCAACCACCCTAATGCCACGCTTGAGATGCTCACGGTAATGTTCCACGAGTGCATCACGGGACAGGGCGAGCCGCTTAGCCGCCATGTCGCGAACATCGAATGACGGGTCGGTCAGGCCAAGGGTGAGCACGGCCGGTGTCGCGCGGTCACGGCGGATGAGTTCCTTGAGTGCGCTGGTTCGCACGCTGGGGAATGGGTCATTCAGAGCACCTTCCAGCAACCCCGTCGACCAGTCCTCGGCGAGTGTGACCACATGTCGGATCGTGGCAAGGCGGATAAGGAAGCTGCGATCATAGAGAAATGTGCGCAGCATCGCTTCACCACAAGCGTGCTCGGCGAGCAAGTAGCGAATGACCCTGAACCGCGATGCATCGCCAAGGGCTTGCACGTCGATCAGCAATTGGGCAGGCTCCACTTCGTGGACAAGCCATCGCATCACCTCTTGATACACCGAGACCAGATCGACGCGCTTTACCTGCAACAGGGACTCGATGTCGTGGATGGAACCCAAGAACCCCTTGCGGAACTCTGTTGCTTTGTACCTCGCCAGCACCTTCGTGGCCTGCGCGCGCACTTGCGGCACCCAATCCCCAGCCCTGCGCAAGATGAAGGGGATGTACCGCCAGTCGGTCGAAACCGACATCTGTTCCAGCGCTGCCTGACGCACGTAGCCATTGCCGTTGATGCTCGCAATGCTCACTAGCGTTACGGCCTCATCAAGGGGTCTCGTGACTTGCCAGAAAGCAGGGTCCGTTGTCTGAAGCGGCATTCCGCTCATGCGTTCCTCTACTTCCCTCACGCCTTTCAGTTCCTTGAATCGTGATATGATGACAGCGGCTGCGATCTCTTGCACGTAGGGCTCATCATCACGTGTAGCCGAGATGATGATGCCATCCAAGTACCTATCCGAGTGACTGGCCAATTCCGAGATGCACCTGATCTTTTCCGGATATGACACGCGGAACGTGAACAAGCCTGTGGGCTTGCTTTGAATGGTCTTGATGCAGTTCTGCACGTCCATCTTTCAAAGAAAAGATCTACGGCTGAACGAAAGCACTCAACTTTGATTTCCAACATTCCCCCATGCCCCGCCTCATCGTCCACGGCTTCACCATCTCGCTCGACGGCTACGGCGCCGGCCCGCACCAATCGCTGGAGGCTCCGCTCGGCATCGGTGGTGTGAGCGTCTAACTTTCCATCGCATGAATGCACTTGTCACCATCGTAGCTTTTGGCTCCTGCACGTTGACCCATGCGCAGATCGACAGCGCGTACATCGTTGCAGTGGACCGCCGTGTTCAAGAAATCAACGCGGGGAAGGACTATGAGGTAAGGGCACTCGAGAACGAGGAGTTTCTGGAACAGATGACGGACGGCGGAGGGCATTTGACCGGACTTATGAGAAATGGAGCGTTAGTCAAGATCGTCGAGTGGATCGGGCTCTCGAGTTGTGTCAACATCACAGAGTACTACTTCGAGAATTCGCAGCTCGTCCTCGTCTCATCTCAAGGCTTGGAGTTCGCATATGTGGACAGCACGGCTTCATTTGATCTGGACGTTCAGGATGTTACCATGGAAGCTCGGTTCTATTTTCATGAGAACAACTTGGTCAAGGCCGTCCTGGAGGGTTCAACGCGATGCGGAGGTGATCCAACAAGGGAGTGGGCCTCCGTGTATCAAACCGAGGCAGTGCGCCTCAAGGATTTGTTGATGCGATAACAAGAACGCCCACCATGCCCCGCCTAATCGTCCACGTTTTCACCATCTCGCTCGGCGGCTGGTCAGATCGTTCAACTCTTGGCGCACAACTTTCAGGTGATAGATCGATCGACATCTTGGTCCTCTCATGGCGAGATGTCGGTTGTATGCGCCGATCGCGTGTTTGGTCTTCTTAAGGGCCCTGTAGCAATGGGCAGAGCGGTACCAAGAGTCGGCTACCAGGCCGCGAGCCCAAGCCAAACCCTCACCGCAAGCGCCGTATGCGATGCGATCGACGCCGCGCTTGACCAAGCGCTGATAGATGGCGAGCGCCTCGACGGTCCTTCCGAGCATGGCAAGGGTGCCAGCATGGTCCCAGAGGACAAGAGGACATGTTGGTGCTAGTTGCAGGGCCTTTGTAGTAAGCTCCAGGGCCTTGGTGTATTGTCGCTGTTCGTGGTACGTAAGGGACAGTCGGGCGATCAACCAATGGTTGTCCGGATCTTCTCGCAGTTGCGCTGAGATGAGCTTACGGGCACCAGCCCAGTTCTCTCGAGCGATCTCACGTTCGATCCTTGCGCCAGCGGATACACCCTGATTCGCCATGTCGCCAAGTTATCATCAAGAACGACCATGACTGCGAACGCGTAACCGTACTCGAGGCTCCAACTTAGATCCACGACAGTTCCCCCATGCCCCGCCTCATCGTTCACGGTTTCACCATCTCGCTCCAGGGGCCAAAGGGTAAATAGCCGCCAACCGCATAGGATCCTCTTCATTACGAGCAGCCTGGCCAACGACATCCCGATGCAGCTACAGAAGGATGCCGACTGCCAAGACCAGAGCGCGGATTACTCCTCGTTGAATTGAGGGCCCTCAGTCCGAGCGCGATGTAATTGCATGTGGATAGAGAATCGCACGGAATCGACACGACTCGCCAGCGTGTCAACACCCAGGGTGATCAGCTCCTTCAGTTCATTCTGGGGCAACGCCGAACAGCATCGCCGCACACTTACGAACCGCAGGGAATCGCATTCGAACAAGGGCGTAAGCGAACGGATTCCTTTGGTGCCATCTAATTTCAGCACCTTGAGACGATTAAGACCAGTTGCATCGAACAAGTTGATCAACTGTTCGCAGCGGCTGAGATTGAGTGTTTGCAATGCGCTCAGACTTTGTAGGCCGTCCACGTTGGTCAGACTATCGCAGCGGCTGAGATCGAGTGTTCGCAAAGCGCCCAGCCCCCGAAGGCCGTCCACGTTGGTCAGACCATCGCAGTCCGTGAGATCAAGTGTTTGCAAAGCGCCCAGCCCTTGGAGGCTGTCCACGTTGGTCAGACTATCGCAGCGGCTGAGATCGAGTGTTCGCAAAGCGCCCAGCCCTTGGAGGCCGTCCACGTTGGTCAAACTCTTGCAGGATCCGAGATCGAGTGTTTCCAAAGCGCCCAGCCCTTGGAGGCCGTCCACGTTGGTCAAACTCTTGCAGTATCCGAGATCGAGTGTTTGCAATGCGCCCAGCCCTTGGAGGCCGTCCGCATTGGTCAGGCTATCGCAACCACTGAGATCAAGTGTTTGCAAAGCGCCCAGCCCTTGGAGGCCGTCCACGTTGGTCAAACTCTTGCAGTCACCGAGATCGAGTGTTTGCAATGCGCCCAGCCCTTGGAGGCCGTCCACATTGGTCAGTCTCCAGCATTCCCTGAGATTAAGTGTTTGCAAAGCGCCCAGCCCTTGGAGGCCGTCCACATTGGTCAGTCTCCTGCATTCCCTGAGATTAAGTGTTTGCAAAGCGCCCAGCCCTTGGAGGCCGTCCACATTGGTCAGTCTAACGCAGCCACTGAGATCGAGTGTTTGCAATGCGCCCAGCCCCTGGAGTCCGTCCACGTTGGACAGCGTCCTGCATTCACTGAGATCGAGTGTTTGCAAAGCGCCCAGCCCTTGGAGGCTGTCCACGTTGGACAGACTCAAGCAGAATCTGAGGTGGAGTGTTTGCAAAGCGCCGAGCCCTTGGATGCCGTCCACGTTGGTTAGCATCCAGCAGCTACTGAGATCGAGTGTTTGCAATGCGCCCAGCCCCTGGAGTCCGTCCACGTTGGTTAAGCTGTCGCATTTGCTGAGATCAACTCTAGTCGGTTCAAGTGTTCGAAAGAACGGGGATAACTGAACAAGCCTTGCTGAAGTGATGAACGTGCCGATGGTAGAATCCACCATCGTCGTGTCACCCACCTTCTTCATATGGCTTTCGCGATCCACGGTAATTGTCCGGGTCGAGGCATTCCACGTCAGGCCAGCTGCTTCCAATTCGGCTTTAGCCCGCTCTTCCGCACTGGGTATGGACGATACGATGAGCGCACCGGCTAAGACCATCGTTGCTGGAGCAAGCCATGGCCTGACGACGCGCCAGACTGTTCGGTACACCCCGGAAACTACTTTTTCGATCAAGCTGGCGATGAAGTCATGGGCGATCTGCCATGTCCTTCTCCCGATCTGTGGCTCCTGCTCGTTCAGGCAGCGCATCAACCCTAGGGAACCCATATGGATCAAATGGTTCTCCAGGGTGGTTATGGGAACGTCGCAACGCTTGGCGAGAGTGGCCATGTCCCAGGCCTTGGCGGTGCGGGTGTCGCTCAGCATGGCTTTGCAGATGCGGGCCCGTTCCAGCTTCACTTCGTCTCCGAGTCCATCCAACACATAAGCGCGCAACAGGTCCTTTTCGCGCTTCCAATCAGTGGGGTGTGTTGCCATGCGCTGGAGCACGATGCCCAGGATGTTCGCCACGATGGGCTTCATCACCTTGTTGGAGCCCTCCTGGCGCGCGGCTTCCTTCAACACCAGTTCCATGCGTTCCTCCGGTATCTCCAATCCGGGGCAACTTTTAATGAACTGCTGCGCTAAATCAAAAGGCAATGGGACCACTTCCATCCAGTTCCTGCCCTCGATCCGCATGGGCAGTTCGAGCCGGTCGATCAACTGTTGGTGATCGCTTCGATAGCATAAGAGAATGGCGGTTTGCTTCGGTGGCATCCGCAACAGCTCATGTAGTAGGTGCTTCAGCGCGTCCTGCCGCTTCCTAGCTGCCAGTGCGGCCACCTTCTTGGCCTCATCGGCGATGAGGAAGAACTCCTCGAACTGGTCAATGATGATCAGGTGCTTCTCGCCCCCCGGCTGGGCAGCTTCTCTTGTGTGAATGGCATTGGCCAGGGCGTCGGCCATGTTTTCTTGCGCTCCCACTTCAACGCCGAGTGCTTCAGCCATTTGTTTGAGCGGGTCATCATGGCTTCTTATGAGCATGATCCTCACTCCATACTCCTTAAGCCATGGCATTAGAACAGCACGGATCACAGAGGATTTACCGGACCCCGATTCTCCGGTCAGGCTAAGTACCGGGCTGGCCGGTTCCTTCGCCCAGTCAACGAAGCGCTCGTACCTATCCGCGAACAGGGCAGCATCCTTTTCCCCGCGTGGGGCGGTGGTGAAGTAATCCAAGTGGCTCGGACCTGACAATTTCTTCGGGCGCATTCGCTCCAGACGCGCCCGTCGTTTAGGCAGGTAGTTGCCATAGACGAAGAAGATAGCGGTCAAAGGGACCAGCCCAAGGAAGACCACTTGTAGTGTCAATTCCTTATCTACAAGCTTTTCTATGGCATACTTGAAGTAAAGGAGAGCGAAGAGAAGGCCAGCAAGGTTCTTGATATTGTCCGCAGCCCAAGCGAACAACTTGGAAGCAGAATTGACCTCGGAAGGATGTTCATTGTTCGCAGCCATACGGGTTTAATGCGGCATGAATGTACCAATGGATCTATTACAGTGCATAGCTGAGTTACGTCCTAACTTCGTCACACAAGCCGCCGTCATGTCTACCGAGTCCCTCAAGCTCCAACTGATCGAGCGCCTGCTGCGCACGACCGATGAAGGCCTGCTGAAGAAAGTGGCCGACCTCTTCCGTGCTGCGAAGAGCGAGGACGACGACCTCACCGACGAGCATTACAACATCGTGAAGGAGCGCGAGGCAGCGTACAAGCGCGGGGAGGGCAAAAGCTACACCTGGGATGAAGTGAGAGCGATGGTTCGATCAGGTAAGGGAGGGGAGGCTTGATAAAGAAGTAGCGGAACCCCCATGCCCCGCCTCATCGCCTGCCTGCCGCAGGCAGGTCCACAGCTACACCATCTCGCTCGACGGCTACGGCGCAGGTCCGCACCAATCGCTGGAGGCTCCGATGGGCCTCGGTACCGAGAACCTGCACACCTGGATGCTCCGCACCCGGTACTTCCAGCGAACACACTTCAGCAAGGACGAGGGCGATGTTCAGATGCACTCAGAACAACAAGGCAAGCAGTTCCTCTCGCGTTAGCTGATGATGCGCCGCGACATCACCCAGGATCCCTGCCAACGTGCCGACCTTGATCGGCCGATGGTCTGGAATAGTGATGTGATGCGTGCCCTTGAGGGAGGTGGTCAAGCGGATGTGACTGCCGCTCTGCCTTGTCACTTCGTATCCCAGCTTGCCCAGCGACTTGATCAGTTCCTTGCCCGTGAGGTCGCGCGGGACCCTCATGCAGCGATCACGATCTCCTTCACCATGTGCAGGCGGATCACCTTGGGCATCTGATCGGCCTCGAAGTGTGTAGCTACAGCATCCTTCACATTGGCCTTAAGTTGTTCAAGGTCATCGCCATCGGTGAAGATGGAG
Organism: Flavobacteriales bacterium; assembly: GCA_016716605.1. Classification (NCBI taxonomy): domain Bacteria; kingdom Pseudomonadati; phylum Bacteroidota; class Flavobacteriia; order Flavobacteriales; species Flavobacteriales bacterium. The sequence continues at coordinate 1,702,097 of JADJWA010000001.1, forward strand.
TGATCCAAAGCACGGGCCTCAAAGCCACCTTCTGGCGACTCGTCAACGATGAAGATGATCTCCTTCATGCCACCAATTTAAGTGTTCAGCCTTTCGGCTCCCACAATTCGATCTTGTTCCCCTCGGGATCATACACCCACGCGAAGCGGCCGTAATCCTCGTCCTGTCGCTTGGGGTCGATGCGCACGCCGTCGGCCTCGAGCTTCTTCAGCAGGCCATCCATGTCCTGCACGCGCAGGTTCAGCATGAAGGGTTGCTTGGCGTCGAAGTAATCGCTGTCGCGCTTGAATGGCGAGAACACCGTGGGGCCGGCATCCTGTTGCCAGATCCAGCCGTTCGCCTCGTCGTTGATGCCGAAGTGATCATTGTACCACTTGGCCAACGCCTTGTGGTCGTCCGCGCGGAAGAAGAATCCGCCGATGCCGGAGACGTGTCGGGACATGAGTGAGAATGGATGGCCCAATGTAGGCTGCGTCGCACGGAGGCAGATGCCGCTTGCCGCTTTGCCTTCGCTGCTCACATGGGTGAACGAGCACATCCGGTTGCCTGGCCTGGGCGAGGGCGCCTGCATCGGCTCGTGCGCCATAGGAACCGCCATGAACGAGCGCACCATTCTACCTTGGGCGCGAAAGGCTTCTAGGAACCCGATCACCGATCAACAGCGCTGCACCATGCGATACGCCCCCCTCTCAGCCGCCACCTACCGCGAGCACCGCGCCCGTTTCCGCCAAGCGATGGAGAAGGGTGGCCTCGCCATCTTCCACAGCAACGACATCATGCCCACGAGCGCCGATGGCACGATGCCGTTCAAGCAGGCCAGCGACATCTTCTACCTCACAGGCATCGATCAGGAGGAGACCATCCTGCTGCTCTTCCCTGATGCGGCGGACCCGAAGGACCGCGAGATCCTCTTCGTGCGCGAGACCAGCGAGCTGATCGCGATCTGGGAGGGCGCCAAGTTCTCGCAGAAGGAAGCGAGCGAGCTGGGCGGAATCGCCACCGTGCTCTGGACCAGCAGCTACGAAGCGACGATCAAGCGGCTGGTGCCGCAATGCGAGCACCTGTACCTGAACAGCAATGAGCATTTGCGGCAGGGGAACGAGGTGGAAACCCGCGAGGACCGCAAGAATGCGGAGCTGCGCGCGCGGTTCCCGCTGCACGGACTGAAGCGCAGCGCGCCGATCATGCACCGCATCCGCAGCCGGAAGACGAAGGAGGAGGTGGCGCAGATCCAGCGCGCGATCGCGATCACGGGCAAGGCCTTCGAGCGCGTGTGCGGCTTCGTGAAGCCCGGCGTGAAGGAGTACGAGATCGAAGCGGAGATCACGCACGAGTTCCTGCGGAACGGCTCGCGCGGGCATGCCTACACGCCCATCATCGCCAGCGGCTACAACGCCTGCGTGCTGCACTACATCACCAACGACCAGGTGTGCAACGACGGCGATGTGATCCTGATGGACTTCGGCTGCGAGTACGGCGGCTACGCGAGCGACCTGACGCGGTGCATCCCCGTGAACGGCCGCTTCACCAAGCGCCAGCGTGATGTGTATAACGCCGTGCTGCGCGTGAAGAATGAGGCCACGCAGTTGCTGCGCCCTGGCACCCTCCTCGCCGACTACCACAAGGAAGTGGGACGGATCATGGAGAGCGAGCTGATCGGCCTGGGCCTCTTGAGCAAAGACGAGGTGGCGAAGCAGGATCCGGAAAAGCCCCTCTACAAGAAGTACTTCATGCACGGCACCAGCCACTTCCTGGGCCTCGATGTGCACGACGTGGGCCTGTGGAACGAGATGATCCAGCCGGACATGGTCTTCACCGTGGAGCCGGGCATCTACATCCGCGAGGAGAAGCTGGGCATCCGCCTGGAGAACAATATCCTCGTTACGCGCGACAACCCGATCGATCTGTTCGCCGACATCCCTGTGGAGGCAGAGGCGGTGGAGGAGCTGATGAGCCGGAAGAAGGTCGTGGCCTAGGTCGGCTGCGCATCGCGGCCGGAAAAGGGAGCCAATGGCGGAGGGCCTCAATCGGCGTTACCTGGGTGATGGCTCGGCATTGCATGAAGCAACCCCCATCACCATGAACCTCCGCGCATTCGGTTTGGCCGGTCTCATCGTCGGCGTGCTGTTCAAGACCCTTCATTGGCCAGGAGCCGGCACCATCATGCTGTGCAGCGCGCTGCTCACCGCAGTGGCCATGGTGCTCCGCATGGCGAGCAAGCGAGGGCCGTGGTCGATACAGATCAGCAAGCCAGGCTGGTTCGCACTAGCCATCGTCACGGCGCTCTGCGGCATGGTGTTCAAGACCTTGCACTGGCCCGGGGCCAACGCGCTCCTAATGCTGGGATTGCTGGCGACCGCTGCGTGGGTGCTCGCCACGCAGCTGCGGCCTGCAACCCGTCCAGGGGTGAATTGATCCTGAATCAATAAGCGCAGGCTTCCGCAGTCCCGCATCCACCGTTGTAGGACCAACCATGGTTCTGTCACATGTGCCTTCCTCTGAATGGTCAACGCTTTGGATTGCACGGGCATGCATCGGGTGCTCTTCACCGGCTCCTGTCCGTGGCATACCTTCACCTTCATGAATCGCCCGATCCTTCCAGCCCTTCTACTGATCCTTTCCGTCCCGCTCCAATCGGCCGCGCAGCAGGCCGCTGTGGTCCTGCCCAACGCGCCTGCATGGCGCCTGACGAGCCTGAATTTCGGGACCGGTGTGGAGACCGACCGCTACGAGACGATGTCGCTGCAACAGCTCATGGCCTTTGCCAAGTCCGGCTCTGAGCTGCAGCGCGACCTCAGCCTCTTCGAAGAGCGGGTGAGCACCACCACCAGCGGCCTGGGGCTCTTCGTCCTTGCTGGCTTCAGCCGACCGAAGACGATGCCGACCACCACCGGCACTACCAGCGAGGTGCAAGTGGGCGTGGGGCTGCACAGCCCCCGCGAGGCCATGGTCACGTACCGGCATCAGGGCATGGACACCAGCATCGTGTACTGCAACCTTCAAACGGAGCTCAGCCTCGAAACGGCCTACCTGCTGCGTGGCCAATGGAGCCGTTACGTGCATTGGCACGCGGGGCTAGGCGCGAACGGCAGCACCACGGTGAACAACCGCTTGATCCTGATCGAAGGCCGGTACCTGGCCGATGGCGAGCATCCTTCGGAGCAGGAAGCAGGGGAGATGAACAAGCATTCGGTCGGCGCCAAGCGGGCTTACTTCACGCGCATCTTCATCCCTTCCGGCGTCAAGTTCCGCATCGGTCCGCGCTGGCAGCTGGGCATGGATTATCGGCTGGGCATCGGCTGGCAATTCGTGCCGGGGCATTCGGTCAACCGCATCGCGTTCGCCGGTGCCGGCATCATAGGGGCGCGGTACGCGTTCCATTAGAACCGGCGCGGTGGCGGCCATGGGGCAGCTGCCCCTGCCTGGCGGCCTTGCAGCCCGCAATGGCTCCCGGCCGCCGGAGCTCACTGGCGCACGATCGCCCGGTTCAGCACGGAGCCATCGGCCAGGGTGAGGCGTGCCGTGTACGCTCCGTAGGGAAGTTCGCTGAGATCCACTTCCATGATGCCCGATGCGGACGAAGCATGCGCGATGCGGCCTTGCGAATCGATCACTTCCAAGGCCTGCACTGCGGACGCGCCTGCTCGGATGTGGACAATCCCATCCGCAGGGACCGGGAAGAGCGTGAGCGTCAATGCATGGATGCGCTCGACGGCCGTTGCGAGCGGATCATAGAGCACCGCTGTGCCGGGGATCGTGTGGTGTCCGCTTGTGGGTCCGGTGTTTCCGGGCTGCACGGTGCCGTAGTAGGTGGGGCCGAGCACGTACGGATAGGCCGGCTGGTATTGCGCGTCGAGGGTGACGAAGTAGGCATAGATGCCATCGGGGTATTCCGGCGTCACGCAGAAGCGGCCGTTATGCACGTCGAGGTCGCCGCTGCCGGTGACGTATTCGTAGTCCTCGAGGAAAGCGCCCAAGGGGTATTGTCCTCCGATCGCCGGTCCGTATTGATTGGCGGCGAGCACGGTGCCATCGGGCAGCGTGGTGCGGTCGGCGATGCTCCGCAACTGGTAGCTGCTGCGCATGCGGACGATACCGCCGCTGCCATCGGCATTCGCGAAGCCATGCGCGCCGTAGATGGGGAAGCCATCGAAGGCGTAACCGATCAGGTCACCGTGCGACTCATCATCGAGGTGGTCGTAGAGGCAGTTGGGGCTCACGTGGTGGTGGTACTCGCCGTTCGGCGCCGGGTGGCCCAGGCACACATCGAAGCTGATGCCCTCGAACACCAGCGCATCGCGGTTCCAGATGCCCTGGTTGTTGTAGCTCATGCCGTCCTTGGCGTTGAAGATGCTCACGCCGTTACGCCACACGCCGATATGGCCAAACGGCGTGTTCACCAAGGTGCCCGTGTTCTGCACCGGGTTTCGCGTGATCCTGAAGCAGAAGTCCTGGTTGGCGGGCAGGTTCGGGTTGGCGGTCCACGGGCCGATGTCGTAGCCCGGGATGCAGGTGCAAGTCACATAAGCATCACTCGCCGTGTAGTGGACCGATTGCACATTGGACGCGATCCCCGCATAGCCCGTCTCGTTGCCCGGATTAAGGATCCAGCTGGTGACGGCGGGACCTTGGGCGGCGGCGGATACGGTAGCGAGCAGGGCGATGCAGGTTGCGCTCAGTTTCATGGTGGGGCAAGTTCGGCCTATGACGGCGGACCATCGCCATGGTTCGATCCGGGACTCGCGTGGCAGGTGCCCGACACTAACACGCCGGGTGCGCTGGAAGCCGCCGCAATTCGCGCCAAGCCGGGCCAGCACCGATCTTGCCCCCGATGCGCGCCATTGCCATTCCCCGAGCCTCCGGTGCTGAAGCCGAACGAACGGCCAACCCAACGCTCCGGTTGAGCCTGCACGATTCCATCCACTTGGTTCATCGCGCGGATTGGGATGGGGCAGCGTGCGGAGGCTCGCCCTACCTCGGCCATGCCTACCTCTGCGCATTGGAGGATGCCATGCGCGGTCGGATGGAGTTCCGCTACGCGCTCTTCCACGATGCGCAATACCAACTGGTGGGCGCTGCCGCTTTTCAAGTGGTCGATTTCGAGGACAACGGCAGCAAGCAGGCCGATGCCCTGTGCAAATTGGGCGGCCTGGAAGCCCGTATCCGACGCGACCTGAAGGTGCGCAGCCTCGTATGCGGCAATGTGTTCCATTGCGGGGATCATGGAGCGCACTTCGCGGCAGGCATCGCTCGCGAACTGCAGCTGCGCGCGCTGGAGCAGGCCATGGAGCAGCTCCGGGCCGATGAGCGCTTGATGCCGAGGGTCTCGGCGATGATCTTCAAGGAGCACTGGCCCGCACCGGAACACGATCATCCGGCTCTCCTCGCCAAGGGCTACCACGAACTGGCGACGGATGCGAACATGGTCATGGACCTCGATCCCTCCTGGAGGACCATCGAGGACTATCAGGCAGCGCTCACCGCGAAGGCGCGCACACGCTTCAACGCGATCCGGAAGCGCTCGGCGAAGCTGAATGTGCTCGAGATGAACGTGCGGGGGATCACCGAGCATCGGCCCGCCATGCAGCGCCTGTTCGACGCCGTGCTGGAGCAATCGCCGTTCGTGTTCGGCCGCTTGCAGTTGGGCGTGTACGCGGACTGGAAGCGCATCCTCGGCGATGGCATGTCGTTGCGCGGCTACTTCCTCGATGAGGAGCTCGTGGGCTTCAGCGCGGCGTTCGTCAATGGGGACTGCCTCGACGCGCAGTTCGTCGGCATCGACTACGCGCGCAACCGTGAGCATGGCATTTACCTGCGCATGCTGGCGGAGCTGGTGGAATTGGCGATCGTGAAGCGGCTCCGTCGGATCAACTTCGGCCGAACCTCCGAACAGGCCAAGAGCAGCATCGGGGCGGTGCCTGTGCGCATGCGCGTGCTGGTGAAGCACCGCAGCCGAGTGGCCAACAAGCTCATCGGTCCCTTCATCCGCAAGGTGAAGCCTGCGGCCTTTGAGGCCCGCCTGCCATTCCGCCGATAGCGAAGGGCGCGGGGAATTCGATCGGCGCTTCGGCAACCGGATGGGAAACCTGTCGTCACCGGGTTGGAGGAACTAGCTTCGACCGCGCATATGGCACCGAAGGAATTGAAGCGCATGACAGCCGGCTTGGCCTTGGTGGCAGCATTCGCTGCTGCCAAGCCCGCCGCAGCCCAGACCTTCCCCTTCACCAGCGGGCCTATCCCGATGTGCGATACCAGTACGTTCACGGCCAACGTGAGCGGTGTGGGCTGGTTGATCATCCCGAACGGGTTGGATTGGGGGCCGTTCCTGGAGAATGTGGTGCTGAACATCACCACGAATCACCCCCAGACGCTGCAGATCACGCTCACCTCGCCAGCGGGCACCACCCTGCTGCTCTCGGCTTTCAACGGCGCAGGCGGCGTGAATTACACCAATACGAACTTCCCGTATTGGGGCGGGGGCGACATCACCACAGCATCTGCACCGTTCACGGGTTCCTTCAGCCCGCAATTGGGCACCTTGGGTGACTTTTCCGGTGAGAGCGCCGATGGTGTTTGGACGATCACGGTCATCGATACCGCTTGTGCCGGCGGCGGAACGGATCCCAGTGGCGGCCCTTGGGGTCCCGGATGGTACACCGGTGGCAATGGCACGGGTGCCTTCTCCTTCGGTTTCAGCAGCCCGCCACCGCCGTGCATCATCGATATGGGTTGGCCATCCGATGCGATCTGCCAGGGCGAGACCGTGGATGTCCTCGGTTATTTCGAGGGCAATTGGTGGTGGGATCCGAGCTCGACGGTAACCGTTTCCATGGATTGGGGAGGCCAGACCGTGCCCGACCCATCTGCCGTGGGTGCTTCTGGCACCTATTACATCGAAGTCATTGACTGGTGGAACGGCTGTACCTATTATGGCTACTATAATGTGAGTGTGGGCACAGCGATCGCCCTTGGTCCAGACCAGGTCGTGACGGAGTGCAGTGGCGCGGGCCCGGTGAATCTGACGACTTACCTCAACACTGCTGGTGCCACTGGTCAAGCATGGACACTGGATGGTGCTGCAATCCCGGGGGCAACCGCGGCGGCGGCAACGGTACCGGGCCTTTATGAATTGACCGCCTCGAATGCCGGCTGCAGCGATGCGGCGCAGATCCTTCTGTCCTTCAACAGTGACCCTGTTCTGGGTCCAGATGCGGCGTTGACCATCTGCCAGGGGAGCAGCGCCGATATCGCATCGCTCTTCGATACCGGTGGCCTTTCGGCCGATTGGACACTCGACGGTGCTCCCATACCGCCACCGGATGCCGCGACGCAGGCTGGTGTGTACTCCGTCAGCGTCACCAACCCCGCCGGATGCACCGATGTTGCCGAGGCCATCCTGGATGTTCAGCCACCGCCATCACTCGGCGCTGATCAAGCCGTTGGCCTGTGCAGCGGAACCACCACCGACCTCACTTCACTTTTCGTGACCACCGGATTGAGCACTGTTTGGACCATCATCGGCGTGCCGGTCAGCGATCCCGGTGCGGTGAGCGCCGGGGGCGATTATGTGCTTGTGGCTGTCGATGCGAATGGTTGCATGGATACGGCAATGGCGACCGTGTCGCTCTGGCCCGGCCCGGCATTGGGAGCTGATGAAGCCGCATCCGCTTGCGCCGGCGGAGCAGTTGATTTGACCCCATTCTTCAGCACCGCCGGACTCAACGCCGCATGGACCATTGGCGGCGCGGTGGTGGCTGATCCCACCGCAGTGACGTTCGCCGGCACATACACGCTCACAGTCATCGATGCGAATGGATGCAGCGATGCAGCGAACGTCGTGGTCTCAATCGCTGCGAATCCGGTGCTCGGTCCTGATCAGCAGCTGACCGCTTGCGACAACGCGGCTATTGACCTTACGCAGCTTTATGCCACTGGTGCCAGCACGCCAGTTTGGACATTGAACGGCGCCGTGGTCGCGGATCCCACGGATGTGACGGTTGCGGGGAGCTACCAGATCACCTTGACCAATCCTGCTGGATGCTCCTCAACAGCCTTGGTCACGGTGCAGTTCAATCCTTCACCATCGCTCGGCGCCGATGCACAGGTTGGCATTTGCGCAGGGTCCTCCCATGACCTCACCTCGGAATACAACACCACCGGCCTCACCGCGGAATGGTGGATGGATGGAGCCCCTGTGGGCGATCCCGCTGCCGCCGATGCAAGCGGTGCCTATCAGCTCGTGGCCAGCAATGGATTCGGGTGCTCCGATACGGCCATGATCGAATTGCTGGTGCATGATAACCCCGATCTCGGCCCCGATCAATCGTTCACGCTTTGCCCCTGGCAGGCAGTGGACCTGAGCACGGTGTTCCCGGTGCAGGGCATGAGCGCGAGCTACATGCTTGACAGCCTTGAAGTGGCGGATCCAAGCGCGGCCTCAGACAGTGGCTCCTACATGGTTCGGGTCACGGATGCGAACGGCTGCTCCGATGAGGCCCTGGCGAACGTCCAGCCCATCGACTGCCTCTGCGAGGCCGATTTCGAGGCAGAGGCGCGCTGCATCCAGGAGCCGGCCCGATTCACGCTCCTTGCCGATAGCACCATCCTCTCAGCGCATTGGGACTTCGGCGATGCGGCGGATGCCACTTCTCAGATCGACCCGAATGTCATGTTCAGCGCGGAAGGAGAGGTGGATGTGACATTGATCGTGGCACTGAGCTGCGGAGTGGATACCCTCCATCGTACCATCACCATGGACGACTGCTCCGATTCGTGCACCGTGTGGATCCCGAATGCCTTCACGCCGGATTTCGATGACCGGAACGATTGGTGGAGCGTGGTGGGCGAGTGCGAGCCGGAGGAGTTCCTGATCATGGTCTTTGACCGCTGGGGCGAACTCATCTTCCGCAGCGAGGACCCCGAACAGAAATGGGACGGCACCTATGCGGGCGTGGTCTCAAAGGATGGGGTGTACGTGTTCCGGGCGTTCTACAAGCTGCCCTATCAGGGCCGCAAGTCGGTGATCGGGCATGTCACGCTGCTGCGGTGATCCGTGGGACTGCGATGAAGGAGGCCGCCTGACGCATGCGCACGGCTTCTGCGCGGTTCCAAGGTCAAGAGCGCGCTGCCGCTGGTCACCGATCAATGCGCGATCACGCAGCGCAGCGCGGTGGCCATGCCATGGCGCGGCTGCACCGTGATGGCGTAAATGCCCGAAGGGAGATCGGATGAATCAACCAGCTGCTGCGGGCCATGGGCGCCCAGTTCCATGACCACGCGGCCATTCAGGTCGGTGATGGTGATCGCGCTTCCCGCGGGCAAGCCATGCAGCATGATGAGCTCATCGGCCGGCGATGGATGCAGCGTGAATCCGCCGCGATCCGACGAGGCATCAATTGAAGTGGTGCCATCGAGCGCGTAGATGTACGCCATCTGGAAGGCGAAGGCCGATCCGCCGGACCGATTGGCCACCAGATAGAGCCGGTCTCCGCTGCAGAATAGGCCGCGAGGCGATTGGTCATTGTCGCTGTCGGGGAGCGGCACGGAACCGATCAGCTGCTCGTTGGTGAGGTCGTAGGCGTAGATCCGCTCAAGGTCGCCGTTGAGATTGTCGGTGACATAGAATAGCGTATCGCCGCGAAGCGCGATGCCGTATGGCTGTTCGCCCATGAGCGGCACGGTGTCGATGGGCGTGGGCTCTCCGGGCACCCACTTATAGGCGTAGGCATAAGGGTAAGCGTCGAAGTCGGGGAAATACATGGTGTACCACACGGCATCACCGTCGGCGCAGAGGTCGCCGATCCCCGATGAGTTGCCGCCGATCACCGGAGGGAATGTCCATGAATTGAGCAGCGCTCCGCTGAGGCTCACTTCATAGAGCCCAGCGCCGCCTGTGGTGAAGTCTTCAGCGATAAGGTATGAATCAGGCTTGCGGATGAGGCCGTGATTGAAGTCGTAGCCGGTTGGCAGCGAGCCCAGGAGGTTGCCGTCGTGATCGGAGTAGTAAACGCTTCCGCTGAAATCAGCCCCGAGGAAGATGGTGTCCGGCATGACGTGAATCCCCCATAGGCCTTGGTTGAGGCCTTCGTAGGAGATGCTGTCGATCAGCACTTGGGCGCTGCAGCAGAGCGGCGCGGCAGAGACGAGGGCGATGGTCGCGAGGCGCATGGGTCGGGTGGTCGGTCAGTGCAGGGGTCGTTATGAAAGGGCAGCGCAGGAGCATGCGTTCGCGACAGCCTACAAGGCCTGTGCGCAGTTCACGGCAGCCGCAGCGTTGATGTTGCCGTAGCCCTTGCTGCTGCTGGGCGATCCGGCGAACTGCGCGGTGCTGGTGAGGCATTGCAGCACTTGTGCGCGCGTGGCATTGGGCTTGGCGCTCCAGACCAGCGCCGCGATGCCGGCCGCCGTACTGGTGGCGCTGCTGCTGCCACCGATGTACGTGGGCGCGGTGCCGCTGGATGGGAGGCTGAGCGAATTGCGGTTGCTGCTCGCATTGCGCTCCATGCAGATGGTGAGGTCCACCTGGCTGCCGTCGTGGCAGCTGGAGCATTTCGCCCCATTCTCCTTCACGCCCGTCACGGCCACGCATTTGCTCAGTGCCGCCGGATAGATCACGCCCCACCAGCTCGTCCAGCTGAAGCTGGTGCCTGCTGCGGCCATGATCATCTTGCCCTTGCCATAGGCGTAGTTCACGCCATCGCTCAGCACACCGCTGCTGAAGGGCGTTCCGATGCTCATGCTGATCACGCGCACCGCTTGGTTGTCTCCCATCTGGATCAACGCGTTCTTCACGGCTGTCTTCTCGCTGCTCAGGTTGAGCACGACGTCCTCGCAGCCGCGCAGGAAGACCAGGTTGCTGCGATAGGCCACGCCTGTGGCTGCGCCATTGCTGTTCCGCGGGCCCACAGCCTGTCCGCTCATGCTGGTGCCGTGTGTGCAGCTGCTGTAAGCCGATCCGCCGAACGTGTAGCCTGCGCTCAGGGTACGGCCCACATTGCTGTCGCCGTTGTTGAAGTCGCTGCCGATAAGCGGCTGTGATGAACTGATGCCGGCGTCGATCACGCCCACAGTGATGCCCGTACCCGTTGCGCTATTCCAGGCTGCTGGCACTGAATGGTTGTTGAAGTTCCAGGGCAGCCGGGCATTCGGGGTGATGGTGGTGACGTCCGCTGCATTGAGCGCGGTGGTGGATGCGCTGCACCCGCTCGTGCTGCGCCCGCCCTCCTGGCCAGCCGCTGGCCAGTAATCCAGCGGCTCGAGGTAGCGCACATTGCGCAGGTTGCGAAGCATGGTGATCACGCGCTTATCCGTGATGCGCAAGGTGATGACCGGCAGCACGGGGTCGTCCTCCACAAGGATGTCATCGAGCGTGATGCGCCCGGTGGTGCGTCCGCTGTTCAGCTCGGTGAGCACCCGGTCGATGATCGCATCATGCACATCGATCCATGGGGAGCTCTTGATATTGATTGCGTGCAGGGCATCTTCAATGCTGTTGGCATGGGCGGGCTGGTAGCCGATTGCCAGGCTATGGTCATTGTACTGCACGGCGCTCCAGAGGGTGCGCATGTCCACCCACTCCCATCGGAAATCGTTGCGCGCTTCGAGCACGCCGATCACGGTTCGGTCCAGATCGTCTTGCGTGAGCGGTTCGCCGTCGGGCACGGTCTGAAGATCGGATCGCTCTTGCAGCACAGGGCCTTGTCCCGCATCGGCTGACCCATTCAATTCTTCGCGTCGGCAGGCAATCAACGAGCTTGCGATCAACAGGAGGGCGAGGGTGCGGCGCATGGGTTGGGTTTTAAGGTATGCGACGAAAGCTATTCCGCCGAACCGACACGGCCAAAACCGGGCGATCGTCAGTATCGATAGCGGATTGGGCGAAGCCAGACCGGCGCCGCTCGATAGGGGCGTTGCTCATGCCGCACCCTGTCAGCGGAACATGGCTTCACCGGCGCCGGCTTCATCTCGCGGCGCCCGCCGCTTCCTTCACCAGGATCAGGAACACGGGGAAGTGGTCGCTGTAGCCCGCCTGGTAATTGTCGCCTACATAGGTGCGGAAGGGATAGCCGGCGAAGTTCCCTTCGGTCTGGCGCAGGTAGGGCTCGTTGAAGATGCGCACGCCGTAATAGCGGTAGCGCCCACCGGCCCCGGTGACCAGCGCCGGAGAGATGCAGGCCTGATCGAACAGGTTCCATGAGTCGCGCCAGGCAAGGGAGCCGATGCCCTTGGAGAAAGGCTCGTGCATGGGGTTGAAGAAGGTGCCGTTCACGGCCTTGGCCTTATCGCCGCTTGCGCGAAGGAAGCGCGTAACGCTTGCGTTGGTGGGGTCGTCGTTCAGGTCGCCCATGTACACGATGCGTGCGTCGGGGGTGATCGCGAGCAAGGAATCGATGATGCGCCGGCCGAGCTCGGCGGCGAGCTTGCGTTTGGGCGCGCTGCGCTTCTCGCCGCCACGGCGACTGGGCCAGTGCGCCACGATCACGTGCGTGGTGTCGCCGTCGAGCACGCCGCTCACCAGCAATTGATCGCGCGTGCGGAAGCTGGTATCGTCAGCAGCCGTGAGGCGGTAGCTCTTGTGCGCGAACACCTTGTAGAGCGCGGGATTGTAGATCAGGGCCACATCCACGCCACGGCGGTCGGGTCCATCCACGTGCACCACCTTGTAGTTGCGGGCCTTCAGCGCATCACGTTTCACCAAGTCCTCGACAACCGTCCGGTTCTCCACCTCGGCAAGGCCCAATAGGGCCAAGCCTTGCGGATGCAGCTCCTTCCCCATGCTGGCGATCACCCCCGCCGCGCGATCGAGCTTGCTCAAGTACCGCGCGCTGTTCCAATCCTTGGCGCTGCCGGGCAGGAACTCGGCATCGTCAACCCCGGGCGCATCCAGCGTATCGTAGATATTCTCCACATTGTAGAAGCCCACGAGTGCGGCCAGGTATTCCTTCTTGTCCTGGCTGCAGGCGGCCAGGGGCAAAGCGAAGGCGAGTAGGAGGGCTTGGCGATGTGTCATGGTGCGGCGGCGAAGCTAGCTGCGCGCGCGGCAGACGAAGACCATGCCGGGCGCATGGCGTGAAGAGAAGGTGACGGCCGCTTGGCCGTTGATCACTCCGGGAACAGCAGTGGATGCCGCTCATTGTAGATCCGCAGGAACCGGAAGAGCGCCTCATCGCGGTTGCGCGCCTTCTTGGGCAAGGCATCGAACTCAGCGAGCAGCACGGGATCATGCTGGAGCACCAGTCGCATGCCGGCAGCAGTGAACGGCAGCGCGCGGCCGGTGTCCATATCGATGACCTGCTGCACCAGTACGGTGCGGTTCACCGTGCCTGGACCGTACATCCACGGGTCCCAATCGCGGTAGCTCTGCTCGTACATCATATGCGCCAGGCTGCCCATCTGCCCGATGCGGTAGAAGCCGTTCCCGGCCGCCACGTACACCACGCCGCGCTGACTGAAGCCCCAGATGCGGTTCATGCGCAAGGTCTCCACGGTTCCGCTGTCCGTCCGGTAGCGTAATCGGCTGAGCACGCCGCGCAGGTCGCTCACGGCAACACCTTGATCGTCGGTGATGCGCTCCAGCGGTACCGTTGGCGCGTTCAGCCGGAAGGCTCGGAAATCGAAGTACACGCCTTCACGCAGCGGCATGCCAGTCTTGTACGGCGCCCAGATGGTATCCTGCTGTGCGAGAGCACTATGGGAATGGAGAGAGCCGAACGCAACAGCAAGTGACCAGCAGAAGGAAACATGAATGATCGCCGGCGACGAGAGTCGTGTCTTCTGGACGTTCAGTCCGCATCGAGTAATCATGCTGCCATCATCTGTTCCTCGGCCCCTGTATCGCGGCTGAGTCGCTCTCCATGCTGCATTCTACAGTCTGCATTCCTCTTCCACTCCTTTACCCTCGCTTCCTCTCCCGATCACCCCGCCGCCTCTCTGATCCACGCCACTACTTCATCCGGTGCTTGTGCATGCACCCAATGCCCCGCGAATAGCACCGTCTCCACGCGGCTGTTCACGAATTGCTCCTTGATGGCAGGGATGTCCTCACGGAGGATATAGTCGCTCTGCCCGCCGCGTACGAAGAGGGTGGGCACGCGCACCGTTTCGGGACCGATGGATGCGAGTATGGCGCCTAGGTCGCGCCGCAGGCCCTCCACATTCATGCGCCAGGCCAAATGCCCTTCGTCCTTCCAATAGAGGTTCTTCAAGAGGAACTGCACCACGCCCGGTTCCTTCACGTGCTGAGCGATGTGCATCTCGACATCCTTGCGGGTGCGGCCAGCGCTGAGGTCCGCTGTTCGCAGGGCCTCGATGATGTGTGCGTGGTTGTTCGCATGCTCCTTCGGGCTGATGTCGATCACCACGAGGTGCTTGAGCAGCTCCGGCCAGCGCTGCGCGAAGAGCATGGCTGCCTTGCCGCCCATGCTATGTCCCACGAGTACGATGTCCTTCAGTCCAAGCCCGGTGACCAGGGAATGCGCATCGGCGGCCATGATGGGGTAGGAGGTGCCATCGGTGTGCGGCGAACGGCCGTGGTCCCTCAGATCGACCAGCAGCACATCGAGCGGCGCTGCACCGTTGGTGGGCTCGCCCAGCTCCTTGCCGATGCTCCCCCAATTGTCGCTGGTCCCGAAGAGCCCGTGCAGGATCACCACGGGCGTGGCACCCGGTGATCCAAGTCGGCGGTAATGCAGCGCGACCGTGCTCATCGCAGCTCGCGCCGATAGAGTTGCACGGCGTTCTCCATTCCGAAGGTGAGCGCGTCGCAGATGAGCGCGTGACCGATGGAGGCCTCCAGGACGCCGGGAACCTGTTGAACGAACCAGGCGAGGTTCTCCAAGCTCAGGTCGTGACCCGCGTTCACGCCAAGGCCCAGCTCCATCGCTTTGCTCGCCGCCTTTGCGAATGGTGCCACGGCGGCTGATCGATCCTTGGCGTACTGCGCGGCATAAGGCTCCGTGTACAGCTCGATGCGATCGGCACCGGTATCTGCCGCATGGGCGATCTGCTCAAGGTCGGTCTCCATGAACACCGAAGCTCGGATCCCCTCAGCCTTGAACCGCGCGATCACCCCGCGCAGGAACGATCCCTGCCCGCGCGCATCCCAGCCCGCGTTGCTGGTGAGCACGCCCGGCGGATCAGGCACCAGGGTCACTTGGTCAGGCCTGCACGAGAGCACCAGGGCGATGAAATCCTCGCTCGGATAGCCTTCGATGTTGTACTCGGTGGTCACCAGCTGCCTCAAGGCGAGCGCATCGGAGCGGCGGATGTGCCGCTCATCGGGGCGCGGATGCACGGTGATGCCTTGTGCGCCGAATCGCTGGATGTCAACCGCCCAGCGGAGCACATCGGGATTATTGCCTCCGCGCGCGTTGCGCAGGGTCGCCAGCTTGTTGATGTTCACGCTCAAGCGCGTCATGCCGACCTTACTTTGGCCCGCCCGTTGGAGGGTGCGCAAAAGTAGAGGCCCCTCAACCTGCCCGCCGAACGCATGCACGCCATCGACCTGATCACCGCCGACATCCCGCCGCTGAAGCCGCAGGACGATGTGAGCCGTGCCCTCGACTGGATGGAGGAGTTCAAGGTGAGCCATCTGCCCGTGGTCGAGAGCCGAAGGCTCGTGGGCATGGTGCATGACCAGGAACTGGTTGATCGCAACGATCCGCGGGCCTCGGTGGGCATCGTGATGGACAGCGTGGAGATTCCGTTCGCGCGCGGCGGACAGCACATCTACGAGGTGATGAAGCTGTTCAGCGAGCGTGGCCTCACCGTGGTGCCCGTGCTCGACGACATGGGCGTGTACCAAGGGGCGATCACCGAGCACGAAGCGCTCAAGCGGCTGGCGCAGGTCACCAACATCCAGGAGCCCGGCAGCATCGTGGTGCTGGAGATGAACCAGAACGATTACAGCCTCTTCGAGATCGCACGGCTCGTGGAATCGAATGACTGCAAGGTGCTGAGCGTGTACACGCGCACCCTTCCGGATTCAGCGCGCATGGAGGTGACGCTGAAGATCAACCGGGAGGACATCAGCGAGGTGCTGCGCAGCTTCGACCGCTATGAGCTTTTCGTGAAGAGCACCTACCAGGGCAGCAAGCTCCATGACGACCTGCGCGGCCGGTACGATGAGCTGATGCGGTTCATCAATCTTTGAAGGTTGAGGGTTGATGGTTGGCGCCGGTTGAGGGTTGCCGGTTTCCACGAGTTGTCTCCGGAATCCGTGGGCAGCGGGTTCAACCCGCAACCGGCAGCGGGTTCAACCCGCAACCCTCAACCATCCAGAACGAGACACCCCATCTTCGCGGCCATGCCGCGCGCCCTTTGCCTGATCTGCGCCTTCGCCATCACGGCAGGGGCCGTCAAGGGCCAGGCTGCGGCGCCGGCGCCGGTCGTCGTGCTCGGCATCGCGATCAACGGCAACAAGGCCACCAAGGATCGGATCATCCTCCGCGAGCTGCTCGTGCAAGAGGGTGACACGCTTGAAGCCGTGACCCTTTCGGAGCGCTTGGAACGGAGCCGGCAGAACCTGATGAACACGGGGCTCTTCAATACGGCCGCGGTCCTGCCCTTGTACATCGACCTGCAGCGCGTCGTGGTCGAGGTTGAGGTGCACGAGCGATGGACCATCTGGCCCTCGCCCATCTTCCAGCTCGCGGACCCCAACTTCAACACCTGGTGGCGCACCTTCAACCGCGACCCGGACCGGGTGAATTATGGCGCGTACCTGTACAAGTACAACTTCCGCGGGCGGAACGAGACGCTCTACATCAAGGCGCAATTCGGCTACACGCGGCAGTTCGGATTCCGCTACAAGGTGCCGGGCGTCGATCGCAAAGGGCGGTTCGGCCTGAGCATCGGTGCGCATTACACCGAGCAGGCCGAGGTCACGGCGGGGACCGAGGGCAATCGGCGCGTGCTGCTGCGCCGCACCGACGGGCCCAACCGCGACGAGCAGAAGGCCGACCTGGAGCTGAGCCTGCGCCGCAATCACGATGTGCGCCACTACCTCCGCGCGGCATTCATACAGGCCAGCATCACCGATACCGTGCGCGCAACGGCGGTGGACTATTTCAATGGCGATGCCGCCTCGGCGCGCTACATCACCCTCGGCTACGGCATCATCTGGGACCGCCGGGACCTGCGCATCTACCCGCGCGCCGGGCATTACGCGGAAGGGCGCATCGACCGGCTCGGCCTCGGCCTGCTCAGCGAAAACGCGCCGGATCTCACCACGGCCTACGTGACGCTGAAGAAGTGGTGGCGGCTCGGCGATCCGGTGACGCTCGCTCTCGGAGCGCGCGCCAAGCACACTTGGGGCACCCCGCCGTACTATGCGCAGGAGGGCCTCGGCTATGGGCATTTCGTGCGGGGCTATGAGTACTACGTGATCGATGGCGAGCACTTCACCCTCGGCAAGGCCAATGCGGTCTTCCAACTGGTGCGGCCGCGCAACCAGCGCGCGGAGTTCATGCCGGCCGAGGCCTTCCGATCGCTCTACTTCGCCGTGTACCTCAATGTGTTCGCCGATGCGGGCCGCGTGTGGGACAGCCGATACGCCGACGCCAACTTCCTGGCAGGGCAATGGATGAGCGGCTACGGCATCGGCCTCGACCTGGTGACCAGCTACGATCAGGTGGTGCGCACCGAATACACCCTCAACGCGTTGGGCGAGCACGGCTTCTTCCTACATTTCTCGCAACCCTTCTGAACGATGCGCGCAGCAGTCCACGGACGCGACATGAATCGCGGCATGGCGCCGGTGCTGGGTGATTCACTTGCGCGGATGCACCGCGCAGGCATCACCCCGGTGCTCACGCGGCAGGTCGCCGAATGGCTTTCGGCCTGCGATGTCCCAGTGACCGATGCCGTGCTCACCGAAGCCGATCCTGCGCGGCAGGAAATCGACCTCTGCATCAGCCTTGGCGGCGATGGCACCCTTCTAGATACCGTGGCGCTGCTGGGCCGCGCCGGCATCCCTGTGGTCGGCATCAACCTGGGCCGGCTGGGTTTCCTCAGCAGCGTGCGGCACGAGGACATGGATGCGGCGCTCTCCGCGATCAGGAATGGCCGTTACGCGTTGCAGGACCGCGCCCTGCTGCAGGTGATCGGCCATTCGGAGCAGCTCGGCACGGACGATTTCGCGCTCAACGAGGTGAGCGTTCACAAGCGCGACACCAGCAGCATGATCAGCGTGCGCGTCTTCCTCGGCGACGATTATCTGAACACCTATTGGAGCGACGGCCTCATCATCGCCACGCCGACCGGCAGCACGGCATATTCCCTCAGCTGCGGCGGCCCCATCCTTTACCCCACGAGCGATGCGCTGGTGATCAATCCCATCTCGCCGCACAACCTCAATGTCCGGCCATTCGTTGTGCCCGACCACTACGCCATCCGACTGGAGCTGGAGTCCCGCGGCGATCGCTGCCTGCTGAACCTCGATGCGCGCGGCCACACCATCGATGGCCGAGCAACCGTCACCATCCGCCGCGCGCCGTTCACCGTGAAGATCGCGCAGCTCGATGGCCACGATTTCCTGCAAACGCTGCGCGAGAAGCTCAACTGGGGGCTCGACCTGCGAAGCGGAGGGGTGTGATCAGCCTTCCTTGAACCAGCCGGCATACATGCCGTAGTTGCGGGCGATGCGCTCAATCTCGTTCTGCGAAAGGTCCGCGCTGACCGGACCGATGCGCTTGGCGGGCACCCCGGCCATGAGGCTGCCGGGCTCCACCACAGTGCCTTGCGTGACCACCGCACCGGCGGCGATCACGCTGCCGGCACCGATCACCGCCAGATCCATGACGATGGCGCCCATTCCGATGAGCACCTTGTCATGCACCGTGCAGCCATGCACGATCGCATTGTGCCCAATGCTCACATCATCGCCGATGCTGAGGCCGCACTTCTCATAGGTGCAGTGCAGCACCGCGCCATCCTGGATGTTCACGCGGTGGCCGATGCGGATGCTGTTCACATCGCCGCGCACTACGGCATTGTACCACACGCTGCAGCCATCGCCCATCACGGTATCGCCAATGACCACGGCGGTCTCGGCCAGGAAGCAGTCATGGCCCAATTGCGGAGTGAAGCCGCGTACGGATCGGATCAGCGCCATGGATCAGTGCTTGCCTTCGTCCGGCAATTTCCCGCAGCCTTCCTTCTGGCAGCAAGCAGGCAGCTTTTCGAAGGCTTTGGGATCGCCGGGCGTGCCATCCGCAGCGTAGCCGAGCGTGATCAGCGCGGCGCGGAGCTTCTCGGGGGAATTCTTCTTCGCATCGTACTCGACATGCACCGTGCTCGTGGCGAGGTCCACGCTTACCTTCTTCACGCCCTTCTCGTAGATCATCTCCTTCTCGATGGTCTCTTTGCACATGTCGCAGACGGTGCTGCTCACGATGTCGAGGTGGGCGGACTTCTTTTGGGCGCTGGCGATCCCCGCAAGGAGCAGGGCGAGCGCGATGAACAGGGTTCTCATGGTTGCTTGGTGTTGCGTTTGATGGAGCAGCGGAGCCCGCCATATAGCATGGCTTTGTTCGTGGGGCCCCAGATCAGGCTGGCGTCAAAGTACGGGCCATAGGGGTCATCCGGTGCGATGACTTGCTGCTGCTGCAGGGTACTGGTGAGGTTCTCGCCGCCGAGGTAGATCTCGAGTGCGCCAGCGGAGTAGGTGAGCTGCGCATGCAAGGTGGCGAAGGCTGGCGATCGTTCCGGGAAGCGCAGCCCTTCGCTGGGATTCGGACGCGTGTCGGGCAGTCGGCCCTCGCCGAAGAGATTCAGGTTGATGTCGAATCGCCAATGCTCGGCGGGGCTGGTGTAAGCGAGGTCGATGAGGCCGCGGTGGCTGGGCGTGAAGGGTCGTTCGCGCAAGCGGCCATCGTAGGTGGAGCGCACCTCGTACCAGCGATGGCTCAGCTTCAGCTGGAAGGCGCGCGATAGATCCACCTGCACATCGGTAAGCACGCTGTTGGCGTACGATTGCCCGTCGAGCATGTAGAGCGCGAGGGTGAGCGGGTCGCGGTCCATGTCGGCGATCACTTGCTGCGTGAAGCGCGTGTGATAGGCATCGATGCCGATGGCCCATTTGCGGTCGAGCCATTTGAATTTGCGCAGCGCGCTGGCGCCGAAGTTCCAGGCGCGCTCCATGCCGAGCGTTCCTTCCAGCGCGATGTAGCGCGAGCTCGCCATCACGGCGGCGTTCTCCACCAGTGGGTTCGCGGTGCGGAAGCCATGCCCGATGCTGGCGCGCAGCACGGTGAGCGGGTTCGCGTCGTACTTCGCATGCACCCGTGGGCTGAGCACGTTGCCGAATCGCTCGTTCGCGTCGAAGCGCAGTCCGCTCACTACGGTGAGACGCTCGCGCTTCAAGGTGTGCTCCGCGAAGGCTCCCGGCATGCGCTCGGTGCGGCCCAGGTCGAGGTATTGGAGCGTGTCGGTGGGCGCATCATGGCGCAGACTCGCGAAGCGCTCATCGTAATCGTCGTACTGGAAGCTCAGGCCGGCCTTGACCTGGTCGTTGCCATCGCGCAGCAATTGCTGGTACACGGCGCTGGCGTACGCACTGCGCTGCTCGCCTGCGTAGCTGCGCAGCCCATAGGTCGAATTCGATTCGTGCCAGCGCCCGCTCGCGATCAAACCGATGCTCTTGCTCGCATCGCCCTTGAACACCCAGCCATGCTTCGCGATGCCATCGAGCATGCGGTTGAGCACATCGATGCGGTACAGCCCCATGCCGTGATGCGCGTGCCCATTGTCAGCAGCATGCAT
Source organism: Flavobacteriales bacterium (assembly GCA_016716605.1). Taxonomy (NCBI): domain Bacteria; kingdom Pseudomonadati; phylum Bacteroidota; class Flavobacteriia; order Flavobacteriales; species Flavobacteriales bacterium. The sequence goes on from JADJWA010000001.1 coordinate 1,722,857, forward strand.
CGCATCCTGCCCGCCCACGCGTTCGTCATGCACGGCGCGCACGGTGAACTGCCCGCTCTTGCGCTCGCCGAGGTGCATCCACCGGTTCATGACATTCACGCGTTTGGTGCGCGGCATGTCGAGCAGCCCATCGCTGTTCTGGTCCATGGCCCGATCGAACCAGTTGCCATGCACGAGCAGCAGGTTCGCGCTGTTGGCACCGGTACGCTGCGCGGCATGGACGTTGGCTTCCATGCGCCCTTGGCTGTTGCCATAGAGGTTCACGAAGAGCGGCGGCTCATCCAGCGGATTGAGCAGGCAGAGGTCGATCTGCCCCGTCATTGCATTCGGACCGTTCACCGCGGTGCCTGCGCCCTTGCTCAGGTTGATGTCCTTGATCCAGGTGCCGGGAATGAGCGTGAGGCCGCTGCTGGTGCTGAGGCCGCGCACGAAGGGGATGTTCTCGAGGCTCATCTGCGCGTACTTGCCATCGAGGCCGAGCATGCGGATGGTCTTGGTGCCGGAGACCGCATCGCTGTAGTTCACATCCACCGTGGCGTTGGTCTCGAAGCTCTCGCTGAGATCGCAGCAGGCGGCGCGCTTCAGCTCCTTCTGGCCGATCTGTTCGGTGGCGTTGATGCTGCGCGTGCTGAGCTGCGTGCCCTGGGTGCGCTCCACCACTTCAACCGGACCAATGGCCGCGGCCCAGCGCAGCTTGAAGGTCATTGCGGCGGCCGGTGCTTGCATCAGCTTGAGCGTATCCGGCTTGTATCCAACGAAGGACGCGACCAGGCTCGCCGGCCATTGCGCGGGCGATTCGATGGTGAAGGCCCCGTTCATATCGGCTGATGTGCCCTGCGTAGTGCCCAGCCAATAGATGTTGGCTCCGGGCAGGACCTCGCCGGAATCGGCGGCCTTCACCGTGCCGGTGATCGTTTGTGCGTGCGTTCCAGCAGCGAACCGCGGAAGCTGCAGCAGCAGAAGCAGGAGTAAAGGAGGAGTTCGATGGAAAGGCATTCGTGTCCTTGAACGTTATACGGAGCGTGACCGGGCCGCGAGGGCCAAGAAGCCGCGCCGCTTAGATCAAGAACACGCCGATCAGCGCCAAGCGTTTGAGGCCCAGCAAGGGCGGCGGACGGCTATCGAGCCAGCGCAACGGTTGACGCTCGAAGGCAACCGCATCCCAAGTCGGGGCCGTATCGGTCACCGGCAGGGCGACCAGGTCGAAGGTGGCCGATGGAAGGAGCTCCACGCGATCGGCGGTGGCCTGCACGAGTTCGCAGCAGGTGGCGCCGATCATGGTGCCATCGCCGTGCTCCTCTTCAGGGCAGCAATCATCGGCAAGGCCCAAGCTGAGCACGCTGTGCCCGCTGATGAGGCAGCTCATGCGCGAAACCGTGAGCCCGCTGGTTACCAGCAGCAGCAGCATGGCCAACGAGGCCAGCATCCAGCGGTTCTTCTTCAGCTCGCGCATTGCGGCGCTAAAGTAGGGCGGTATCCCGAGCCTGATCGCCAACAATCCTTACAGGGCCTTGGGAGGCCACCAGTCTACATTCGCGGTCGCCATGGAAGCCACAGAGCCAATGATCACCGGCAAGCGCCCGCCGGTAACCGTGTACGCAGAGTCCACGCCGAACCCGACCACCATGCGATTCGTGAGCAGCCGCCTGCTGGTGCCCGATGGTCGCATCCTCGAGTTCCGCTCGCCCAACGAGCCAGCAGGTGTTTCGCCATTGGCGGAGAAGGTCTTCAACCTGCCTTTCGTCACCGGCGTGCTCCTGAGCGGCAACTTCATCAGCGTCACCAAGAACAACTCGGTCGATTGGGACCTGGTGCAGTTGGAGCTGCGCGAGTACATCCAAGAGTTCCTGAACACCGATGGTCGCGTGGTGTACGATGATGCACCTGCGCAGGCCCTGGCCGATGCCAACGAGCGCGCGAGCTCGCATGCCGAAGCGAAGGGCCCCGACGACGAGAAGATCATCCGCGTGCTGGAGGAATACATCCGCCCGGCCGTGGAGGGCGACGGCGGCCACATCGCCTTCCGCTCCTTCATCGACGGTCAGGTGACGGTCTCCCTGCGCGGATCATGCAGTGGATGCCCCAGCAGCATGGTCACCTTGAAGCAGGGCATCGAAAATCTGCTGAAGCACGAGGTGCCGGGCGTGCGGGAGGTGGTGGCGGAGGAGCTGTAGTGCCCTCATCGGACACAGGAATCACGGTCTACTTTCGTCATCCTTCCACATGCGATCATGAGGAGCTTGCTGTTGAGCATTGCTGCGACAGGCTGCCTGTTTGCCGAGGCGCAGATCACCTATTCCGTGCAGGACGGCGACTGGAGCGACCCCGCCACCTGGGATTGCAACTGCATACCCGAAGTGCACAACGCGGAGGTGCTGCACCAAGTGCGCATCGCTGGCAACACCTTCCTCATGCAGCGCGTGCATGTGACTCCCGTGGGCAGCCTTTTCATGGATGAGTACTTTTCGGTGGTGATCATGGATACGGTCATCAACGACGGGCTCATGGACCTGATCGGTGACATCGACGTGGACTGGGCCATGATCAACAACAGCACCGTGCACATCGATGGTGTCATGCACATCGACGGCGTGCTCACCATGGGCGGCCCCGATGCGGCGCTCACGCTCGATGATATCGGCAACTACGATACGATCGAGGGCGAGGGCCGCATCTGCGTTTCGGGCTTCTCGGAGAACACCGGCACCATCCAGGGCGAGATCGATTTCTGCGACCTCACCCCCACGGTATCATCACCGCCCTTCATCGATATGAATTCCGGGACCGTGATGGGCTCGGTGACTTATTGTGCAGAGGGAGGTTGCGGGCTGAATGCGGTGGCCGACTTTCAACACGCCCTGTCCGGCGTGCGCGCATATCCCGTTCCCGCGCAGGATTGGTTGACTATTGAGGCACCAGCCCAAGCGCGGATCACCCTGCTCGATGGCAGCGGCCGCGAGGTCCTTTCGGCGTTTTCGCCGCAATCGGGCCGGAGCACCTTGAGCATTTCATCGATTCCCTCAGGCGTTTATGTTGCTGAGGTGCGTGATGGAACTGCTCTGCACGGAATCCGCGTGGTGATCGCGCGGTGAGCAGGTCGATAAGGATCGAATAGGCCTAGCCCAAGAACGGATACCGGTGATCCGTCGGTGGAACGAAGGTCTCCTTGATGGTGCGCGGGCTCACCCAGCGGATGAGGTTGAGGTAGCTGCCGGCCTTGTCGTTGGTGCCGCTGCCGCGTGCGCCGCCGAAGGGCTGCTGGCCCACCACGGCGCCGGTGGGCTTGTCGTTGATGTAGAAGTTGCCCGCAGCATGGCGTAGGACCTCCTGGGCTTCGATGATGCTCTTGCGGTCGTTGCTGATCACGGCGCCAGTGAGCGCGTACTCGCCGGTTGAATCCACCAGCTTGAGCGTCTCGCTCCATTTGTTCTCCGGGTAGATGTACACGGTGAGCACCGGCCCGAAGATCTCCTCGCACATGGTCTTGCTCTTCGGGTCCTTCGTCTCGGCCACGGTGGGCTGGATGAAGTAGCCGACCTTCTTGTCGTGCTTGCCGCCCGCGATGATCTTGATATTCTTCTTGTCGTGCTTCAGCGCATCGATGTAGCCGCTGATCTTGTCGAAGGCGCGCTCATCGATCACAGCGCCGATGAAGTTCGAGAAGTCGCGCGGGTCGCCCATCTTCATGTCGGCGAGGTCGGCGAGCAATTCCTTCTTCACATCGGGCCAGAGATTGGCCGGGATGTACGCGCGGCTGGCGGCGCTGCACTTCTGCCCTTGGAACTCAAAGGCGCCGCGGGAGAGCGCTGTGGCCACCACCTTGGCATCGGCGCTGGGGTGCGCGACCACGAAGTCCTTGCCGCCGGTCTCGCCTACGATGCGCGGATAGCTGCGGTACTTGGGCAGGTTGCTCCCGATGGTCTGCCAGATGTGCCGGAACACGCCGGTGCTGCCGGTGAAGTGGATGCCCGCGAAGTCCTTGTGCGCGAAGATCTGCTCGCCCGCTACGGGGCCGTTCACATGCACCAGGTTGATCACGCCCGACGGCAGACCAGCGGCCATGAAGACCTCCATGAGCACTTGTGCGCTGTAAGCCTGGGTGTCGGCGCATTTCCAGACCACGGTGTTGCCCATGAGGGCGCAGCTGGCGGGCAGGTTGCCGGCGATGGCCGTGAAATTGAAGGGCGTGAGCGCGAAAACGAAGCCCTCGAGCGCACGGTACTCCAAGCGGTTCCACACGCCGGGTGATGAGACAGGCTGATCACGGTAGATCTGCTCCGCATAGGCCACGTTGAAGCGCAGGAAGTCGATGAGCTCGCAAGCGGCATCGATCTCGGCCTGGAACGCGTTCTTGCCCTGGCCGAGCATGGTGGCGGCATTGATGCTCGCTCGATAAGGGCCTGCGATGAGGTCTGCGGCCTTGAGCATGATCGCCGCGCGCTCTGCGAAGGGCATGTTCTCCCAATCGCGCTTAGCCTTGAGGGCAGCATCGATGGCGGCGCGCACGTGCTTCGCTTCACCGAAATGCGCGTTGCCCAGGTGGTGCGCGTGCTTGTGCGGCGGGCTCATGCGGCGCAGGTCCTTGGTCTCGATGGCATGCCCGGCGATGTGCATGGGCGCATCGATGCGCGCGCGCAGGCGGCGGTCCAGCTCGGCCTGCAGGGCAGCGCGCTCAGGCGTGTTGGGCGCGTAGGACAGGACGGGCTCGTTCTTCGGCTGGGGGACGGTGTATTGGCTCATCGGACCTTGATGTGGATCGCGGCGAAGATACCCGACTCAATTGCCCGGGCCGGGTGCGCGAGGTCATGCTGATTGCACAATGGCCATGTACAGAGGCATGCCCAAGGTGATGTTGAATGGGAAGGTGACACCGAGTGCCATGGGGATATAGAGCCCGGGATCGGCCTTCGGGGCTGCCAAGCGCATGGCCGCAGGCACGGCGATGTAGCTTCCGCTGGCCGCCAGCGTGGCGAACATGAAACGGTCGCCTGCGCCCGGGGTGATGCAGCCGCTGATCCAGGCGACCGCGCAACCGTTCACCAGCGGGAGCAACAGGGCTACGGCGCTGGCGAACCATCCGTAGTCCCTGAAAGCCTTGAAGCGCGCGGCCGTTACCATGCCCATCTCGAGCAGGAACACCGCCAGAAATCCTTTGAAGATGTCCGTGGTGAATGGTTTTATGCCCTCGGCCTGCTTGGTATCGGCCACGAGGCCGATGATGAGGCTACCGATGAGCATGAGTACGCTCCCGTTGGTGAAGGAGTGCTTGAGCATGTGGCTGAGGGTGGGCCTTTCAGTGCTCTCCTTATCGTAGCGCATCAGCAGCACCATGCCCACGATGATGGCCGGGCTCTCCATGAGCGCCATGATCGCCACCATGTGCCCGCTGAAGGGCAGCTCCTTCGCTTCCAGGAAACCGCTGGCGGCAACAAAGGTCACCGCGCTCACCGATCCGTAGGCCGCTGCGATTGCCCCGGCGTTCTGAACGCCTAGCTTGCGCTTCAGCAGGAAGAAGGCATAGAAGGGGATCACGCTCGCGATGGCCATGCCGAAGAGCAGCTCGCTGATGAATTGCGCGTTCAGGTGCTCGTGCGCCAGTTCCTGTCCGCCCTTGAAGCCGATCGCGAAGAGCAGGTAGAGCGAGATGAACTTGATGGTGGTGGGCGGGATCTCCAGGTCGCTCTTCACGAGATGGGCCACGATGCCCAGCACGAAGAAGAGCAGCGTCGGGTTGGTGAGGTTCGAGAACAGGTGGGAGTAATCCATGTGTTCGTGCTAGCGGGCTTTCGATGCTAGGATGGTGAAGGAGCTCTTGAGCAGTGCTGAGTTCGGCACCGTGGTCATTGCTCCGTTGTCCTGCCGGATGAAGGTGAAGAAGTAGGTGATGTCCACGAGCTCGCCTTCCACCTCCTGATCCCCGTCCTTCAGCCGGAGGCGGTCGCTGATCTTCACCGGATGCTGGAAGAACAGGACAAGGAAGGCGGTGATGTTCGAAAGGATCGACATCTCGGCGAAGAAGGCCACGCCAAGTACCGTGATCGCCGAAGCAGCGAAAAGGAGGATTTCGTTCTGCTTCACGCCCCAGATGGCAGTGAGCACGATGGCGATCAGCATCAAGAGCAGAAGGCGGATCAGGCGCATCACTTCGCGCTCCTCCTTGGCCTTGTACGCCAGCTTCATCACAGCGCCGCGCACGAGCCAGTGGGACGTGGCCCTGACAACGAAGAACGTCGCCAGAGCCACGACTGATTCAATGATCTGGACGCGGTGATCGATTATGAAATCGTCCATCCTGGTCGATGAGGGCGCGAAGTAAGTGAAACTATCTGATAGGTATAGTAATACTATATTCGCCCCCAGATGAACAACGTCCATCTTCACCTGCGGCCCGATCCAGCCCTTTCCCTGAAGGATCCCGAAGCCACGGAGCTGGGCCGTTCCATGCTCGTCGGCGGCCTGGAGCTGATGAATGAGCTGGGCCTGGAGGCCTTCACATTCAAGAAGCTCGGGGACCATATCGGATGCACGGAGGTGAGCCTCTACAAGTACTTCCCCAACAAGCATCGGCTCCTGCAGTACTATTTCCAGCTCTACTGGCTCTGGCTTCGGCAGCTCTGCGGACGCCATGCCGAGCAGGCGAAGGATCCACGTGCGGGGCTGGAGCGCGTGGTTGAATCCATTTGCGGCGTTTGGCCCAAGGAGCTCCCGCACGTGCAGCTCGAGCCGCGCGCCCTGCGCAAGCTGGTGATTGAGGAGGGCATGAAGAGCTACCTGCATAAGAACGTGGACGACGACAATGCGCGCCGCCTCTTCCTGCCTTACAAGGAGCTCAGCGCTTTCGTGGCAGAACGCATCACTGATTGCCGCGCCGATGTGCCTTGGCCGCGATCCTTCGCCACCACGGTGATCGAGATGGCGCATTCTCTTCCCTTCGCCATGGAGCACCTGCCCTCGCTCACCGAGCTCAGCAGTCGCAAGGACCTGAAGCTGTTGGCCCAGCACCTGCTGCACCGCACCCTGACCTACATCGATCACGCGCAACCCCTCAAGAAGAGATGAATCGCACCATCACGGTCGCCAAAGGCGACGGCATCGGACCCGAGGTCACCGACGCCGTTCTCCGGATACTCGATGCCGCCGATTGCGGACTCACCTACGAGCACATCGAGGTGGGCGAGAAGGTGTACTTGAGCGGCAACAGCAGCGGCATTCCCGCTGAGTCATGGTCCGCACTGCGGAGGAACCCCGTGTTCTTGAAGGGGCCCATCACCACGCCGCAGGGCTCGGGATACAAGAGCCTGAATGTCACCATCCGCAAGACGCTCGGCCTTTATGCCAACGTTCGGCCGTGCCGCAGCTACCATCCCTTCGTGCGCACCCAGCATCCGGGCATGGATGTGGTGGTGGTGCGTGAGAACGAGGAGGATCTCTATGCCGGCATCGAGCATCGCCAGACCACCGATGTGTACCAATGCCTCAAAGTGCTCAGCCTTCCCGGACGGAGAAGATCATACGGTATGCTTTCGAGTACGCGCGCAGCAACGGAAGGAAGAAGGTGACCTGCTTGGTGAAGGACAACATCATGAAGCTCACGGATGGGATGTTCGCGGATACGTTCCGTCGCTTGGGCAAAGAGTACCCCGGCTTGCAGCAGGAGATCCAGATCATCGATATCGGCACCGCGCGCGTGGCCACAAGGCCCGACCGTTACGATGTAATCGTGACACTCAACCTGTACGGCGACATCATCAGCGACGTCACCGCCGAGCTCACCGGCAGCGTTGGCATGGCGGGCAGCGCCAACATCGGCGACCGCATCAGCATGTTCGAGGCCATCCACGGCAGCGCGCCCGATATCGCCGGGAAGGGAATCGCCAACCCCAGCGCCATGCTCAATGCCGCGTGCATGATGCTCGTGCATCTGGGCCTATCGGATAAGGCCGAGGCCATACAGAACGCGTGGCTCTGTGCGCTGGAGGACGGCCTGCACCCCAGCGACGTGTTCCAGGAAGGCGTGTCGAAGAAGCGCATGGGCACCAGCGAATTCACCGATGCGGTGGTCGCGCGGCTCGGCAAGAATCCGCAGCAGCTCAAGAGCGTGGAGATGAAGGGCGGCGCCGCACCCGCTTACCGCTACGTGCGCCCGCATGTGAAACGCGAGCTCTGCGGTGTGGATGTATTCGTTTGCGACCCCGTCAGCACGCCGGAAGAACTCGCGGACAGGCTCCTGAAGGCCTCGCGCGGCATGCTGAAGCTGAAGCTCATCACGAACCGCGGCGTGAAAGTGTGGCCACAGGGGTTCCCGGAGACCTTTTGCACCGATCACTGGCGCTGCCGCTTCGTGGGGCCCGATGCGGTAATCGACATGGAGAAGGCCACTTACATGCCCATCGGGCATAGACAGATCCACCAATTGCTGCACCTGCTTACTGAAGCGCACATCGATACCGTGAAGACCGAGAACCTCTATCTCTTCGATGGTGTGAGGGGCTTCTCTCTAGGCCAAGGCGAATGACCCATGGCGAAGGGCACCTCCATGATCGGCCTGGAACGCTTCGCCAACCGTTCCATTGGCGTGGCCACGCAGCATGGCAAAGAGCGCGTGATCGGCCCAGCGCTCATCAACGCCATTCCCTTGGCCGGTGTCCAGGTCATTCCGGACGTTGACACCGATCGCTTCGGCGCGTTCAGCGGGGAGGTGGAGCGCGCACTCGATCCATTCGCGGCCTGCATCGCCAAAGCGAAGCACGGAGCCGAAGTGAGCGGCATGGACCTGGTGATCGCGAGCGAGGGCTCTTTCGGCCCCTACCCGCTGGCGCCCTTCATTTCCTGCGATGAGGAATTGCTGGTGCTCTACGATGCGCGTGGCGACAAGGTCTTCTTCAAGAGGCATGTCTCGCTGGAAACGGTCTTCGGCGGTGAGGCATGCACCACATGGCCGCAGGTGAACGCCTTCGCGGAGCGCATGAAGTTCCCCGGGCATGGGCTGGTGGTTCGCGCCAAGGAGAAGTGGTCGGCCGGCGATGCGATGCGGAAGGGCATCGTGGACCGTGACGCTCTCCAAAGCATTGCGGAGCGCCTCATCGCCAACCACGGTTCCTGCTGGGTGGAAACGGATATGCGGGCCATGATGAACCCCACACGGATGAAAGCAATCGGCGAAACGGCCGTTCGCTTCGCCGCGGAGCTGGGCGAGCCATGCCCGGTCTGCGGCGCCTGCTGGTTCCGCATCACCGGCACCCGTAGCGGCTTGCCGTGCGCCTTATGTGGCTGGCCCACCGAGAGCATCCGTAGCATAGAGCGAGGCTGCTGGCATTGCGGCCATGTTCAGTACGCGCCACGCCCGGATGGGAAGCAAGCGGAGGACCCGCAGCATTGTGGCCACTGCAATCCGTGAGCGCCCTCAGGCCAGGTTGTCGAAGCGGTAGATGTCATCCACCGGCGATCCGGCGGGGACGTCGCAAATGGGTTTAACGATACCATTGTGCAGGCTGTACACCCAGCCGTGCAGGTGTGGGCCACCGCGGTCCCGCCATGATTTCTGGATGATGCTGGTCTTCACAAGGTCGAGGACCTGTTCTTGCACGTTCAGTTCCACCATGCGGTCCAAGCGGTCCTGTTCCGTTGGCTGGGCGTCCACCTCGGCCTTATGCAAGCGGTAAACGTCCTTGATGTTACGGAGCCATTTGTTGATGAGCCCGAGCGAATTGTGCGTCATGGCCGCCTGCACGCCACCGCATCCGTAGTGCCCGCACACGATCACGTGCTTCACTTTCAAGTACTCCACGGCGTATTGCAGCACGCTCAGGAGGTTCAGGTCGGTGTGCACCACCATGTTGGCGATGTTGCGGTGAACGAAGATCTCCCCGGGATTGGTCCCTGTGATCTCGTTGGCGGGTACGCGGCTGTCGCTGCATCCGATCCACAGGAATTCGGGGCGCTGGATCTTCTCCAGTCGATGGAAGAATTCCGGGTCCTGCGAAACGGTGTTCTCCGCCCAGGCCTTGTTGTTCAGAAGGAGCTTATGGTAACTGTCCATGGGGTGCGTGGTTTCAGGGTTTCTTATCGGCAAGCATGGTCCGTGGCGCTGCGGGCGCCTCGCCGTGCCTTGGTGGCATGTTGAGCAATTGCAAGCGCAGGTTCCGCGCTTCCGCGGTTTCTTGGAAATCGTCGATGATCTCGCGGACGTCAGGGTCGAGGTCGTATGATCGGCCACCATCGATCACCACGCGCGCGCCGTCGGGGATCTCGCTCAGCGTGCGCTTGATGCCGGCCTTGTTCAGGAAGGTGACATCCTCGCTGAGTTCGATGTAGATGGGCATGCCGGGCTTGTAGCGGTTCGGGTCGTAGTGGAATGGCACCTTGAAGTTCTTCCACAGGATATGGATGAAGGCCAAGGCCAGGCCTAAGGCCACGCCGCGCAAGAGGTCGTTCGTGAGGGCCATGAAGCCTACGGTGACGATGAACGGGATGAACTGCGGGAGCCCACTGCGCCACATGGCCTTGAATAGCGATGGCTTCGCGAGCTTGTAACCCACCAGGAGCAGGATGGCAGCGAGGCTCGCGAGCGGGACCATGCGCAGCAGACCGGCGATGGCGAACACGGACAGCATGAGCCATGTGCCGTGCAGGATGGCGCTGAGCTTGGTCTGCCCGCCGCTCTGGATATTGGCGGAGCTGCGCACGATCACCTGCGTGAGGGGCAGGCCGCCGAGCAGTCCGCTGATGATGTTGCCGGCGCCTTGCGCATACAACTCGCGGTTGGCTGGCGTGATGCGCTTCTGCGGGTCCAGCTTGTCGGTGGCCTCCACGCAGAGAAGGGTCTCGATGCTCGCCACGATCGCGAGGGTGAAGGCCACGCGCCAGAAAGCGCCCTGCCCGATGGCATCGAAGGAGGGCAGCGCATAGCTCGACGTGCTCAGGAGATCGGGCAGCTGAACATAATGCCCGGCGCCGATGGTGAGCACCGGGTGCCCATCGAATCCGATGGCCATCACGATCCCGAGCGCCACCGCCAGCAATGGCCCGGGCACATAGCGCAACCAATTGTTCCTCTGGATGAATGGCCGCTCCCAGGCCAGCATGAGCAGCAGGCAGGCCACGGTGATCACGAACGCCCCCCAATTGGGCGTTTCCATGGCCACCATGATCTCCTGGAAGGTGTTGAGCTTGTCCGGCTGGTCGAAGCTCTCATCGCCCATGGGGTCCTTATCGTCACCGAACGCGTGCGGGATCTGCTTCAGCATGATGATGAGCCCTATGCCCGCGAGCATGCCCTTGATCACCGCGCTCGGGAAGTAGTAGGCGATGATGCCCGCACGGACGATTCCCAAGATGATCTGGATTGCGCCGGCGACGACGACCGCCGCTAGGAGCGCCTCGAATGATCCAAGGTCGGCAATGCCCATTGCCACGATCGCCGTGAGGCCGGCGGCAGGCCCGCTCACGCCCAGCGGCGATCCGCTGAGCGCACCCACGATGATGCCGCCGATCACGCCTGCGATCAGGCCCGATACAGGCGGTGCGCCGGAAGCCACGGCGATGCCCAGGCACAAGGGCAGGGCCACAAGGAACACGACGATTGATGCAGGAAGATCCTGCTTGATCCTGGAGAACATGGATGAGGCGTGAAAACGTGGTTGACGGAAGGACTGGCCTGCGATGCAGGTGTGTCGGTCAATACGCTTTCGGGGGCGGCACGCTCACTTTGGCAAGCGGTCCCGCAACGAGCTGCTCATCCATCGGGAGCGGAAGGCGCATGGACACCGCGCGTGCGAGGCACTCCAGCGCGCATCCGTGATCGACGTGCGCCTCACGGTGCTTCACTACTTCCTCCTCAAGAATCGGCGGAGCCTTGAAACCGAGCTCCACCCAGGAAGTGCTGCATATCCAACCCACGGCCTGAGGCGTGAAGACCAAGGCTGAGCAGAGCACCAAGCAGAGGCCCGCCATTCGCAGGGTCATGCTCGATGCGTGCAGCGGGCGGGCAGGTCTCATGCAGGGGGCGAATCTACCAACCAAGCGCTGGGAAGGATTGCTTCGGAAGGGTTAATCGGGCCTTCAATTGGTGGCCAGGTCGCTCGATAGCTGGATGGGGGGTATGTCCACCCGGAATTCGCTGCCATCGGCAGTTCGCCGCATCAGGTAGGTGCCGTCCATCCGGCCGAAGGCCCCCCGCAAATCGCAGGCACTGCTGTAGCTGAACTCCTCGCCCGGTGAAAGAACGGGCGTCTCGCCCACCACACCTGGGCCCTCCACCTCGCGCCGTCCGGCGAGCGCGTCGCGGATGATCCAATGCCGCCGCAGCAGTTGAACCGTATCGCTTCCGCGGTTGCTGATGGTGATCCGGTAACTGAAGAGGTGGCGGGCCTGCTTCGGGTCGCTGTGCGCCGGCTCGTAGCGCGCGCGCGCCGATACCCGGATGCCGTGCGTGACCGCAGTGCCCATGCCGCATAGTTAACGCCTCTCTGGGCCGGTTCGTTCAGCCCCTGGCCCAACACGGCTGCCTGCATCATCGGCGGGGCGTCACTTCACATCCGGCCTGTGCACAAGTTGGTCGGATCAAGCTGGAGTCATGAGCCGCGTCTTCCTAGCATCGCGTGCCGAAGTTGAACCCATGCGCCTGACCATCCTCTTCCTGCTGCTTGCTTCATCCCGTGTAATGGCCCAATACAACGGCCCGGAGAGCGTTGAGTACGACCCCGTCGGCGACCGCTACTTCGTGAGCAACACCAGCGGTGGGGTGGTCAAGGTGCGCACCCAGGCCGGCGCGGTGAGCGATTTCGTGACCGTCAGTCCCGCACCCTACGGCTTGGAGCTGCTCGACGGCGTGCTGTGGGCATGTTCGGGCGGTACGTTGAAGGCTTATGAGATCGGCATAGCCGCGCTGATCACGACCATCCCGGTCGGTGGCACCTTCCTGAACGGGCTCGCAACCGATGGCACGCATCTCTACGCAACCGATTTCACCGCCAAGCGCATCTACAAGGTCACGCCCCCTTCCACCGTGACCACATTGGTGAGCAATACCGTGTTCACGCCCAACGGCATCGTGTATGATCCGTTCCAGGACCGCTTGGTGGTGGTGGCCTGGGGCAGCAATGCGGCCATCACCGCGGTGAACAAGGAGACCGGCGCCATGTCCACGCTCACTACCACTGCGCTCACCAACATCGATGGCATCACGATCGACTGCCTCGGCAATTTCCTGGTGGCCTCATGGAGCCCTGACCGCATCACGCGCTACGAACCCACCTTCACGCAGCCGGGAGTGGATCTGGGCGTACCCGGCCTGAACAACCCCGCCGACATCGACTTCGACCCCGTGAACAACCGCATCTGCATCCCCAACAGCGGCAATAACACGGTCACGCTCTTCGATGTTGATTGCAGCAATGCGGTGCCGGAGTCGATCCAGGAATCAGCCCTGCGCGCAGTGCCCAACCCCACATCGGGACTCATGCGCATCGAGCCGCCGCTCTCTCGCGATGAGCCATACCTGCTGCTCGATACGCGCGGCTTGCTGGTCGGGGGCGGCACGCTCAAGCACGGCGCGCTGCTCGATATCAGTTCGCTCACCAAGGGCATTTACACCATCGAGCTCACGCGCATGGGCCAGCGTTTGCGCGTGGTGCGCGAGTAGAGGGCTCCCGGGCCTTCATGAACGATCAGTGCAGCACCACGGCTCGTTGAGTGCCGATCACTGTGCCGGTCGGATCAAGGAAGCGAACGGCGTAGGTCCCTGATGCGATCCCCTCAAGGCCGATGCGCGCTTGTCCGGCTCGCACCGGAACCTCGAGCACACGCGTGCCACGGACGTCGATCAGCTGCGCAACGCCTGTACGATCGGTGGAGTGGATCCTCAGTTCGAGCGCATCACTTGCGGGATTGGGCCAAACGCTGAACCCGGCGCCGGATCCCTGTTCGGCGATCGCACTATTGATCTGCGTGCCGATAACGCGAACCTCATCGAGCCAGAAGCCATCGTGCTGGCGCGCGGCATTGCTGCTGAAGGACCAGCGGAGCCAAAGCGGCCCGCCGCAGAACGCGCCGAGGTCGATCTCCTCCAATGCCCAGCGCGGCATCTGGCCATCAATCACCGGTTCGCCCGAGCCCTGGTCCGGGTAACCGGGGTGAGCGAAACGACCGCACAATGGCGTCCAAGCGGAGCCATCATCGCTTGCGAAGACCTGCACGCCATCGAACTGGCCCTCGATGTCCCATTTGGCCATGTAGGTGAGCTGCGCCGCCACCGAGTAGCCGAGGTCGATCGGGCTGGCCAGCTCGAGGGTGTTCCCTGTTTGCGGCTCATAGAACGTGAAGGGCGAATCCGTGATGCAGGCCCCGCCATTCAGCCCAGATGCGGGCTCGATTCCCCAGAGGTCCGTGTTCCAGTTCGTCAGGCTGCTGCAATCGTCGCTGAAGAGCGTCACGTCTTCACCGAATGGCTTGCGCACATGCTCGGTAACGGACAGCCCGCCATTGCTGATCACCAAATCGTACTCGACCCAATCGCCTGGTTGAGCGTTGGCAGCGATCGCGATCGCGATGGAATCCAGCCGCACCTCCGGAAGGCCCAGGTCGGTGAAAGTGATCGCTGCACCGGCGCTGGTCACGTTCGTGCCCGGCATTACGCTTACGGTCAGTGGGCCTTGCTCCATGCCGATTCGCCTGATCGCGAAGCGGGCATGGGAATTCGCCGATGACACGAAGGCAGCGCCGCGATCCTCCACTGTCGCGAGCACTCCGCATAGCTCGGCTGCGCGCAGGTTGTGCCGCACGTTCTCGCGGCAGATCTCCTCGATGCGCCACACCGGTGGCCAGAACCAGTCGGGCGGACCGCCGCATTCGGGCGTGCAGCTCATGATCTTCGGCTTGGTCTGCTGCTCGCCGTACATCCAATCGTCGCTGCCGCCGTTCACCACATAGTACACCGTCTGGTTGGCGGTGCCGAAGCGGTATCGGTTGTCATGCGTGAGATGCAGGCCGGCCGCAACGAAGTGCGCGCTGTCGGGCGTGTACAGGTCGAAGCCATAGCCCCACGGGTAAATGAGCAGGTTGCCGTGGGCGTGGTAGTTGAGGGCCACGCTGAACTCATGCGCGTTGCAGAGGTCGCGGATGGCCTGCGTCTCCGGTTCGGAGAAGGCGGATGGACCACGGTACACATCGCTGCTGCTGTTTCCTGAGGATCCTTGATCATCGATGCCCCAGCCTTGCGCGTAGTTCCGATTCAGATCCACGCCGAAGCTTCCGTTGCCGTTGTCGCGTCGGTTCTTCCGCCACATGCCGCCACCATCGGGATCGGTGGTCGCATTGTACACGTAACCATCCGGATTGATGCACGGCACGAAGCAGAGTTCGAAGTGGTCGAGCACGTAGGTGGCTTCTGCATCGGTGCCGTAGTTCTCAAGCAGATGCCACATGAAGAAGATGAGCTGCGAAAGGCTCACCGGCTCACGCGCGTGATGCAGCGCGGTGTAGAGCAGCTCGGGCTTGTCCTGGTCCACATCGGCATTGTTGCTCATGCGCACCAGGTGGATCGGCCTTCCCTCGTGCGTGGCACCGATGCTGTCCTTCTCCGTGATCAACTGAGGATATGCCGCGCGCATGGCATCGAGCTGGGCTTGCATCTCCTCCCACGTGAAATAGCCGCCCATGCTGCCGAGCGAGAAGTGCTGCGGCGTGGGGTAGTATAGCACGGCGTTGCACGATTGCCCGCCGCGCGGTGCGATCAAGGGCTCTTCATCCGCGCGTTCCCGGTAGAAGGTCCGTACATCAGCAATCAGCTCCTCTACCGGGAAGTTGTGCGCCCGCGCGATGGCCAGCTCCTGCTCGGAGAGCTCAGCGGTGATGGCGATTCCCGGCTCAACCACCGCATGATCAATGGCCAGTCCCAAAGCTGCCAATCGCGCGATGCCACCAGCGGGCGAATCGAGCGCGATGCGCGCACGGGCATAGCGCGGCTGCTGCGCCAGGAGCGTGAACTGGGCCATCAAGCCGAACAGGAGCAATGCTGGTCTCATGGTCTCGTGATTGCCGTGCAAGGTAGTCCGCATCGCTGCGGCATCCTTCCATTCTCACGCGCGTCTTGGAGCCGGACCGATCTGCATGGCCAAGCATTCCGCTACGTTCAATGGCATGCGCTTTTCCTGCCCGCAACGCTGGGAGGACATGCGGCCCCAGCCCGATGGCAACCGGTTCTGCGGATCGTGCGCCAAGCCGGTGATCGACTTCACGGCGTGGAAGGATGCCGACCTGCGCGCGTGGTTCGCAGAGCATCCGAGCACCTGCGGCCACTTCCGCTTGGAACAAGTGGAGCCCGACTTGATCGAGATCACCCTGCCCGCCATGCCGCGCGATCTGATGCGCGGAGCATTCGCGGCGCTCGCGGCCTTGAGCCTCAGCACGGCGTCGGCCCAGCGCACGCCGACCGATCCGGCTCCAACGGAGCAATCGCCCTTGCCGCGCAGTCATGCGCCGATTTTTGTTTCGGAACAGAGAGCACGGGACGGCGGGCGCTGCTGGGCGGAGAAGGAATCAACCGACCCCCTAGCAGCTGCGGAAGAACGTAAACGGTACTACCTATCGAAACGCTTCCCCTTCGTATTCCGGTTGCGTTGCCGGGCTATCGGCTGCCCCTCGTTCTGAGGCAGGTGCACACGACCAATCACCAGGTCGGCTTGAGGATAGCCCGACGCTTCCATTGCGCCCTTCCAATTAGTCGTGCATTCGCAGTACACGTGACGTCCAGATGGTGACATCGGCCTTCACCAATAGCGTGTAGGTGCCTGGCGACAAGGCCTCTATTGAAAGGGTATGCTGCATGCTCGCCGCGCGTTGCTCACGCAAAGCGATGCGGCCGCCGCCATCGATCAGCTCGATGGTCACTGATCCGGTCGATTCGGGCACCTGCACCGTAAGTGCATCGCGCGCAGGAGAGGGCCACGCCGCGAAGCCTCGTGCTTCGCTCTCATTCACGCCCAACACGGTGATGTTCACTGGCGCGCTCATCGCGCTGCAGCCGTTGGCCGCCGTGTGCTCCACGGTGTAGTCGCCCACCTGGCCGGCCCAGAGAGTGGGGCCGGTGGCGCCGTTCACCGGCATGCCATTGAAGAACCACTGGTAGCTCGGTCCCGCGCTGCTGGTGAGCAATCCTCCATCGACCATGATGGTGGGTGTGTTCGGGGCGGGCAGCAGATCAAAGGCGAGCGCATTGCTCGCAGCGCAGCCGGTTGCGGTGGCCGCCGAAACGGTGAGCGGTCCGGCGCCGGTGTAATCCAATGGATTTCCGGTGGCGCCGTTGCTCCACACATAGGCATCATAGCCTGCGGGAGCGCTCACTTCCACCGTCTCGTTCGAGCACATCTCATCGTCGCTCGCCGTAATGGTGATCGGCGGCATGTTCGAGGCCACCAGCGCATCGAAGGCATGCACACGGCCATAGCCGAAGCTGTTGTTGGGCAGGGTGCCGGTGAGCGCATCGCCCCATGCGGTGCTGATGATCGCATTGCGCACCTGCTGCCAATCAGCACTGGGGCACTTCTGCAGGTAGAGTGCCGCCACGCCTGCCACGACAGGCGAAGCCATGCTAGTGCCACCGTTGCGCACATGCATGCACAGCTCATCCATCTTGTCGGCGTTGGTGCTGCTCCAGTTGCTGATGATCGCCATGGGAGCGGCGGCCATGGTCACATCGCCAGGGGCTGCGATATCGGGCTTGTAGCGGTCGTCGCGCGTAGGGCCCATGCTGCTGCCGCTGCTGATCGTATAAGGCTCGATGGGCGCGTTGATGTACGCACCGGCGCAGGGCTGGTACTCCTTCTGGTTCCAATAGTTCGCCGTGGTGAGCGTTCGCGGGGAGCAGGCCCAGCTATCGACGATGTGCGAGAGATTGTCCGGCTGCACGTAATGCGCCATGGCCGGGTATTCAGCGGGCGTGGGGAAGGGCAGTCCCAAAGGTGCCGCGAGCGCGGGCCCGATCACGTTGCTGGTGGCGGTCACGGTTGTCAGCGTCCAGATGTCGTGGCGCCCGCTGCCGGTGGACATGAATCGCCAGAGGTAGTCGGCACTGTCGGGCGACGCGATGCGGATCTGCATCTGCACCTGCTCGCCGCGTGGCAAGGCCAGGAACTCCACGGTGCCCAGGGTGTTGCCACTGGCGCCGATGAGCGGTTCGGTGATGGTGGTGCCCAGGTTCTGCGCCACATTGTGGAAGGCGGTGCGCCCGCGGAACTGCAGGGTGGGCGCCACGCGGTCGGCGCCGATGGCATACTGCACGTTCTCAAAATCATCGAGGTCGGCCCAGAGCTCGAAGAACAGGTTCGGGTAGGGGAACACATTGAAATCGAGCCCGTTGGCGTTGGTGGTGAACCAGGTGAAGCTGGTGTCGGCCCCCACTTGCGTGCGCACGTGGTAGGGGAATTGGGACCCGGTATTGCCGCCGGCGCACACCAGGAAGCGGCCGCGCCGCGCGTTGATCAGGCTGTCGATGAGCAGCGCCGAGGCATCGAGGCCATCGTGGGATCCGCTGTACGTTCCCAAGCTGGCATTCACCACCGCAGGCTTGCCTTCAGCATCGGCACGGTCGAATATGTACTTCACAGCATCGGCCACGCGCGCGCGGAAGTCGGACCCGCTGCTGTACTTCACCACGATCAGGTCGGCGCCCGGCGCCACGCCCTTGTGCCGGCCGTTCGCGCTGCCGTCGCCTGCACCAGTGCCCGCAACCGTGCTGCCGTGCACCGATCCATTGAAATCGCTGGCCAGTTGCCCACCATCGATTTGCGCCTTATTCCACTCGCGGCCGTACCCGAACTCAGGCGGCGCCCCGCTTCCAGTGAGCCCTTGATCCCAGTAGTGCAGCACGCGCGTAGTGTTATCGGCAGTGCGGAAGTCCGGGTGATCGATGCCCAGGCCATCATCGATGAAGCCAATGATCACTCCCGTTCCATCGTAGCCCTGCGGCAAGGGTGCCACCCCCGCATGCACCTGGTTCACGCGCGCCTTCACCCGCATGCTGTCGCCGAGGTAGCTCATGCGGTCGCCGCCCCACTCGAAGCGCACGATGGCGGGATGCTCGGCCAGCGCGCGCACGTTCGCCACGGGCATGCGGGCACTCACCAAACGGCCCAAGCTCATCTTCACTTCGCCACCGGATCCTCGCAAAGCGTGCGAAACGGCGTCCACCGATCCGTGGATGTAGAGGTCGATCATCTCATCCGGAGCATGCGGCTGGCGCAGGTGATGGTCGAGCAGCATGTCCATCTTCACGCGGCGGGACCGCTGGCCTGCAGCTTGTGGGTCTTGCGAGTAGCCGATGGTCGGAAGCGCGAGCGCGAATGCAAGGGCGTAGCGGTTCAGCATGGCACGAAGGTATCGGCGATCAGGGCGCGCATAGCCCGGCATGGTCCGGGATCTCCACCACGAATTCCACGCTTCCCTTGGAATGGTCGATCCGGCAGCAGTAGTGCCGCATGCCGTTGGTGACAATGAGCCAATTCACCTTGAAAACGGTGTTGTAGCGCGCGGCCTGCTCGAACACCGTTTGTGCCACCGCCACGCCGGGCGCCTTGCATTCCACGATTGCCACAGGCCTTCCATCGGCCGCATGCACCATGATATCAGCTCGCTTGCTCAGCCCATTCAGCATGAGCTGCCGCTCCACGGCGATCAAGGAGGCCGGGCAGCCTTTCTCGTGGATGAGGAAATTGATGAAGTGCTGCCTCACCCATTCCTCGGGCAACAGCGCCACCCACTTCCGGCGGATCGGGTCGAAGATCTGATCGCCATCGGCACCATGCCTAGTTTTGACCCCGTGGTCGGGCAGCGCCAAGGCAGGTGATCCCGATTCGCTCATCCCCGCAAAAGTGCGCACCAAGCAAGAGATCGTCGCCAACTGGCTGCCGCGTTATACCGGAATCGAAGCGGCCGACTTCAGGAAGCACCTGCTCCTGACCAACTTCGACAACTACCTCGATATCTTCTGCCAGCTCACCGGTGCGCAGGTGGTGTCAAAGGACAAGGCCATGAAGGTGGCCGTGGCCGATGACATGGCCATGATCAACTTCGGCATGGGCAGCCCCAACGCCGCCACGCTCATGGACCTTCTCAGCGCCGTGAACCCCGAAGCGGTGCTGTTCCTCGGCAAGTGCGGGGGGCTGAAGAAGAAGAACCAGCTCGGCGACCTCGTGCTCCCCATCGCGGCTATCCGCGGCGAGGGCACAAGCACGGATTACTTCCCGCCTGAGCTCCCCGCTTTGCCCAGCTTCATGATCCACCGCGCCGTGAGCCACGTGATCCGCGACATGGAGCTCGACTACTGGAGCGGCAGCGTGTACACCACGAACCGCCGTGTATGGGAGCACGACGAGGCCTTCAAGGAGCGCCTCAGGCTCTTGCGCGCGATGGCCATCGACATGGAGACCGCGACGCTCTTCATGACCGGCTTCGCCAACGAGATCCCCACCGGCGCGCTGCTGCTCGTGAGCGATCAGCCCATGGTGCCTTGGGGCGTGAAGACCAGCGCCAGCGATGCCAAGGTGACCACCGGTTTCGTGGAGACGCACGTGAAGGTGGGCATCGAGAGCCTGCGCGAGATCATCAACGGCGGGCGCAGCGTGAAGCACCTGAGGTTCGAGTGACCGATGAAAAGCTGGAATGTGAGAACTGAGCGATGAAACGGCCTCCGGTTTCCAACGATCTTCTGGCGAGAGTGAGTTCGTTTCAACTTTCATCTTCCATCTTTCCAATTCCCTGAATGGCTGCCGCCTCCACCATCGACGACTATAAGAAGCTCATGGCGGAGCTCCGCGGCGGCACCTTCCGCCCGGTGTACATCCTGCACGGCGAAGAGGGCTTCTTCATCGACCGCATCGCGGAGGAAGTGGAGCGCTTGGCCTTGCAGGAGCACGAGCGCGACTTCAACCAGACCATCCTCTATGCGCGCGATACCGACGCCGATCAGCTGAAGGATGTGTGCCTGCGCTACCCCATGATGGCCGAGCGCCAATTGGTGATCGTGCGCGAGCTGCAGGCCTGGCGCATCGATCAGGTGGAGAAGCTCGAGCCCTACCTCGCCAAGCCCACGCCCACAACGGTCCTCGTGCTGTGCTACAAGCACAAGAAGATCGATGGGCGCAAGAGCATCCTGAAGACCGCGCAGAAGGGCGGTGCCGCCGTGCTCACCAGCGACAAGCTCCGTGAGGAGAAACTGCCGGAGGTGCTCGTGGGATTCGCCAAGGGCCAGAAGCGCAAGCTCGGCGCAGCCGAAGCGCAATTGCTGGCTAGCCACCTGGGCAGCGACCTGGGCAAGGCCGTGAAGGAGGTGGAGAAGCTCTGCCTGGTCACTGAGGAAGGAGGCGCCATCACCAGCGAGGTGATCCAGCGTTTCGTTGGCATCAGCAAGGACTACAACGTATTCGAGCTGCAGAACGCCATCGGCGCGCGCGACGCCGCGAAGGCGCAGCGCATCGCCAATCACTTCGCGGCCAATCCCAAGGAGAACCCTTTGCCGCTCACGATCGGCGCGCTCAACAATTTCTTCAGCAAGCTGGCCATGGTGCATCAGCTGCAAGGCCGGCCGCAGCAGGAAATGGCCGCCGCCATGAAGGTGAATCCCTATTTCCTCAAGGACTATCTCGCGCAGGCACGCAACTACTCGTTGGGCAGGGTAGTGGAGGCGCAGCGGCACCTGCGCGCCTGCGACCTGCGCAGCAAGGGCCTCGGCGGCGATGGCGCCGACCATGGCGAGCTGCTGCGCGAATTGCTTGCGAAAGTGATGGGCTAGAGGCCCTACCTCCCGAACACCTTCTCGCCCTCGATCCAAGTGGCCACCACCTTCGCCTGGCGCAGGGCCTCTGCCGGCGCTTGCTCCAGATCGATGTTCACCACGGTGAAATCGGCTCGCTTGCCGACCTGCAAGGTGCCGAGATCCTCTTCGCGGAATGCGGCGATCGCGTTCCAGATGGTCATTCCGCGCAGGGCATCAGAGCGCGAGAGCGCATTGGCCATCTGGTATCCGCCTTCGGGCCAGCCATCGGCGCTCTGTCGCAGCACGGCGCTGCGGTAGGTCTGCAGCGGGTCGATGCCCTCCACAGGGAAATCGGTGCCAAGCGCCACCAGGCCCATGATGCTGCTCAGCGCCTCATAGGCGTAGGCGTCGCGGATGCGCGCCTCGCCCAGTCGGTCAACGGCCCAGGGGCCATCGCTCGTGGCGTGCGTGGGCTGCACGCTGGGGATGATGCTGTACTGCGCGAAGAGTGCGTGGTCCGCAGGGCTCACCACTTGCGCGTGCTCGATCCGCCAACGCTTGTCGTTGCTGCCGCCGAGCACTTCGCCGCACACATCGAGCAGCAGCTTATTGGCGCTGTCGCCGATGCAATGCGTGTTCATCTGGAAGCCGTGCTCCATGCACCACCGCGCCACTTCGCGGAAGTGATCGCGCGATGCGAGCTGCAGTCCATGGTGCCCCGGCTGGTCGTGATAGGGCCGCTTCAGCAAGGCGCCGCGCGATCCCAGCGCGCCATCAGCATAGACCTTCACGCTGCGCACGGTGAGCCGGTCGGTGGCGATCGGCCCGCTGCGCGCGAACTGCTCCAGGTAGGGCGCGGAGTCGGTGACCATGGCATACACGCGCATCTTCAGCGCGCCTTCCTCCTGCATGCGCTTGATCAGGTCGATGGTGCCGGGATCGAGGCCGGCATCGTGCACCATCGTGAGTCCCACGGCGAAGCAGTCGCGCTGCGCATCGAGCAGGGCCTGGCGTTTGGTGGCCTCATCGGCCTGTTCCATGATTGGTTGGAACACGCTCACCGCGTTGTCAATCAGCACGCCGGTGAAGCGGCCATCGCGCTTCAGCATCAAGCCGCCCTCGACCGCGCGTTCGGGATCCATCCCCGCAGCACGC
Organism: Flavobacteriales bacterium; assembly: GCA_016716605.1. Classification (NCBI taxonomy): domain Bacteria; kingdom Pseudomonadati; phylum Bacteroidota; class Flavobacteriia; order Flavobacteriales; species Flavobacteriales bacterium. The sequence goes on from JADJWA010000001.1 coordinate 1,745,760, forward strand.
AGCGCGGCATCATTCACCACCGCCGCGTGGCCATCGATCCGCTGCATGAGCACCGGCCGGTCCGGGAAGAGCGCATTGAGCCTGGCATTGTCCGGGTATTCCTTCACAGGCCAATCGTTCTGGTCCCAGCCACGGCCCAGGATCCAACCTTGTCCGGGATGCGCCTTATCGTAGGCTTCGATCCGTGCGAGCGCCTCTTCCCAATCGCCCACGCCCTGCAGATCGACCTTCTGCTTATTGAGGCCGTAGCCGTAGAAATGGCAATGGCCATCGGTGAAGCCAGGATAGATGTGCTGTCCGGCGGCATCGTAGGTGGCCTTGGTGCTGTAGCGGTTGCGGATCCGATGCTCCGGTCCGAGCTCGATGATGCGGCCATCCTTGATCGCCATGGCCTGATGCACGGAGTCTGTTTCATCAAGGGCGTGGATCACGGCGTTATGCACCACCAGATCGGCATCACGGTCGCGGTATCCGCAGGCGGCGAGGAGCAGGAGGAAGGGGAGCAGGAGGAAGGGGAGCAGTCGTTTCATGGAGCGATGAAGGTGCGCAGGCGCGAAGGAAGGCGAGCGGGATCGACCAAGAGCAAAGCGACTAAACCGACGAACGGAAGGAGCGGCACGCGATACCGCACCAGCGCACCCACCACGGGCACGGTCCAGCCGATCAGCAGCGCGAGCAGCATGATGAACGCTAGGGCGAAGAACAGCGCGGGTCGATTGATCGCGCTCCACGGGCGACGTCGCCTGAGCGCAAGCAGCGGCGCGGCCACAAGCAGGGCACTCTCCAGTGCGCCTACCCACGCGAGGGGCCCGTTGCCGAGCACAGCGAAGGGACTGAGGAAAGCGTTGGCGAGCGCATGCGGCGCGTTGGCCACGAAGCTCCGGGCATTCGGCTCTAGAATGGGCAGGTCGATGAAACTGCCGGTGGGCACTTCCCGCGTGAGGCCGATGAAGTCACTCTGCTTCATCGCGAGGATATAGAAGGGATCGGCCTGTGGCATCAGTTGGCCGAAGAGCAGAGCAGTGCTCACAAGCGCGACATGCACGACGAGGAACTTCCATCCCGTGCGGCCCGGTTTCCATCGGCACCATGCAAAAGCGATGAGTGGCGGCAACAGGCAGAGCAGCACGTACGCTTTCACGAGTCCCATGAGCACCGAGCCGAGCACCAGCACCACCACACGGCGGGGATCGAGTGCTCGCGACCAAGGGCCGATCGCTGCGAGCAGCACGAAGCCGAGACCGAGCAGGAGCAGGCATTCCTTCAGCACGCCGCTGCCCCAGAACAGCACGCTGGGCCAGAGGAAGACCGTGATCGCCAACCCGCGCCGTGCATTGCGCACCAGCGGCTCCAGCGCGCGATAGAGCGCCAGCGCTCCTGTGAGGCTCACGGCCGCAGCGAACACGGCATGCACGGGGTAGTGCCCAAAGGAGACCAGGCGAAGCGCCGCATTGAAGCGGATCATGGTGTGCGCGTCGTTGTGCAGGCCGGAGTCCCAGCGGCGCACCCAGTGGTTCATCTGGCTGTAGTAGGCATCGGTGAACCAGGGCGTGTCGTTGCCGATGCCGAAGAGCATGCGGAACCAGTCACCGGGGCGCGTGAAGAGCGCTTCGTGCAGCACGCGGCTGTCGTCGAAGTACTTGAAGATGTCTGCGGTGCCACGGTCGGGATACGCGTAGGTGTAAACGGCCCACACCGCTGCCCCCACAACGGCTTTCAGCGCGAATAGCGTTGCCACTGCCCGCATAGGCAGGCCCGGCGCATCGCGGAAGAAGCGCACGCGCCGCATGCCGTACAGCAGCAGTGCGAACCAGGCAATGGCTAGGAAGAGGCCAGGCATGGGGGCGAAGGTGACGAATGCCCTTCACGGACGGGCAGTGCGAAGCACGGATGCCCGTCACGGCACTAGGCATCACGCCTTATCCACCACCAGCTTGAAGCCCACGCCGTGCACGTTCACGATCTGCAGTTTGGGATCAGGCTTCAGGTACTTGCGCAGGCGGCTGATGAAGACATCGAGGCTGCGGCCGAGGAAGTAGGTGTCGTCGCCCCAGACCATGTTGAGCACCAGTTCGCGCGGCAGCACTTGTTCGGCATGCAGGCAAAGCAAGCGCAGCACGTCGGCCTCCTTGCGCGTGAGCTTGCGCTCCTCGTTGGGGTGGCTCAGCATCAGGTTGCGGTAATCGAAGGTGAAGTCGCCCAGCTCGAAGCGCTCGCGGTCGCGGGCATCGTCGCTCTTGCCCATGGTGCGGCGCAGGATGGCCTCGATGCGCAGCAGCAGCTCTTCGTGGCTGAAGGGCTTGGTGAGGTAGTCGTCGCCGCCGGCCTTGAAGCCCGCGATGCGATCATCGGTCTGGCTCTTGGCCGTGAGGAAGACGATGGGCACCTGCGCGTTCACCAAGCGGATGTCCTCGGCGAGGCTGAAGCCGTCCTTGCCGGGCAGCATCACGTCGAGCACGCACAGGTCGTACGGGTGCTCATTGAATTTCTTCAGCCCTTCCTTGCCATCGCGCGCCAGATGCACCGTGTAGCCTTTGCGCTTCAGGGCATCCTGCACCACGAAGCCGAGGTTCTGGTCGTCCTCGACCAGGAGGATGGTGGGTTTGTCGCTCATGATGACTGGTTCAAGGGTAGTGATAAGGTGAATATGCTGCCCTTGCCAAGCTCGCTGCGCACGCTCACGCCGCCGCCGTGCGCGAAGGCGATCTGCTGCACGTAGTGGAGCCCCAGGCCGAAGCCCTTCACATCGTGGACGTTGCCGGTGGGCACGCGGTAGAAACGCTCGAACACATGGCGCTGGTCTTCCTTGCGGATGCCGATGCCCTCGTCCTTCACCGAGAGCAGCAATTCGTTGCCTCGCTGGCTGCTGCGCACCTCGATGGCAGTGCCGGGCTTGCCGTACTTCACGGCGTTGTCAAGCAGGTTGAAGACGGCGTTCGTGAGGTGCACGCGATCGCCGGCAACGGTGCTGATGGCGGCATCCAGGTGGAGCTCCACGCGCATGTCACGCTCCTGCGCGGGCAGCTTGATGCTCTCTGCGGCGGCACTGGCCACCTGGTGCATGTCCACGGTTTCACGCTTCATCTTGATCGTGTCCTTGTCGAGCGTGGCCAGTTGCAGCACGCGCTCCACCTGCGTGCGCAGGCGCTCATTCTCGCTGCGGATGATGCGGGCGTACTCGCGCAGCCGCTCGGGTTCCTGCACGATGGCCGGGTCGCCGATCACCTCCGCGCTCAAGGCGATGGTGCTGATGGGCGTCTTCAGCTCGTGCGTCATGTTGCCGATGAAGTCGTTCTTCATCTCGCTCAGGCGCTTCTGCCGCATGATCACCCATACGCTGTAGGCGAAGAAGCCGAAGACGATCAGCGTCACCACCATCGGGAAGATCCAGGTCCAGCCCGTATCGCCGTCCTCATCCCACAAGGTGCTCTGCCGGGTGGGGAAGTACACGCCGAAGTAGTGGCCGTCCTTGTCGAGCGCGGGCAATTCGCTGTGCGGCATGGTGTCGCTGCCGGCCGTGTCCTGTGTCACGTAGTTCCCGTACACGATGCTGTCAGTGAAGCAGTCGTAGATGCCGTACTCGAAATCGTCCTCGATGTGCCGCCGGCTGAACTCCTTGCGGAGCAGGGCTTCGAGCAGGTAGGGGTGCAGCGTGTCGTTGATGGTGACGGCGAAGTAGTTGGGCCGGACCTGCTTCACGGCGTCGTACAGATCGGTGCTGTCCTTGTTGATGGTGAGGATCTGCTCCGTGACGTCGCTCAGGGCCATCACCACCCGGTCGTTGAACTGCTTCTCGAGCTGCGAGGCCTGCTCCTTGTTGAGCGCCACCTGCTCCTGGCGGTATTGCGACGATTGCCGCAGCCAGATCAGCTGGATGAGCACCACGCCCACCACGCTCAGCGTGGCCAGGAGCATCAGCGTGCCGATGGCGCGGCGTCCCATGCCCGCAATGTTAGTCGCCGCTTGGGCGGATGGCGGCCCGGGTTAACAAGGGTTCGCAGCCTCGGCTCGCTGGGGTTTGCGGATTGAGAGGGCCCCTCACCCCCCCCATGCATATGAATGGCTTATTTGTCAATCCAACCGATCAACCTACATTCGCAGCCCATTTCCGGAATCCATGTACGCCATCGTGAACATCGCAGGCCAGCAATACAAGGTTGAGCAGGCCCAGAAGCTGAAAGTGCACCGCCTCGAAGCCGAGGAGGGCAAGCATGTGGAGTTGGATAACGTGCTGCTCGTGAGCGATGGCAAGACCGTGAGCGTGGGCACCCCGAACGTGGAGGGTGTTCGCATAGCCGCCAAGGTGCTGAGCCATGGCAAGGGCGACAAAGTCCTGGTTTTCAAGAAGAAGCGCCGTAAGGGCTACCAGAAGATGAATGGCCATCGGCAATACCTCACCGAGCTCTGGATCGAGGCGATCCTGGGCAAGGGCGAGAAGTTCGACGCCAGCAAGAGCAGCGCCCCCAAGCCGAAGGCCGTGGCTGCACCCGTGAAGAAGGCCAAGAAAGCAGCAGTGAAGGCCGAAGCGGTCGAAGCCAAGCCGGCCAAGAAGGCTCCGGTGAAGAAAGCCGCCGCGAAGAAGGCGGCCCCCAAGAAGAAGTAAACGCATAGACCAACGCGATTCCGGGTCAAGCCCGGAATGACAACAACCCCATCGCCATGGCACACAAGAAAGGTGAAGGCAGTACCCAGAACGGCCGCGAATCGCACTCGAAGCGACTCGGCGTGAAGATTTTCGGCGGCAGCGCAGCCATCGCCGGCAACATCATCGTGCGCCAGCGCGGCACCAAGCACCACCCCGGCAAGAACGTAGGCATCGGCGTGGATCACACGCTCTTCGCCCTCGCCGATGGCACCGTGAAGTTCCAGAAGAAGCGCGGCGACCGCAGCGTAGTGAGCGTTGAGCCCGCCCCCAAGGCCGACTGATCGTCCGTCCCTCGGAATACGCGAAGCCCTTCCGCCTTGGTGGAGGGGCTTCGGCTTGAAATGACACGGCTGCCGCTACCGATACCTTTGGCCACGAACCCGACCGCCGAATGCTCGAACTGAATTACCTGCGTGAGAACCGTGACGAAGCCGAACAGCGGTTGGCGAAGCGCAACATCGATGCGAAGGCCGCGCTTGACCGCGTGCGCGAACTGGATTATGCCCGGCGCGCCACCCAGACCGAGCTCGATGGCAAACAAGCCGAGCTGAACAGTCTTAGCAAGAGCGTGGGCGAACTGATGAAGGCCGGCAGGAAGGAAGAAGCCGAGGCCGCCAAATCCAAGAGCACGGAGCTGAAGGCCGGTATCCCGGCATTGCGCGAAAAGCTCGAGGCCTGCGAACAGTCCTTGCGCGACCACCTGGTGACCCTGCCCAATGCCCCGAACGCCAAGGTGCCAGCGGGAAAGACGCCGGAGGACAATACCGTTGTGATGCAGGAAGGAGCGATCCCGGACCTCGGGCCCCACGCCAAGCCGCACTGGGAACTGGGCGAGGAGTACGGCTTCCTGCACATGGACCTGGGCGTGAAGCTCACCGGCGCGGGCTTCCCGGTGTACAGCGGACAGGGTGCCCGCTTGCAGCGCGCACTCATTGCCTTCTTCCTCGACAAGGCCACCGAGGCTGGTTATCGCGAGATCATCCCTCCCCATCTGGTGAACGCCGACAGCGCCTTCGCCACGGGCCAGCTGCCCGACAAAGAGGGCCAGATGTACCACGCCACCGTGGACGATCTGTACCTCATCCCCACTGCCGAAGTGCCCATCACCAACCTCTACCGCGACGAGATCATCGAAGCGGATCGGCTCCCGATCAAGAACGTGGGCTACACGCCGTGCTTCCGCCGTGAGGCCGGCAGCTACGGCGCCCATGTGCGCGGCCTCAATCGCGTGCATCAGTTCGATAAGGTGGAGATCGTGCGCGTGGAGAAGCCCGAGAACAGTTTCGCCGCGCTCGAGCAGATGGTGGAACACGTGAAAGGGCTCCTGCGCGCGTTGGAATTGCCGTACCGACAGCTCCTGCTCTGCGGCGGCGACATGGGTTTTTCCAGCGCCATGACTTACGACATGGAAGTGTTCAGTGCTGCCCAGCAGCGCTGGCTCGAGGTGAGCAGCATCAGCAACTTCGAGACTTTCCAGAGCAACCGCTTGAAGCTGCGCTACCGCGATGAGAACGGGAAGCCCCGGCTGGCGCACACCCTCAATGGCAGTGCACTGGCCCTGGCACGGATCGTGGCCGCGCTGCTCGAGAACAACCAAGGCCCTGAGGGCATCCGGATCCCCCAGGCCCTGCAGCCCTACACCGGCTTCGCGATGATCACACGATGACCGCAAGCATGCGCTTCCCCGTTGGCACTGCGTTGCTCATCAGCATCGGGCTCGGGTCGTGCAAGCATGCCCCCGACCCCGCGCAGCTCACCGCCGTGGACCAGCTCATCGAAGCCACCGAAGCCGCAGCGCTCACCCTGCGCGAGCTCAATCGCGGCCGATATGCCGAGGCTGATTCGCTGCTCGCGGCCGATTCAGCGCTGTTCGCGCAACGATTCAATGATACCCTGTACCCCGATGATGCGAGAGCCCTGGGCAATCAATGGCTCGCGCTGCGCCATGCAGCGGGCATGGGCGATGATCACGAGCGCACCTTGGCCGATCTGATCGAGGCCGCCGAACGCCTCCGGCTCCTGCGCGCCGACATCGCCGGCAGCGCCTTCCGGGACGAGCAGGCGGCCGCCGTGATCCGCGCCGAGCAGGAACGGCACACCGCGGTGATCGGGAACGTGCATGCCGTGATCGATAATTACCGCTTGCTCCAGCATGCCTGGGACCGACGCGATACCGTTGCGCTCCTACTGGCAGGATCCGACGCGCCATGAAACGACTGATCCTCGCCCTGCTCACGGCGATCCCAGCCATGCCGTTGCTTGCCCAGCCGGGCACGGACGAGCAGCTCGCCGCTCAGTACTTCCAGCAGGGCGATTTCACCAAGGCCGTGCTCTACTATGAGCGACTCTTCAAGAAGCAGCCGACGGACTATTACTACGAGCAGCTGCTGAAGAGCCACATGGGTGTGCCCGACCTGGAGTCCGCCCAGAAACTCGTGAAGGACCGCATGCGCCGCAACAGCGATGACCCGCGCGTCGCCATCGACATGGGGCGCGTGCTGGAGCTGATGGATGAGCAGGACAAGGCCCAGAAGGAGTACGAGCGCGCCATCAAGCTCATGCGCGGCGATCAGAACAGCGTGCGCGCCACGGCCAACGCCTTCCTGTCCTACAACAAGACGGACCTCGCCCTCGCGGCTTACGAGAAGGGCCAGCGCATCGCCACGGACGGCATGGGCTACGCCTTCGAGATCGCCAACCTGCACGGGCTGCGAGGTGACCTGCCGAAGATGGTGGCCGCGTACATGGACCTGCTCGAGGCCAACGAGCAATACGCGCAGGCCGTGCAGAACAACCTCTCGCGCCACTTCGAGTTCGATGCCGCGGACCCGCGCACGGAGGTCCTCCGCACCGAGCTGCTGCGCCGCATCCAGCGCGACCCCTCGCGCGCCATCTTCCCCGAGATGCTCATCTGGATGCTCATCCAGCAGAAGGACCTCGATGGCGCCTTCGTTCAGGCCAAGGCCATGGACAAGCGGCTCGATGAGGGCGGCGAGCGCCTGATGGAGCTCGCCCGAATCGCCGAGGCCAACAAGGATTTCGGCATCGCCTTCAAATGCTACGACCATGTGATCGGGCTCGGCCGGAACGATGGCAATTACTTCAGCGCGCGCACCGGTGCCGTGCATGCGCGGTACGTGCAGCTCACCAACCAGCCCGAGCCGCAGCCCGCTGACCTTCTCGACCTGGATCAGCGCATGGCGGCCACGCTCACCGACATGGGCCTGGCCAAGCATACCGTTCAGCTGCTGCGCGAGCGCGCCCACTTGAAGGCATACTTCCTGAACCGGCCCGCAGAGTCCATCGCCCTGCTCGATGAGGGGCTCGCCCTGCCCGCCATCGATGCGAAGCAGATAGCAGAGATCAAGCTCGACCTCGGCGAAGTGCACCTGATCAGCGGCGACATCTGGGAGGCCTCCCTGCTCTTCAGCCAGGTTGACCTCGATTTCAAGCACGATGCGCTCGGCCACGAGGCCCGCCTGCGCAATGCCCGGGTCAGCTTCTATGCCGGCGATTTCACCTGGGCGCAAGCGCAGCTGCAGGTGCTCAAGGCCAGCACCAGCAAGCTCATCGCCAACGATGCCCTCGAGCTCAGCCTGCGGATCACCGATGCCCTGGGCGCCGACAGCAACGAGGTGCCCCTGCGCTTCTTCGCGAGCGCCGAGCTCCTGCGCGTGCAGCACCTTTACGATCAGGCCCTGCTCACGCTCGATTCGCTCCATGCCGGATTCCCCATGCACACCCTCGGCGACGATGCGCTCTACGAGCGCTACCGCATCGCCATGGCCCGCCGCCAGTACACGGAGGCCGCGACCCTTCTGGAGAAGCTGCTCGAGCAATTCCCGATCGACATCCTCGTGGACAATGCGCTGCTCGACCTCGGCAGGCTCTACGAGGACGTGCTGAAGGACACAGAGAAGGCCAAGGCCTGCTACGAGAAGCTCATCTTCGACCAGAGCGGCAGCATCTTCGTGCCCGAAGCGCGCGATCGCTACCGCAGGCTGCGCGGCGATGCGCCCGATGCCCCCGAAGAGAAGAAGCCGCCGCATCCGCAACCGTGATCATCTACAACGTCACCATCAGCATCGACGCCGATGCGCACGACGCCTGGCTGGCGTGGATGAAGGACGAGCACATCCCCCGGGTGTTGGCTACCGGGCAGTTCATGAATAGCCGCATGCACAAGGTGCTGGCGGATGATGAGGGCGGGATCACCTACGCGGTGCAGTACGCCGCCGCCGACATGGAGCACTATACACGCTACCGCGATGAGCACGCGCCGCGCTTGCAGGCCGAGGCGCATGAGCGCTTCGGCGGCCGTTTCCACGCCTTCCGCACCCTGCTGGAAGTGGTGCATGACGCATGAGCCAGGTTCGCGCGAAGAAGCACCTGGGCCAGCACTTCCTGAAGGAGGACAGCATCGCGCACAACGTCGCTGAGGGACTCACGGGCCATGGCGGTTACACCCATGTTATCGAAGTGGGGCCGGGCACGGGCGCGCTCACCAAGCACTTGCTCGCGCGCAGCGAGTTCAAGCTCACCTGCTTTGAGGTGGATCGCGATTCGGTGCCCTACCTGCTGGAGCACTATTCCGGGATCGATGTGCGCGAAGCGGATTTCCTGGGCATGGATCCGGATAGCGTGACCGATGGCCGCTTCGCCGTAGCGGGCAACTTCCCCTACAACATCAGCACGCAGATCGTCTTCAAGGTGCTCGAGCACCGCGATCGCTGCACCGAAGTGGTGGGCATGTTCCAGAAGGAAGTGGCCGACCGCATCCGCGCGCCGCATGGCAGCAAGACCTATGGCATCACCAGCGTGCTCGTGCAGGCGTGGTATGATGCGGAGCTGCTCTTCCATGTGGAGCCGGGCAGCTTCATCCCGCCGCCGAAGGTGCGCAGCAGCGTGATCCGCCTGAAGCGCAACACGGTGGAGAAGCTGCCCTGCGATGAAGCGCTCTTCTTCCGCGTGGTGAAGACCGCCTTCAACCAGCGGCGCAAGACCCTGCACAATGCGCTGAAGCCGCTGCCCGACCTGAAAGCGCCGCTGCCGGAGCGCTTCGCCGGCAAGCGCGCGGAGCAATTGAGCGTGGCGGAGTTCGTGGAGTTAGCCTTGGTGATCGCCGGGGCCTAGCCGGCCGGACAGCGGCCTCTACTTTAGCCGTATGATGGTGGGGGCAGGAGCATCCGTTATGATGGTGCTGCGCTGCTGCTCTTCGGTACGCTCACAGGCAAGGGATCGCTGCTGCCCACGGACGATCGGATCGACCCCAATGTGCGCTAGCTGATCGAAGGGGCGCGCTGCAGCGTGGGCGTGTTCATGGACAAGGGCCTGGCTCAAGCCGATCTCATCGTGCTGCCCTTGGGCGCCCCCCGCGACCTGTTCCTGCTGCATAATGAAGAGCGGGTCCCGCAAGGCAATGGGCGCAGGCTCACCTTGCTCCACACCGCTGGGCTGATGCAGCGCAATCCCTCTTTCCGCAACGGCGTGCAGCGCTTGCAGGAACTGGCTTCCAATCGGATCGAGGTGCTCACCGGGCGCGGCCTCGATGCGCAACTGCTTGCCGAGCACGATGTGCTCGTGAGCAGCTACAAGGGCTGGAGCCGCGCGGCCGAGGCACGCAAGCCTTGGCTGGAAGCGGTCCCTAGCGCGCTCATCATCAGGCCTTGAACCGAAGTGGTCGCTGCCGGCGCGGCATGCATTCGCGTGGCCCCGCCATTTCAGACGGTCACATCGAGATTCACCGCCTCCACCTTCTTCACCTGCGGGGCCACACGCCTGATCGCCTCCTCCACGCCGGCCTTCATGGTCATGGGCACCATGGCGCAGCCGAGGCAGTTGCCGTGCAGGCGCACGCGCGCCACGCCATCGGGGGTCACCTCATCCAAGGTGATGTCGCCGCCATCGGCCTCGAGGAAGGGACGCAGCTCAGCGAGCGCTTCGCGGATGCGCAGTTCGACGGCTTCGAGGTCCTTGGGGTTCATGGCTCAGGCGGGGATGGCCTTCAGCACGCTGTCTGAGACCATGGCGCAAAGATGGCGGAAAGGCGCAGCGGCGGGCGTATCGCCTTGCAGCACGGCTGGGCGGCCCACATCGCCGGCCTCGCGCACGCTCTGGATCAAGGGCACCTCGCCCAGGAAGGGCACCTTCAGTTCTTCCGCGAGCGCCTTCGCGCCGCCCTTGCCGAAGATGAAGTACTTGTTCTCGGGCAGCTCGACCGGGGTGAACCAAGCCATGTTCTCCACGATGCCGAGCACCGCCACATTCACGCTGGGCAAACGGAACATGCCAACGCCTTTGCGCGCATCGATCAACGCCACAGCTTGCGGGGTGCTCACGATGATGGCGCCGCTCAAGGGCACGGCTTGCACCAAGGAGAGGTGGATATCGCCGGTGCCGGGCGGCAGGTCGATCAGCATGAGGTCGAGCTCGCCCCAATCCACATCCTTGATCATCTGCTCCAGCGCCTTGGTGGCCATGGGTCCGCGCCAAACAATGGCCTGATCGGTCTGCGCGAAGAAGCCGATGCTGAGCAGCTTCACGCCGTAGCTCTCCACAGGCACGATCCAATGCTTGCCGTCGCGCTCGCGCGTGCCAGGCTTCTCATGCACCACATCGAACATCAACGGCATGCTGGGTCCGTAGATGTCGGCATCGATGAGGCCCACGCGCAGTCCGCGCGCGGCGAGGCCCGCAGCGAGATTGGCGGTAATGGTGCTCTTGCCCACGCCGCCCTTGCCGCTGGCGATGGCCACGATGTGCTTCACGCCGGGCAGCACCTTGCGCACGTTGGCGCGCGCACCGCTCAGCGGGTTCACCGTCACCATCACGCTCAGCTCTTGACCCAGCGCCTGCTTCACATTGAAAACGACCGCCTCTTCCATGCGCTTGCGGCTGTGCATAGCGGGGTTGCTTACCTCGACACTCACATGGATGGTATCGCCCTCCAGGCGGATGTCGCGGACGAGGTCGAGCGCCACGATGTCCTTATTCAGGTCGGGCTCGATGATGCGGGAAAGGGCGGAGAGGACGGCGTCGCGGGTGATGGACATGGTGATGGAAGCGCGAAACTAACGCGGCACGATGAGGAGTGCGCGATCGCGGCACCTACCCCGAAACGGCCTCCACTTCCTTGCTCACCTTCTTGAAGAGCCCTTGCAGCACATTGCCAGGGCCCACCTCCACCACTTTCGTCGAGCCGTCGTTCAGCATGCTCTGCATGGTCTGCGTCCAGCGCACGGGTGCGGTGAGCTGCGCGATGAGGTTGGCCTTGATCCGCGCAGGCTCGGTATGCGGACGGGCATCAACGTTCTGATAGACGGGGCAACGCGGGTTCACGATCGGCGTGAATTGGATCGCGGTGGCGAGTTCCGCACGAGCGGGCTCCATGAGCGGACTGTGGAAGGCGCCACCCACGGGCAGCACGAGCGCTCGTCGCGCACCTGCGACCTTCAAGGCTTCGCATGCTGCGTTCACCGCGTCGATGGTGCCGCTGATCACGAGCTGACCGGGGCAGTTGTAGTTCGCGGCCACCACCACGCCCTTGCCTGCATTGGCCGTGATCTCCGCGCAGACCCCTTCCACTTTCGCATCGTCGAGGCCGATGATGGCCGCCATGGTGCTCGGCTGCAGCTCACAGGCCTTCTGCATGGCATTGGCGCGAGCCGCCACGAGCTTCAGGCCATCGGCGAACTCCATGGCACCTGCCGCCACCAGTGCGCTGAATTCGCCCAAGGAATGCCCTGCGGTCATGGCTGGCTGGAAGGCATCGCCCATCACCTTGGCCTTCACCACGCTGTGGAGGAAGATGGCGGGCTGCGTCACTTTGGTTTGCTTCAAGTCGGCATCGCTGCCGCTGAACATCACATCGGTGAGCTTGAAGCCAAGTATGTCGTTGGCGTGCTCGAACCAGACGCGGGCGTTGCTATCAGCGTCGTACAGGTCCTTCCCCATGCCGGGGAACTGGGAGCCTTGGCCGGGGAAGACGTAGGCCGTCATGCTGCTTCGGGAGTTTGAGGGTTGGAGGTCGATGGAGGGGTGTGGGGTGGGCAGAATCTCGAATCGATGATTGGGTGTCGGGCATTCAACCCGCAACCTGCCGCGAATCAACCCTCAACTTGCGTTGAACTAGTCACGCCGCCCGAACAGCCGCAGCAGCATCAGGAAGAGGTTGATGAAATCGAGGTAGAGGCTGAGTGCGCCCATGAGCGCCATCTTCTGCGCGGTCTCGGAGCCGGTGCCCACCACTTCGCCCAAGCGCTTGAGCTTCTGCATGTCGTAGGCGGTGAGCCCAGTGAAGACCACCACGCCGATGATGCTGATCACGTAATCCATGGTGCTGCTGCCGAGGAACATGTTGATCACCGACGCGATGACGATGCCGATGAGGCCGATGAAGAGCAAGCTGCCCAGCTTGGTGAGGTCGGTCTTGGTGGTGTAGCCGGCCACGGCCATGATGCCGAAGATGCCTGCGCTCATGAAGAAGACCTTGATGATGGAATCCGGCGCGTACAGGATGAAGATGTAGCAGAGGCTGATGCCCATGAGCGCCGAGAAGGCGATGAAGGTGAGCAGCAGCACGGTCCCGCTCAGCTTCTCCATCATGCCGCTCATGAGGAACACCAGGCCCAATGGCGCGAGCATCACCACCCACCCTAGGATGCTGCGTCCGCCATCGGCAGTGTAGAGGTATTGCAGCAGTCCGGGCGTGCTGGCGAAGAGCCAGGCCATGGCGCCGCTGAGCACCAGAGCCGTGGCCATGTAGGTGAACACCTGGCTCAGGAATGCGCGGACATTGGTCTCGGGGCCGTAGATGACCTGGCCAGTGGTTGGTACTTGGGGCTGTTCCATGGAGTGTTGTTTTCGGTGGGTTGACCCGGAGGGTCAACGATGCCGGAGGCTTTGGGATGAAAGCTGCTGACGGCCGCCGCGCTAATGTAGGCGGGCGCCGATGAGCTTGATGAATTCCTCCCGCGTCCGGGGATCATTGAGAAAGATCCCCGTGAAGGCGCTGGTGGTGGTCACTGAGTTCTGCTTCTGTATGCCGCGCATCTGCATGCAGAGGTGGGCGCATTCGAGCACCACGGCCACGCCCATGGGCTTCAGCGTGTCCTGGATGCAATCGCGGATCTGGTCGGTGAGGCGCTCCTGCACCTGCAAGCGGCGCGCGAAGGCATCGACCACGCGGGGAATCTTGCTCAGCCCGGTAATGCAGCCGTTGGGGATATAGGCCACATGCGCCTTGCCGAAGAAGGGCAGCATGTGGTGCTCGCAGAGGCTGTACACCTCGATGTCCTTCACCAGCACCATTTGGCTGTAATTCTCCTTGAAGAGCGCGCCCTTGAGGATGGCTGCCGGGTCGAGGTCGTAGCCGTGCGTGAGGTATTGCAGCGCTTTGGCCACGCGCTCAGGCGTCTTCTGCAGGCCTTCGCGCTTCGGGTCTTCGCCGATCTGCTTGAGGATGTCGCCGTAGTGCCCGCTGATGCGCGCGATGGACTTCGCATCGTAGAGATCGATGCGCTCGTAGCCTTCGCCGGTGGGCTCGTGCTCGCCATCGATGGCCTTGCCTTTCGCTTTACGCGCCATGGTATTCCGCGGTGTTGTTCTCGGTCTCCTGCACCTTCACGCCATGCAGCACGCAGCCGAGCTTCTTGATCGGCGCCTCCAGCTGTTGCCAGATGGCCACGCATAGGTTCTCGGTGCTACTGAGCCGCCCGCGCATGAAGGGCACATCGACATCGATGTTCTTATGGTCCAAATGGTCGATGACTTCCTCTTTGATGATGCGGCTCAGTTGGCTCAGGTCCGTCACAAAGCTCGTTTCCGGGTCCTGCTCGCCTTTCACGGTGACCCACAGCTCGTAGTTGTGTCCGTGCCCGTTGGGGTTGCTGCACTTGCCGAAGACCTCCAGATTCTTCGCGTCATTCCAATCGGGGCGGGCCAGGCGATGGGAGGCAGCGAAGCGTTCGCGGCGTGTGATGAAAACTTGTGGCATGGCTCAGTATCGACCCGGGCTCTTGATCGTGCGGCCAAGGTAGGGGCGCGTGTCATCCCGGGCTAGACCCGGGACGCGCCCCTACCTTGGCCGCATGATCATCGTCACAGGCGCGGCGGGCTTCATCGGCAGCTGCCTCATCGGGGAATTGCGGCGACAAGGCTGGCAGGATATCGTGGCTGTGGATGATTTCAGCCGGGCCGATAAGGCCCCCAACCTGCTGAAGAAGGTGCTCACTGCGAAGGTGGACCGCACGGATTTCTTCACTTGGCTCGATGCGAATGAGAAGCTGGTGCAGTTCATCTTTCACCTGGGCGCCAGGACCGACACGACGCTCTTCGACGTGGCCGTGTTCGATGAGTTGAACGTGCGCTATAGCCAGCGCCTTTGGGAAGCTTGCATCAAGAGCGGCATCCCGCTCGTTTACGCCAGCAGCGCGGCGACCTATGGCGGCGGTGAGTTCGGCTACAGCGATGCCGATGACGGCCTGCCCTTCAAGCTGAAGCCGCTGAACCCATACGGCGAGAGCAAGAACGAATTCGACCAGTGGGCGCTGCAACAGGAGAAGAAGCCCTTCTTCTGGGCGGGCCTCAAGTTCTTCAACGTGTATGGGCCGAACGAATACCACAAGGGCCGCATGGCGAGCGTGGTCTTCCATGCCTTCAACCAGATCCGCGACACAGGCGGCATGAAGCTCTTCCGCAGCCACCGGCCAGACTACCAGGACGGCGAGCAGCAGCGCGACTTCATCTACGTGAAGGACCTCTGCGATGCATGCATCTGGCTCATGGAGCACCGCAAGGACAGCGGCCTGTACAACTTGGGCAGCGGCACTGCGCGCAGCTTCAACGACCTCGCGCGCGCCACCTTCACCGCTATGGGCAAAGAGGAGCGCATCAGCTACATCGATACCCCTGTTGACATCCGCGATAAGTACCAGTACTTCACCGAGGCGGACATGCGCAAGCTGCGCGCGATCGGATATGAACGGCCTTTCACCGCGCTCGAGGACGGCGTGGCCGATTACGTGAAGAGCTACCTGATGCAGGCCACTTACTGCTGATTGCGCAGGGCGTTCCGCAGTTCCACCAATTTCCTGCGCACGATGAGCAGGCGCTCGCGAACGGCACCGGCCTCCAACGGCGCTCGCTCCGGCTCAAAGCCACGCTTGAGCTTCTCCTTGGCTCCATGAATGGTGAAGCCCTCTTCCTTCACCAAATGCTGAATGGTGCGCAATTGCTCGATCTGCTCACGGGAATAGAGGCGGTCGCCGCGACTGGTGCGCTTGGGGGTGAATGCGCCGAATTCCTTCTCCCAGAAGCGGATGCTCGAGTTGGCCACGCCCAATTCCTCGGCCACCTCACCGATGGTCCAGTAGATCTTCTCGATGATCTTGGGCTTCAGCGGCATCGCGACGAAAGTATCAATCGAGCGCTTGCGCCGCGTTCCTTGAAAGCTCTACCATGCGCGCGTACTCCTCGGGCGTGAGGTCGTTGAAGTAGTAGTTGGTAGGGTCCATCGGCTGGCCTCCCTTGTGCACCTCGTAATGCAGGTGAGGTCCGACGCTCAGTCCGGTGTTGCCCACCAGCCCCACCACATCGCCGCGCCTCACACGCTGACCTTTGCGCACTTCGAGCTTGCTCAGGTGCGCGTAGAGCGTCCGGTAATCGAAGCCGTGGTCAACGATCACGTGCATGCCGTAGCCGTTGGTGCCGTACTCGGCATACACCACCACCCCGTCGCCGGTGGCATGGATCGGCGTCCCGGTCTTCGCGGTGAAATCCATGCCCGCATGGAACTTCATGATCTTGTGTATCGGGTGCATGCGCCAACCGAATCCGCTGGCGGTCTGCGTGAGGTCGTCGTTGGCGATGGGCTGCACGGCCGGGATGCTCGCCAGCATCTCCTGCTTGCGCAGCACTAGCGCGCCCACCTCGTCAAGCGACTTGGATTGCACCACCAGCTGGCGGGCCAGCAGGTCGAGCCGCTTCGTGGTCTCGATCACCAGGTCGCTGTTGGCGTATCCGCTCAGGTCGCGGTAGCGGTTGATGCCGCCCACCCCAGCCTGCCGCATGCTCTCCGGCAAGGGGTCGGCCTCCAGGATCACACGGTACATGTTGTCATCACGGCGGCGCACATCGGCTAGCACCCGCTCGAGCTCACCGATCTGCTTATTGAGCAGCTCGTACTGCACGAGCAGCTGCTTATTCTCGCGCCGCAGCAACGATTCCTTCGGGCTGTCGATGAACTGGTACACGAGGAAGATCCCCAACAGGCCCACCGCCAGGCCAGGAAGCAGCAGTAGCGTCGTGCGCTTGGCCTTCTGCCACGCCGTGAGCCGGATGCGCTCGAAGTTGAGCGTATTCGGGTTGAAGCGGTACTTGTGCTCAGGCATCTTGCACGGGCAAGGTAGTCGGCTCGCCTGATCCGTATTCCCGTCATTGGCTCAGTCGTGTTAAACGGTGTTGATCGGCGGGCCATCGCCGCTGCCCCCTTCCGGATACTTTCGCGGCCGCTTCCAGAGACCCATGCTCACATCACAGCAGATCCGCCAGAAGTTCCTCGACCATTTCGCCAGGCGCGGCCACGCCGTTGTGCCCAGCGCACCCATGGTGATCAAGGACGACCCCACGCTCATGTTCACCAACGCGGGCATGAACCAATTCAAGGATCTCTTCCTCGGCAACCGGCCCGCCCAGCACAAACGCATCGCCGACACGCAGAAATGCCTGCGCGTGTCCGGCAAGCACAATGACCTGGAGGAGGTGGGCATCGACACCTACCACCACACGATGTTCGAGATGCTCGGTAACTGGAGCTTCGGCGATTACTTCAAATCCGAAGCCATCCAGTGGGCGTGGGAACTGCTGGTGGATGAGTACAGAATCAACACCGCCGATCTCTACGTGACCTACTTCGGCGGCGATGAGAAGGATGGCCTTCCCGCCGATGACGAGACGCGCGAACTGTGGAAGCGATATCTGCCCGAGGAACGCATCCTGCCCTTCAGCCGCAAGGACAATTTCTGGGAGATGGGCGATACCGGTCCCTGCGGGCCGTGCACTGAGATCCACGTGGATGTGCGCACCGCCGAGGAGAAGGTGCAGAAGCCTGGCCGTGATCTGGTGAACAACGACCACCCGCAGGTGATCGAGATCTGGAACAACGTGTTCATGCAGTTCGAGCGCAAGGCCGACGGCTCGCTCGTATCGCTGCCCGCTCAGCACGTGGACACCGGCATGGGCTTCGAGCGCCTGTGCATGGTGCTGCAAGGGAAACGCAGCAACTACAACACGGATGTGTTCCAGCCGCTGATCCAAGTGATCTCAAAGAAGTGCGGAATCGAGTATGGCATTTCCGAGCGCGCTGATTCCGCCCCAAGTGGTCAGGAGCAGATTGCTGGATTGATGCACGTCAAGGAAGACCAAGCCATGCGCGTGATCGCCG
Organism: Flavobacteriales bacterium; assembly: GCA_016716605.1. Lineage (NCBI taxonomy): Bacteria > Pseudomonadati > Bacteroidota > Flavobacteriia > Flavobacteriales > Flavobacteriales bacterium. The sequence goes on from JADJWA010000001.1 coordinate 1,763,846, forward strand.
ACCACCTGCGCGCCATAAGCTTCGCCATTGCAGACGGGCAGCTGCCCAGCAACACTGGCGCGGGTTATGTGATCCGCCGGATCCTGCGCCGTGCCGTTCGTTATGGCTACAGCTTCCTCGACTTCAACGAGCCCTTCATGCACGAGCTTGTACCGGTGCTGGTGGCGCAGATGGGCGATCAGTTCCATGAGCTGAAGAAGCAGCAGCCTATCATCACGAACGTGATGCTGGAAGAGGAGAAAGCCTTCCTGCGCACGCTGGAGCAGGGCACGAAGCGCATGGATCAGGCGCTCTCTGAGTCAAAGGGCACATTGCCCGGCATCAAGGCCTTCGAGCTCTTCGACACCTACGGCTTCCCCATCGACCTAACACATTTGATCGCGCGCGAGCAAGGCCGCGAAGTGGACATGGCCGGCTTCGATGCCGAGCTGCAGAAGCAGAAGGAACGCTCACGCGCCGCCACGGCCGTCACAACAGGTGATTGGGTCGAGCTCGGCAAGGGAGAGACGGACTTCATCGGCTACGACGAACTGAGTACCGAGGCGCGGATCCTGCGCTACCGCAAGGTGAGCGGCAAGGGCGGCGACCAATTCCAGCTCGTGCTCGACCGAACCCCGTTCTATGCGGAAGGCGGTGGACAGGTTGGGGACCAAGGCTGGTTGATTCAAGGCGCGGACCAGGTGGAAGTGTTCGATACCAAGCGCGAGAACCAGCTCATCGTACACTTCACCAAGGAGCTGCCGAAGGATGTGACCAAGCCGCTCACCGCACAGGTGAACACCCAGCGCCGCGGCCTCACCGCGCGCAACCACACCGCCACGCACCTGCTGCACCACGCCCTTCGCAAGCACTTGGGCACCCACGTGGAGCAGAAGGGCTCATTGGTAGCGCCCGACCGCCTGCGCTTCGACATCAGCCACTTCGCCAAGGTGACGCCCGAGGAGCTCGCCACCATCGAGCGCGAGGTGAACGCCATGATCACCGACGACATCGTGTTCGACGACAAGCGCAACGTGCCCATCGCAGAGGCCAAGGCCATGGGCGCAATGGCGCTCTTTGGCGAGAAGTACGGCGACAACGTGCGCGTGGTGAAGTTCGGTCCCAGCGTGGAATTGTGCGGTGGTACGCACGTGCCGCGCACGGGTACCATCGGCCCGTTCCGCATCGTGAGCGAAAGCGCACTGGCCGCAGGCATCCGCCGCATCGAGGCCATCACCAGCGTGGAGGCCGAGCGCATGATCAACGAGAAGCTCGCGAAGCTTGAGGCCATCGAGGCCCTGCTGAAGAACCCCGCCGACGTGGTGGCCGCTGTGCAGAAGCTCGCTGAGCAGAACGCCGCGCTCAGCAAGGAACTGGAGAAGGCCGCCCGCGAGAAGGTGAAGCGCTATGCCGCCGCCATCCCCGCCAAAGCGACGGCCAACAGCAAGGGCGTAAGAGTGCTCGTTGAGCAGCTCGACCTCGATGCCCAGGGCCTGAAGGACCTTGGCTTCGCCTTGCGTGATCAGCACGCCGACCTGGCCTTCGTTGCCGGTTCCGTGATCGATGGCAAACCCTTGCTTGCCGTCTCGCTCGGCAAGGAGGTGCTCGCTGCAATGGGCATCAAGGCTGTGGACATCATCAAGCAGATCAGCCCCGCGATCAAGGGCGGCGGCGGCGGCCAGCCCGACTTCGCCACGGCTGGCGGCAAAGAGCCTGGCGGCATGGCTGAAGCGCTGAAGAAGGCGGCGGAGCTGCTCGCCTGATTGCTTCACAGCTTCCGCAGCGCCTCGCGTTCGCTCAACGGCGATAGCTTCCTTGACTTCACGCAGCGCCTCACCGCTTGCGGATCCGTGGCGCCCAATTCGCGCAGCGCCCAGCCGATAGCCTTGCAGATGGCGAATTCCTTGTGCGCGGAGTGCCGGTCGATGTTCGCGAAGAGCAGCGCGTGATCAGTGTCCTTCCTTCCTCCGGTTCTGGACTGCATGGCTGACCACACACTGAATCTAGCATCTTCGCACCATGCGTCAGGCCATTACGCTTCTTTTCATCCTCGCCGTGTCGACCGTTCTGCGCTCCCAGTCGGTCGTCGACAGCATCCTCCATGATGGCATCTACCGCACGTATCGGCTTTTCGTGCCTCCCGGATTCGTTCCTACTGAGAACCCCGCGATTGTCTTCAATCTGCACGGTCTAGGTAGCAATGCGGAACAGCAGGAGGCCTATTCATTGATGAACGATGTGGCCATGCTCGAGCGCTTCCTCGTTTGCTATGCGGATGGCGAGAACAATTCCTGGAACCTGGGACTTGGGCAAGTGGACGACGTTGGCTTGATCGGCGCGCTCATTGACCGTTTCACCCTCACCCATAACGTCGATCCGCAGCGCGTGTACGCCTGCGGCATGTCGCAAGGAGGCTACTTCTCTTTCGTGCTCAGCTGCCAATTGGCGGATCGCATCGCAGCGATCGCAACCGTTTCAGCCAGCATGGCGCAAGGGCTCCCCGCGTTCTGCAACCCGCCGCGTCCGGTTCCTGTGTTCATGATCAACGGCACCGCCGATGCCATTGTGCCCTACACCGGAGGCGTGCAGAATATCGCCGTGAACGACGCGATCGCGCATTGGGTGGCGCATAATGATTGCGCGACCCCGGCCGTGATCTCACCCATTCCCGACGCCGCGCCCACCGACGGGTGCACCGCTTCTCGCGCCGATTTCGGCGGTTGCACCCAAGGCACAGAGGTGGACCTGATCGCCGTTACAGGCGGAGGGCACACCTGGCCCGGGGCCACCATCCCCATCGGCGTGACCTGCCAGGATTTCGATGCCAGCACAGAGATCTGGCTCTTCTTCGAGCGCTTCACCCTGAATGGAGCCGTTACCATGAGGGAAGCGCCACTATCGTTCTCAAGCGTCCATCCCGTTCCGGCCGATCAAACGCTGACCCTGCGCATCCGCGATGCTGGGCCGTCATCTTTTACAATGATCGATGCAGTGGGCCGCGCATTTCTGCAATCAGTGATCGTCGATGGCGCCCAGTTGGATTTGAGCGGGCTTCCAGCAGGCCGTTACACGGCGACCATCAGCAGCGCCCTGGGTGATGAGCGGCACTCCGTCGTCATCGTCCGCTGATCACAGCTTCCGCAGCGCCTCGCGTTCGCTCAACGGCGATAGCTTCCTTGACTTCACATAGCGCCTCACCGCTTGCGGATCCGTGGCGCCCAATTCGCGCAGCGCCCAGCCGATGGCCTTGCGGATGAAGAACTCGCTACGGTCATAGTGGCGGTCGATGTTCGTGAAGAGCAGCGATTGATCAGTATCCTCCTTCCAACGATTCTGGAAGAGGATGGCGGTGCGGTTCAGCCAGAGGTCTTTGCTGGTGATCCAGCGCTTGTTCCATGCCGCGATCTCCTTGGGGTTGCGCTTGAGTATCACGCCCGCCACATGGATCGCGAGCGCATCCACCGTGTCCCACCAGCTCTTGGTGGTGATCAGCTCCTCGATCAGTGGCAGGTGCTCCGGACCGAGCTTCTTCGCTTGCTTCATGAGCAGGTCCACGGCGGTGTGGTGCAGTTCACGCTCCGGACAAGCGAAGGCATCGCGGACGATTGCCGGCAATTCATCCCATGGCGGCGCGCCGTGAGCATCGATGTGCTCCTTCAGCAGTTCGCGCCGTGGCACCGCTTTTATCCCGAAGAAGGGTGCGATGCCCTTCATGTACGCCTCCATGGCGGCCGCATCCTCGCGGTTGCCGTGGCGCTTGAAGGATGCTCGGAGCGGAGTGAGCCAGGGGTGCATGCGGCGAAGTTGGATGCTCACCCCCGCAAATGCACGCGCTTCACCCTGGGCGGGATGCTCGTGAGCACCTCGTAGGGAATAGTGCCGAGGTCGCGCGCCAGATCGGTGATGGGATGCGAGGCATCGAAGAGCACGGCCTCATCACCGACGGCGCACGCGATGCCGGTAACGTCGATCATGCACATGTCCATGCATACGCTACCGATGATGGGCGCCGCATGGCCATGCACCCAGAAGCGGCCCCCGCCGTTGCTGAGCCGCCGCGAGAGCCCATCGGCATAACCCATGGGCACGGTGGCGATCAGGCGCTCGCCTTGCGCCAAGCCCCCGCGCCCGTAGCCGATGGTGGTGCCATTGGTGGCGCGCTTCAGCTGCGCGATCACCGTGCGCAGGCTCACGGCATGCTGCAATTGCGCGGTCTCCCGGGCATCAACACCGATCCCGAAGAGCCCGATGCCCAGCCGGACCAGGTCGAATTGCGCCTCCTTCCAGCGCGTGGCGCCCGCAGAGTTCGCGATGTGGCGCAGGGGCCGGTAGCCGAGCGAGGCCTCGATCGAATCGGCCGTGCGCGTGAATGCGGCGATCTGCGCGCGCGTGAACGCGTCGTGCACGGGGTCCTCGCTAGCAGCGAGGTGCGAAAGGACCGAAGCCACGCGCAGGCCCTTCGCTCCGCGCAAAAGTCCGATCAACTTTGGCAATTCATCTTCCGTGAAGCCCAATCGCCGCATGCCGGTATCGAGCTTCACATGGACAGGCGGTGCGTCGCGATGCACCGCGGCGTAACGCAGCGCCTCTTGCAAAGAGCGCTCGTCGTACACCTCCGGCTCCAATCGGAAGCGGTGCAGCAGCTCCATGCTCACCGGCTCCGGGTTCATCACCAGGATGGGTGTGTGGATGCCCTGCTGCCGCAGCGCGATGCCCTCATCGGCGTATGCCACGCCGAGGTAGCGGACCTGCTCATGCGCGAAGAGCCTAGCCAATTCCAGTGCCCCGGCTCCGTATCCGAAGGCCTTCACCATGGCCATCACGCCGGTGGCGGGCCCGAGCAGGGCACGGTAGTGGTTCAGGTTGTGGCGGATGGCCTCGAGGTCCACTTCCATCACGGTGCCGTGCACTTGGCGCTGCCAACGATCTGCGATTCGCTCCAACCCGAAGGCCCTTGCGCCCTTCACCAGCACAGCGTGACCCGCGAGGCTGACCGGATCCACCTGAGTGATCAGCTCTTGCGCATCGCTGAAATGCTCCACACGTGGCGCGAATGGCAGCGCATGTGAGCGCAGCTCGGGCCCGATAGTGAACACTGATTGCACCATCGTCCGCTTCAGCAATTCTTCGACCCGGTGGTAGCGCTGCTCCGGTTCCTCGCCACCCGTCAGGTCGGAGAGCACCACCGCCTTGGGCCGGCCCGCTGCGAGCGCATCGAGATGATCGAGCGCGATGGCAAGGGAAGCCGTGTCGTTGCTGTAGGCATCATTGAGCAAGGTGATGCCGTGGATCCCTTCCACTGCTTCGAGGCGCATGCTCACCGGCGGCAGCTGCGGCGTGCGTTCCGCGATCCACTGCGGCGTGCGGCCCAGATGCAGCATCAGCGCCACGCAATGGATAGCGTTCTCGGCCGAGGCGCGATCGGAGAATGGGATCTCGAAGTCGAAGTCCACCTGGTCATTGATCACGTGGATGCGCTGCCCGATGGAGGACGGCTCTTCGCGCACCACGTGCAGCCATCCGCTGCGCTCGCGGCTCCAGCCCAGCATCGTCGCGCGCTGATCGATGCCGTTCACGTGCAGCCCATGCGCCACTTCCGTGTGGTCGGTGCAGAACACCACGGCCTGCGCATCGCGGAAGAGCAGGGCCTTCTCCTTCGCCTTGGCGCGGTCGTCCGCGAAGCCCTCGGCGTGCGCGGGACCAATGTTGGTGAACACGCCGATGGTGGGCTCGATCACCGCGCGCAGCCGCTCCATCTCACCGGGTTTGCTGATGCCTGCTTCGAAGATGCCCAGCGTATGCTCCTCGCGCATGGCCCAGGCGCTGAGCGGGACGCCCACCTGCGAGTTCCAACTGCCGGGGCTGCGCGCCACAAGCTCGCTGTCGCGCATCAGGTGGAAGAGCCATTCCTTCACCACGGTCTTCCCGTTGCTGCCGGTGATGCCGATCACCGGCGCGTGGAAGTGCCTGCGATGCCAGGCAGCGATGCGCTGCAAGGCATCCAGCGTGTCGTGCACGAGAAGGATGTTGCATTCCGGGAAAGCCGTGATAGCGGAAGCGTCACTCACCACGAACGAGCGCATGCCGCGCGCATGCAGGTCGGTGAGGTAGTGGTGGCCATCGTGCCTTTCGCCCTTGATCGTGATGAAGAGCGTATCGTGCGCGGTGAAGGGCTTGCGCGAATCGATGCTGAGGTGCGCGATCAGCGGGTCGCCGTGCCGGGCGATCCATTCGCCGCCGATGGCCTCGGCCAATGCGCTGAGCCGATGTCCATTCATTGCACGTTGGCTTGCGCCGGTGAACGCGCTGCATCGAAGCAGGCGCGGCAGAGCGGCTGGTAGCTGTCCTTCTCGCCGAGCTGCACCAGCTCATCACCGGCCGCGATCCGGTGGCTGAACGTGGCCAGCGCGCCGCAGCGCACGCAGATGGCATGCACTTTCGTCACGTATTCCGCCACGCTCATCAATTGCGGCATCGGGCCGAAGGGCCTTCCGAGGAAATCCATGTCGAGCCCGGCGGCGATCACGCGGATGCCCTGCGCGGCGAGCTCGGCGCACACCGCTGGCAGGCCCTCATCGAAGAACTGCGCCTCATCGATCCCCACCACTTCGATGTCGCCGGCGAGCAGGAGCAGGTTGCTGCTGTTGGGCACCGGCGTGCTGCGGATGCTGGTGCTGTCATGGCTCACCACTTCGGCCTCGGCGTAGCGCGTGTCCACGCTGGGCTTGAAGATCTCCACATGCTGCCTGGCGAACTCGGCGCGGCGCAGCCGGCGGATCAGCTCTTCGGTCTTGCCGCTGAACATGCTGCCGCAGATCACCTCGATCCAGCCTTTGCGGGGGCTGCGGCTGCCGGTGTGCTCCAGGAACATTCAGAAGAGGCTGTGGAAACGCGCGGCGATGCTCCTGTTGCGCGTGCGGCGAAAATAGGGATCTTCGTCCGGGGCCTCCTGCAACGGCCCATCCATCATGAGCAACACGAAGGCATTCCGTTCCATGAGCGAACTGATCGAGGGCTTGCAGCGCGCCGAGGCCGGCCTGCGAGGTGGATCGCTCTCCTTGGAAGCGCTGGAGAACGCGGCTTTGGATGCGCGAGACCTGTATGAGCGCCTGATCGTGCTCCGTCATAGAGCGCGCGAGCAAGCTCTGGGCAGGCCAGCCGCCGAGGCTAAGCCGGAAGCGCCGGGGAAGAAGGGCGCTTCGAGCCCTTCCGCGGAGAACACCCCTGAGCCTGTGATCGTGGAAGCCAAGCCGGCCTCGCCCGTGAGCGCAGTGCCCAAGGTTGAAGCAGCCACCGCGCCACCTGTGCCGGCGGCGGTGCCTGCGCCGACCCGGCTCAACATCAGGCCCTCAGAGCAGCGCGAAGCCGAGGAGGCCTTGGCCGAAGCCGAGCCCCCGGTGATGAAGACCGCCGCCGAGTACTTGAAGGAAGCGCAATCCGCAAAGGCCGTAGCTGCGCAACCCTCAGCGGCCAAGGCCGCGGAGTCGGTGGCCGAGAAGCTCGAACGCGCCAGGATCGCCGACCTCTCGAAGGCGATCACCCTCAGTGACAAGTTCTGGTTCACCAAGGAGCTCTTCGGTGGCGATTCCAAGGCTTATGAGGTGGGCGTCTCACTGCTCAACAGCGCGAAGGACGAAGGGGAGGCCATGAGCTTCCTGCGCGATGAGCTGCTGAGCAAGCTGAAGTCGCCGCCCGATGCAGAGGCCCTGGGTGCCTTCACCGAGTTGATCGAACGCCGTTTCGCATGATGCGGATAGCCGTTGCGCTCACCGCGCTCGTCGCGCTCTCGACTGCTTCGGCGCAGGACACGCTCACCGTGCGCGCACGGGCCTGGCTGGACACGCTCTGCTCACCTGCGTTCCACGGCCGCGGTTACGTGAACGACGGTGATCGCCTGGCAAGCGAATGGATCGCAGCGAAGTTCCGCGCCTTCGGGGTCAAGCCCTTGAAGGCCGACTTCTACCAGCCCTTCCAATTCAATGTGAACAGCTTCCCCGACAGCGTGCGGGTGGCGATCGACGGCCGCTCCCTGGCTGCCGGCGCCGAGTTCATTGTGGATGCGGAGAGCGGCAGCGCGAACGGCAGTTACACGCTGGTGCACATCACGCCGGCCGACCTGCAAGGCCCCGAACGGCGCGGCATGACCATGGGCGTGCTCCTCGGGAAGGCTGCGTGCGTGCACTGGCCGACCACGCGCAATGCTGATTCGCTCCGGCTCTTCCGGCAATGGGAGCGCGAGCTCATGGACCATTGCGTGGTGGTGAAGCCCGCGCAGAAGCTCACCTGGAGCGTGGCCACGGATGCCCGCCGCTTCCCGTTGATCGAAGTGGCCGCCGACGCGCTTGCCGACAGCTCATCCACCATCGCCCTGCATGTGCGCAACAGCATGCGCTCGAGGCATTCCGCCCGCAACGTGCTCGGCATGGTGAAGGGCAAGGGCAGTGAATGGATCGTGGTGGGCGCGCACTACGACCACCTCGGCCGCATGGGCTCCGATGCGCTCTTCCCCGGCGCCAACGACAATGCCAGCGGCACAGCCATGCTCTTGAGCCTGGCTGAGCACTTCGCCGGGAAGAAGGACAAGCCGAAGCACAACCTCCTCTTCATCGCCTTTGCGGGCGAGGAGGCCGGCCTTATCGGGAGCGAGTGGTGCGCGGTCGATCGCCCGATCGATTGGAAGGACGTGCGCATGATGATCAACCTCGACATCCTCGGAACCGGCGACGATGGCATCATGGTGGTGAACGCCACAGCGCAGCCCAAGGCCTTCGATCAACTGGTGGCGATCAATGGCGCGAAGGGGTATGTGAAGGAGGTGAAGGCGCGCGGGCCGGCCTGCAACAGCGATCATTGCCACTTCGTGAAGCGCGGCGTGCCGGCGATCTACATCTATACGCTGGGTGGCGTGGCGCACTACCACGATGTGCACGACCGCGCGGAGACTTTGCCCCTCAACGAGTTCGCGGACCTTCATTCGCTCCTGCGCGACTTCATCCAAGCGCTGAAGTGAGCGCTTCCAGGGCCCCGCTCGTGCTGGTGCCGACACCCATCGGCAACCTCGACGACATCACGCTGCGCGCGAAGCAGGTGCTGCAAGAGGCCGATGCCGTGATCGCTGAGGATACCCGCGTGACAGGCCGGCTGCTACAGCACCTCGGCATCAGCAAGCCGTTGATCTCCTTCCACAGCAACAACGAGCATCGCATGGTGGAGCAACTGGTGCAGCGCCTGGGCGCGGGCGAGCGCTTCGCCCTGTGCAGCGATGCCGGCACGCCCGGCATCAGCGATCCCGGATTCCTGCTCGTTCGCGCCGCCATCGCCGCAGGCATGGCGGTGGAATGCCTTCCTGGCCCCACGGCATTCGTCCCCGCGCTCGTGGCGAGCGGCCTTCCTTGTGACCGCTTCGTGTTCGAGGGTTTCCTTCCGCAGAAGAAAGGGAGACGGACACGCATCGTTTCGCTGAAGGATGAATCACGGACGATGGTCTTCTATGAGAGCCCGCACCGCATCGCGCGCATGCTGAACGAGCTCGCCGAGGCCTTTGGCGCCGATCGGCCCGCGAGCATCTCGCGCGAGATCAGCAAGATGCACGAAGAGACGAGGCGCGGCACCCTGGGCGAGTTGGCCGCCTACTTCGATGCCCATGAGCCGCGCGGCGAATTCGTGGTGGTGATCGGCGGCTGCGCATAGCCATTCTGCTCATCGTCGCTGCGGGCAACCTGCTACCCTGAACCCCTGAACCTCATATCCTCGCGAGCATGAAAGCATGGACCCTCATCGCGCATGGCGATCCTAAGCGCGCCTTCGCACTGCGCGAGCATCCCGATCCGCAGCCCAAGCCGAATCAGGTGCTTATCCGCTGCGAGGGCTTCGGCCTCAATTACGCCGATGTGATGGCCGCGCGCGGGCTCTATCGCGAGGCGCCGCCGTTGCCGAGCATCATCGGCTACGAAGCGGTGGGACGTGTAATCGCAGCGGGCCAAGAGGCTCCGCCGGAGCTCATCGGCAAACGCGTGGTGGCCATGACGCGCTTCGGCGGATACGCCGAGATGGCCGTCACGGACCATCGTGCCTGCGCCGTGATCCCGGAAGAGCTACCCATCGGCAAGGCCGCAGCGCTGGCCACGCAAGGCGCAACGGCTTGGTACGCCGCGCGTGTGCTCTGTCCGTTGCACGCTGGAGAGCGGGTGCTGGTGCATAGCGCAGCCGGTGGCGTGGGGCATCTGATCGTGCAACTCGCGGCGAAGGCCGGCTGCGAGGTAATCGCGATCGTGGGCGGCGCGGCCAAGCGGGAACTCGCGCTCAGCCTGGGCGCAGCCCATGCCATCGACCGACGCTCCGGTGATTACAGCACTCAGCTGCGCACGCTGCTCGGCAAATGCCGATTGGATGTGAGCTTCAATGCGGTGGCCGGCACCAGTTTCAAGAAGGACATGCAATTGCTCGGCAGCGGTGGGCGGCTGGTGCTCTTCGGCGGCGCGGAGCGCGGCGGCCTTGGCGCATTCGGTACGCTGCGCTTCGTCTGGAGCATGGGCGCCTTGTTGCCCATCTTCCTCATGATGAAGAGCAAGAGCATACTCGGCGTGAACATGCTGAAGCTGGGTGACAATCGACCCGACCTGATGGCGCATTGCTTCCGCGAGGCGGTGGCCGCTCAGGCTACTGGACTGATCTCACCGCACGTGCACGAAGTGATGCCTGCCCAGCGGTTGCCTGAGGCGCATGCGCTGCTGGCCAGCGGGTCCACCATGGGCAAGGTGGCGCTTACGTGGTAAGCCTATTCCACCACGAAGCGGCGCGAGAACCGGGCGCCGGCCATGCGCACCGTGTACACACCGCGTGACCAGCCCTGTGCATCGAATTGCGCGCGGCCTTGGCGCACGACGGCTTGCTCCACCACAGCGCCACGCGCATCAATCACCTCAACGGTGCCGCTTGTTGGCAGGCCCGTGATCGTGGTGAAGCCCATGGAGGGATTCGGTGCGATCGCGAAGGCTTCGCTCATTTCCTCCGTGACGCCCAGTACGCCGTTCACGTTGAGCGTGAAATCCTTGAAGTCGCCATACTGGAAGGCGCCGCAAGGCCCGAAGCCGTTCCCGTTGCTCGTCTGGAAACCATCGCTGCCCCATGGCGAGATGATGCGCATGCGGTACGCGCCGGTGGGGGTGGACAATGGAATGGTGATGCCGAACTGGTATTCGTAGCTCGGTGATCCCCCCACGTAGATGAAGTACATGTTCTCGCTCTCCTCGAAGCTGCTGCTCTGGTCCCAATCCACCCAGACCGCGCAGCCGCACCAGGTGCCGTTCAAGACGCGCATGGGCAGCATGGTGCCCGCATCCACGGTGGTGCTCACCGCCGTGTAGTCGGAAAAGGAGCAATCATCGGCGCCGGACGCCCAGTTGATGCTGCCGGCCTGCACCTCAAGGGTTCGCCAACTGAAGCAGCCGTTGGCGAAGGAAGGGGTGCAGTATTGGGCGCGCAGGCCGGTGCAGGTGAGCAGCAAGAGCGCGGAAAAGCGTATCCGGTTCTTCATGGTGGAACGGGTTTGGTGATGCGAGTTTAGCGAAAGGTCACGGTGGAGGGCTGGCAGGCCGAACGTCCTGGCCCGTGGGCGTTCGCGGCCGCATTGATCGATTCATCTGGCACTGCCAGCTGGATCGGATGCGGGTGATCGATGAACTGGATGCGCTGGTCCGGTGTTCCTGGTCAGGCAGGCTGAGCGCAGCCAACGCATCCGCCCCCGGCTACCTTCGCGCCGCAATCCATGTCCACAGCCCCTACGAAGACCAAGCCCGTTGAGGAACGGCGCAACGTGGTCATCCTCTTCGCCGGCGATAGCGGCGATGGCATCCAGCTCACCGGCAGTCAGTTCACCGACAGCAGCGCGCTCTTCGGCAACGACGTGAGCACCTTCCCGAATTTCCCGGCCGAGATCCGCGCGCCGCAGGGCACACTGGCCGGTGTGAGCGGCTTCCAGCTTCACTTCGGAAGCGTGGAGGTGTGGACCCCCGGTGACCAGTGCGATGTGCTGGTGGTAATGAACGCCGCTGCGCTGAAGGCCAACCTGATCAAGCTGAAGAAGGGCGGCGCCATCATCGCCAATACCGATGGCTTTGACAAGAAGAACCTTCGCTTGGCGGGCTATATCGATGAAGCCGATCCGCTCACGGACGGCTCCCTCTCCGAGTATGCGCTGCACAGCGTGGATGTGACCAAGATGACGCGCGCTGCGCTTGAGGGCCTCACGCTCGGCATGAAGGAGAAGGACCGCTGCAAGAACATGTTCGTGCTCGGCTTCATCAATTGGATGTACAGCCGTGGCATGGAGAACAGCGAGCGCTTCCTGCATCAGAAGTTCGCGAAGAAGCCCGACCTGCTCGAGGCCAACCTGCGCGCGCTGAAGGCCGGCTACCACTTCGGCGACACCAGCGAGACCTTCACCACGCGCTTCGAGGTGAAGCCCGCGCCCATGCCCAAGGGCAGCTACCGCAGCATCACCGGCAATCAGGGCACCGCGCTCGGCCTCATCGCTGCTGCGCAGAAGGCGAAGCTCGACCTCTTCTACGGCAGCTATCCCATCACGCCTGCGAGCGACATCCTGCACGAGCTCTCGCGCCACAAGAATTTCGGCGTGGTCACCTTCCAGGCGGAGGATGAGATCGCGGCCATCAGCAGCGCCATCGGTGCCAGCTACGGCGGCGCGATCGGCATCACTGCGAGCAGCGGTCCCGGCATTGCGCTGAAGACCGAGGCGATGGGACTCGCCTTCATGCTCGAGATCCCCTTGGTGATCGTGAACGTGCAGCGCGGCGGGCCGAGCACGGGCCTGCCCACCAAGACTGAGCAAGCCGATCTCTGGCAAGCGGTCTTCGGCCGCAATGGCGAAGCACCCATCCCGGTGATCGCCGCCAGCACCCCCATCGATTGCTTCGACATGGCCTTCGAAGCCGTGCAGATCGCCATTGAGCATATGACGCCCGTGATCCTGCTCACCGACGGCTACATCGCCAACGGCGCGGAGCCATGGCGTTTCCCGCAATCGAGGGATCTGCCGGAGATCGTGCCGCCAACGGTCGTTGCGAGCGGCGACGTAGCTGGCGCAAGGCGAACCATGGCGGACGTGCATGACGCTTCAGGGAAGTTCCTTCCGTACATCCGTGACGAACGCGGCGTGCGCCCATGGGCCTTGCCCGGCCAGCCCGGTCTGCAGCATCGCATCGGTGGCATCGAGAAGGAGCACAAGACCGGCAACATCAGCTACGAGCCGAAGAACCACGAATTGATGGTGCGACTGCGTGCCGAGAAAGTCGCGCGCATCGCCGACCGCTTCAAGTCCATCCGTTTGGATAGCGGTCCGCCCGAAGGCGATGCGATCATCGTGGGCTGGGGCAGCACCTACGGCGCGATCAGAACAGCCGCTCTCGAGCTGCAAGCCGAAGGGCACAGCGTGGCGCATGTGCACATCAGGCATATGTTCCCCTTCAACAGAGACTTGGGGCCACTGCTGAAGAAGTACAAGCAGGTGCTGGTGCCCGAGATGAACAGCGGCCAATTGCGGCAGATGCTGCGCGCCGAATTCCTCGTGGACGCTCAGGGCCTGAACAAGATCCAAGGATTGCCTTTCACCAGCGCGGAAATCAAGGAAGCCGTGCTCAATCTGATGAAGCGATGAGCGCCGTGAACGGGACCGTTGCCCCGGAGAAGATCGATTACTCCTCTGACCAGGAAGTACGCTGGTGCCCCGGCTGCGGTGACTATAGCATCCTGAAACAGGTGCAGACCTTGCTGGAGCAGAGCGGCAAGAAGAAGGAGGAGGTCGTCTTCATCAGCGGCATCGGCTGCAGCTCGCGCTTCCCGTACTACCTCGACACCTACGGCCTGCACGGCATCCACGGTCGCGCACCCGCCATCGTGAGCGGCCTGCGCAGCGTGCGACCGGATCTGAGCGTTTGGATGATCACAGGTGATGGCGACGCGCTGAGCATCGGTGGCAACCACATCATCCACCTGCTGCGCCGCAACGTGGATGTGAACGTGCTGCTCTTCAACAACGAGATCTACGGCCTCACCAAGGGACAGTACTCGCCCACCTCGCCCGAAGGCGCCGTGACGCGCAGCACGCCCATGGGCAGCACCGACCATCCGTTCAATCCGCTCGCGTTGGTGAAGGGAGCCGATGGCACCTTCATCGCACGCAGCATGGACCGCGATCCGAAGCACATGCGCGAAGTGCTGGCGCGCGCCGACGCGCATCGCGGCACCTCACTCGTGGAGATCTACCAGAACTGCAACGTCTTCAACGATGGCGCCTTCGAGGTCTTCACGGAGAAGGCGAACAAGCCCGCGAACACGCTCTTCGTGGAGCAGGGCAAGCCGCTCACCTTCGCGAACGGAACGAAAGGCATCTGCATCAAGGAGATGAAGCCGCGCATCATCGACATCGGCCCGGACTTCTCACCCAACGACTGCTGGATCCATGACGAGCGCGACAATTTCAAGGCCTCGATCCTTGTGCGCTTATTCGATGACCCCAATCACGAAGGCGCATTCCCGCGGCCGTTCGGCGTTTTCTATGTGAACGAGCGCGCCACGCATGAAGAGAAGCTGCAAGCGCAAGTGAAGCGCGCAAAAGAGGCGAAAGGGCTTGGGGATCTCGATGCGTTGCTCAAGGGCGAGCATACGTGGGTGATCGAGTAGGCAGAGTGCTTGCCAGGTTCCTGTTGAAAGCCAGGAATGTCCCCTCAGAACTCCACCTTGTAGTAGAACAGCGGCAAAAAGCCCAGTTGGTACTCCTCACGGATGGGATCGCCGCTCGGATGATCGGGCGCATACGTGAGCGTGAGGATGTTCTGCTGGCCGGTCACGTTCACCAGGTCGAGGCCCAGTTCATGCATCACCTTCGGCCTGTTCCAGCGGTAGCCCAGTTTGAGGTCGGCGCGGAAGTAGGGGCGGAACTGCCGCGTGTTCACCAGGCTGTCAATGAAGACCACCTCCTGCGCGGCATTACTCGCTTCCCGGTTAACCGGTCCGTACCAGCGGCCGCCCGCGTAGGTGAACTTGGTGCCGATGCTGATCACCGACTTCTTCGCGGTGGTGAACTCGCGCGCCAGCACCAGGTTGAATGCATTGCGGCCATTGAAGGACGTGTTGCGCCAGACGCCATCGCTGCCGCGGTAACGCGCGTCGAAGAGCGATGCGGTGAAGAGGCCGTACCAGCCCTTGGTGAAGGCGTGCTCCAGCGTGAGCTCGATCCCTTGGTTGTAACCGTTGCCTTTGTTGTGGAGGCTGTCCGGGAAGAAGCGCTCGAAGCCCGCGCCGGTGTTCACGAAGGAGAAGGAGGAGGGCGCCACGCTCACCGGCACGTCGAAGAGCCACTGGTAGTAAGCTTCAAGTTTCATGCGCACGCGCTGCCCCAATCGCCGTTCGTAGCCCACTACGCCATGATGCGTGCGCGTGAGGCCGATGCCCGTGTTCTGCTCCTGCGGATCGTGGCCGTAGGTGGTGGCGCCGTAGAAGAGCAGGTAGCCGGGCTGCATCTGGGAGTGCAGTCCATAGCCGGCGGAGATCCGTTGCCGCGTGTCGGGCGCGTAAGAGATGCCGAAGCGCGGCTCGATGGGCGAGAAGCTGTTCGCGTTGATCGAGTTGTAGAGCGAGGTGATGCCCAGCGTGGCAGTCCACTGTTCGTTGAAGCGGTGGCGCACCTGGGCATAGGGCTGCAGTTGCGTGGCGCTCACGCCCGCATCCCACCGCACGCGCCAGGTTCCCAATGCGTTCGGGTCTCCATCCACCGTCGCCGGGATGATCGCTCGCGCGCTATCGAGGTAGGCGCCCCATTGCTGCTCCGTGTTCACTCCAACGCGCAAGCTGGTGCGGAGGCCAAGTTTCCGGTTGGCGAAGACGTACAGCATCACCTTGCTCTCCTCGAATCGGTAACGCAGCAGAGGTGGCAGGCTGTCCACCACGAAGCGTCCGTCCACCACGCGGCGGTACACGTAGCGGTGATCCGAGTTGATGCCCTGGCCGCTGAGCGCAAGCGTGGCCTTCACGTAGGTCTTTTCATTCAGGGTGCGCGTGGCGGTGGCGCCCACGGTGCCCATGCGCGAGCGGAAGTACTGGTCGCGGTCGTTTTCGCCGTAGATCAGGGTGGCGGTGTCGGGCTTCGCCTGATCACTGATCACGATGTCGATCCTGCTGCTGCCGCCGATGCCCCAGAGCGATACCGAGCCATTCTTGCCCGGGAAGTGCAAGCGGAAGGCCGCATCCTGGTATTGCGGGATGGCATCGGTGCCGATGCGGATGCCCATGAACCCGAAGAGCCTCAAGGTGCTGTAGCGATAGCTCACCAAATAGCTCGAGCGGTGCTTCTTGCTCAACGGCCCTTCGGCCATCAACTCGGTGCCGAGGAAGCCGAGCTGCGCGGTGAACTCGTGCTTGTCGGCGTTGCCATTGCGCATGCGCAGGTCGAACACTCCAGCAGTGGCGTTCCCGAATTCAGCGGGGAAGGCGCCGGTGAAGAAGTCGGAGTTCGCGAGGTACTTGTTGTTGAGGATGGTGACGGGCCCACCGCCGGTGCCGGGTATGGCGAAGTGGTTCGGATTGGGGATGTTCACGCCCTCGAAGCGCCAGAGCACGCCCATGGGGCTGTTCCCGCGGATCACGATGTCGTTGCGGCTGTCGTCAGCGCCTTGCACCCCGGCGAAGTTGCTGGCCATGCGGCCGGGATCGCCGCGGCTTCCGGCATAGCGGTCCGTCTCTTCCACGCTGAATTGTCGCGCGCTCAGCAGGGCCATCTCATTCCGCACCTCGCCCGGCGCGGCATCGCCCACGATTTCCACTTCGCCCAATTCAGTGAGCGCGCCCTGCAACCGCACGGAGATCGCCAGGTCCTTCGCGCTGGTGAGCACGAGGCCGCTGAGGACCTGGTCCTCGTAGCCCACCATGCGCACATGCAGCGCGATGCGACCCCATGGCGCGCCGCTCAACGTGAAGCGCCCGTCCTGATCCGTCACGGTGCCGATGATCGGATCGCTGCCCACCACCACCACTGTTGCGCCCGGAAGCCCGATCAGGCTCTCAGCATCCATCACCTCGCCGCGAACGGCTTGTGCATGCAGATGCGTGATGCCCATGAGGCCGATAGCGATGAGCAGGGTGCGGGGCATGCGTGCGGATAGCCCAAATCAAACCATTCTGACCCGATTTCGTCTGAACCGCGCATCGCGCTGGATGGGGTACGGGATCGGGGAGCCTCCCGACTTGATTGCGACTCCGTCCGAAGCACCGCTTGATCATGATCCGGCTCCCGACCCTGCAACTCCTCTTCTTCCTCTCCGTTGCCGGACGTGTTTCCGCCCAGACCTTCGACTTGGAGCAGTTCGAGCAGGTCTTCAGGCCGCGCTTGCGCCTCGATGCCCGCTTTCTGCCCGAGGCCGCATACCGCGACACTTCCGGGCGATTCGGCCTCACGGAGGCCACGGCGGTGTTCACCGTGCCGATCCACTCCAAGTTCAGCCTGGGCTTCGAGGCCGATAGCAGCGCACGGGGCATCGGCGATTTCCTGAAGAAGAGCGTTCGCGTCCGTGCCTCACAGGTGCTGGCTACCGCGCGCTTCACCGGCCGCGAGGTGCAGATGGACCTCGACAGTTTGGGACCGCGCAAGCTGATGGCTGCGAGCGCAGGGCTCATGGGCGTGAAGCTCACGCGGAACCGTCGCTTGCTCTTCTGGAGCGCCAACGTGAACGTTAGCGAGGAGGACCGCACGCTCGATGAGGCCGTGCTCCGCGGCAACGGTGTCATCGGCAAGCTGCACGTGAAGGGCTTGCGCAGGCAGTTCTTCTACGGGTTGGCAATCAGCTATTCCGATCGGTTCGTGCTGCCGTTGCCCTTCCTTGGCGGGGAGGCGCCGTTGGGCGGCAAGTGGTCCTTGCACTATGTGGTGCCGGCGCAGTTGGCATTCGGTTACAGCCCTAGATCCGGAACACGGTTCCTGGCGGGCTTCGCAAGCGACGGTTTCCGCTCCGGACTGGAATGGCAGGGCGAACGGGTGAATATGAACCACGCGGCTTTCCGGGCCTTCGTCAATCTCCGTCACCGCGTGAACAGGACCATCCAAGTCCGTGCGGATGCAGGATACGCCATCACGCAGGGCCTGCGCTTCACCGGGAGCGATGCCGATCGCACGCGCTATCCCATCACGCCCGGTTTCTCATTCGGTTTGGGCGTGAATGTGCTCTTCGGGAACAGCGTGGCCCAGCGACTCCTCGATGAGGTGCTGAAATGAACTCAGCCTTTGATCCCAGCAGGAATCACGCACACCGGGATCGACTCCATCTTATGGCGGTTGGCGGCCTTGCGCCGGTCGAAGATGGCGAGGACCTCTTGTTGCCGGGCGCTGAGATCAAGCTTGGCCGGGTCAATGCCTTTCTCACGGATGTCCATCGCCCATTCCAGCTCGGGGTAGCTCGCGCCGATCTGGTCCTCGTCGCTGCGGTCATCGCCCCAGAGGCCGTCCGTTGGCTTGGCTTGCATGATCGAGTCGATGATGCCCAGATCGCGGGCAATGGCGTACACCTCGGTCTTGGTGAGGTCGGCAATGGGCGAGAGGTCCACGCCGCCATCGCCGTACTTGGTGAAGAAGCCGATGCCGAAGTCCTCCACCTTGTTGCCCGTGCCGGCCACCACGCAGCGGAGCAGTCCTGCGAAGTAGTAGAGCGTGGCCATGCGCAATCGGGCGCGCGTGTTCGCGAGCGCGAGCTCCATGGCAGCCTTGTCCTCGACAGCGGGCAGCGCGGCCATCATTTGGTCGAACACGGGTGTGAGCTGCACCACTTCCATGCGCGCATTCGTATGCCGCTGCATGAGCCACGAAATGTGCTCCTGCGCGCGCGCCACTTGCGTCGACGCTTGATGGATGGGCATCTCCACGCACAACGTGGCCAATCCGGTCCGGGCGCAGAGCGCGCTGGTCACGGCGCTATCAATGCCGCCGCTCACGCCCACCACGAAGCCCTGCTGCCCATGGCGCTCGCAATAGGAGCGGAGCCACTCCGTGATATGGTCGATGACTCGCCGCGTGTTCATGGGTGCAAAGGAAAAGCCCCTCCGGCGCAGGACGAAGGGGCTTCCGATCGATTCGTTCAGCGGCTCAGAAGAACACGCCGAGGCTCAGCTCCACATAATGGGCCTTGGCCTTGGCGCCATCGATGTCGAGGATGTTGGTGAAGCCATTGTTGTAAGTGATGCCGAACATCACGCTAGTGCTCCCGCTGAAGTTGTACTCCGCGCCGGCGCCTACGATCAGTGAGGCCTTGTAGAGCGCGATGTCGTCCTGCACGTTCTCGTTCTCTTGTTCCTCGAATTTATCCACGATGGTGGGCGCAACGGCGTTGTACACCGGTACCACCTGGTCGGCCTTGGCCTTCACGTTGAATGCGTTGCCGGCTCCCACCACGGCGAAGTAGCGCATGTAGCCGATCTCGTTGGTCATGAGCTTGATGGTAAGCGGTAGCTCCACGTACTGCAGGGCCACATCCGTCTCCAATTCCCGGGTCTTCTGCGGCTCGTTCAAGGCATCGTAGTAGGCGAAGTCGGTCTTCCACTTCGTCTTCATGTTGTTCAGGTTCAAGCCGGTGGCGAAACGATAGTTGCCGCTGTTGCCGATGGGCAGTTCCAGCATCAGCCCGAAGGTGTATCCCAGCCCGGTGCCGTTGCTCTTCAAGGATTTAGTCTCGGGCTGCACGAAGGCCATGTTCGGGCTCAGCTTCAATCCGAAGCGCACGCCCACATCATCCTGTGCGGTGAGCGTTGCAGCGGAGAGAATGAAAGCGAGAAGAGCGATGGGCTTGTTCATAGGTTTGGCGCGTGTTAAGCGGTGGCGAAAGTAACGTGGCGGTCCGGCGCTTTGCTAAAAGCGTGCTGATCGCAGGGGCAGTGGGCCTCGCGGCTTGCCAAGGCGACGGATTGCAGGAGCTGCCAGAAGGCACGGACCCTGTGCGCATCACCATCGGCCGCCTTGATCAGCACCTCTTCCACGCCGCCCCCGATAGCATGGCCGCTGCCAGCAGGAAAGCTCATGCCACCTACGGCGACTTCTACCGCATCTACATCGAGGACATCCTTCAAGGCGCGCCGGTTGGCGATCCTCGGCTGCCGCTGGTACTGCACCGCTTCGTGCTCGACCCCGATTGGAGGGCGGCGCAGGATGCGGTCGATAGCGTGCTCGGTGATCTGGAGCCGCAGCGCGCGCTCTTCGAGAAGGCCTTCACGCGCTTGAAGGCGCATCTCCCCGATAGCCTCACCCCCCGCGTCGTGGCCTTCAACTCCGGATACAACTACGGGTTGTTTCCCACCGATAGCGTGCTGGGCATCGGCGTCGAATGGTTCATCGGCAAGGACCATCCGGTGATCGGTTACCTCTCACCAGAGACCTTTCCGCAATACATGAAGCAGCGCATGGTGCCCGAGATGCTCGTGCCCAGCGCCGTGAAGGGCTGGCTACTGGTGCATTGCACCAGGCCCGTCGATGGCGCCGAGCTGCTCGCGCACCTGGTGGAGACCGGCAAGGCCATGGCCCTGCTCGATGCCCTGCTGCCCGAAGTGGAGCCCCACCTCAAGCTTGCGTTCACCACGGAGCAGCTCGCTTGGTGCGAGGCCAATGAGTATGGGATCTGGAAGGCCTTGGTGAGCAAGGAGCAGCTCTACAGCAAGAAGTCCGACGACATCGGCCGTTGGATGAATGACGGGCCCTTCACCAATGGATTGCCGCGCGAGAGCCCCGGCCACCTCGGTGAATGGATCGGACTGCGCATGGTTCAGGCGTACATGAAGGTGAATCCCAAGCTCACCTTCGCGCAGCTCTTCGCAATCAACGACCCACGCGAGATACTCAAGCACTACAAGCCGCGGTGATCGATCCAATCGGAATGCGCGACTGCCAACCAGCCGGTCAACCCGAGCCTGCCCGCGAGGGCAAGGCGAAGGATTCCAGTAACCCCTAATCGACCATTCAGCAATGAAGACCTCCGACATCAACGTCTCCGTTCAGCTCGATGACAACCATGTTCCGGAGCGCATTGAATGGAAGGCCGAGGACAATGGGAGCACGGCTGTGAGCAAGGCCATGCTGCTCGCATTCTGGGACGAGCAGGAGAATAACACCTTGCGCATCGATCTCTGGACGAAGGAGATGACCGTGGAGGAGATGAAGGCCTTCTTCCATCAGAACCTGCTCACGCTGTCCGACACCTTCGAGCGTGCTACGGGCGAAGGTCGGATGGCCGCGCAGATGCGCGACTTCGCGGCCTACTTCGCGGAGCACATGCTGGGGGTGAAGGGCTCACCGGGCACGGGGCCTGCGAATTGAACGCCTTTCCGTGCCGCTGGTGCCGAGTTGATCGGAGCCGCGTTCGGCCTCAGCCGAGGTAAGCCTTCAGCACGGAACTGCGGCTGGCGTGCTTCATGCGGCGTATGGCTTTCTCCTTGATCTGGCGCACGCGCTCGCGGGTGAGGTCGAACTTCTGCCCGATCTCCTCCAAGGTGTGCGGCTGATTGCCGTTCAGGCCGAAGTAGAGGCGGATCACATCGGCCTCGCGGCCCTGCAGGGCGCGCAGGCTGCGCTCGATCTCGTTGCGCAGGCTGTCGGTCATCAGGTCGTCGAGCGGGCTCGGCAGGTCCGGGTTGCTCATCACGTCCATCATGGTGCCGCTGTCGCCGTCGTCGCGCAGGGGCGCATCCATGCTCACGTGCCGGCCGGTGTTGTTCAGGCTGGTCTTCACCTCTTCGAGGGTCATCTCCAGCACTTCAGCCAGCTCGTGCGCGGTGGGCGGGCGCTCGTGCTCCTGCTCCAGTCGGGCAAAGGCCTTATTGATCTTGTTGATCGATCCGATCTTGTTCAACGGCAGGCGGACGATGCGTGCCTGCTCGGCCAGGCTCTGCAGGATCTGCTGGCGGATCCACCACACGGCGTAACTGATGAACTTGAATCCGCGGGTCTCATCGAATCGCGTGGCGGCCTTGATCAGGCCCACGTTGCCTTCGCTGATCAGGTCTGGCAGGCTAAGGCCCTGGCCTTGGTATTGCTTGGCCACGGACACCACGAAGCGCAGGTTGGCCTTGGCCAAGGCCTCCAGTGCCTCCTGATCGCCCTGCTTGATGCGGCGCGCCAGCTCAACCTCTTCTTGTGCGGTGATCAGCCTTACGCGGCCGATCTCCTGGAGGTACTTATCCAGGCTCGGCGTGTCGCGGTTGGTCACCTGCTTCACGATCTTCAACTGTCGCATGCGTGCCATCTGTGCTCTGTGGTATGGTGAATGAGGCGCCTTGAACGCCCGGAGCGGGCGCCCGGTTACTTCGGCAGGCACGCATACGACGAATTGCAGCGCATGGACCATGAACGGCGAAAGCCGCCCAGTCGGGCGGCTTTCGCGCTTAGGGGCGTGGCCCCGGTCAGTTATTGCTCGGCTCATGGCCGCCCTGCATGCCGCCGTCGTGGTCGCGGTGCTGGCGATCACCATGGTCGCGACGAGGGCGGTCGTCGCGTCTCGGACGATCATCGCGTCGCGGGCGATCGCCACGGTCACGGCGCTCGCCGGACATGGCGGGCTCGCGTTCCACGTAGCCTTCGGGCTTGGGCAGCAGCACTCGGCGGCTCAGTTTCAGCTTGCCGCTGCGCGGGTCCTTGCCCACCACCTGGAATTCGATCACGTCGCCCTCCTTCAGCACATCCTCCACGCGCTCGATGCGGCGCCATTCCAGCTCGCTTACGTGCAACAGGCCGTCCACGCCGGGCATCACTTCCACGAAGGCCCCGTAGGGCATGATGGTCTTCACCTTGCCCTTGTAGTTGGCGCCCACTTCCGCCTGGGGCGGATTGGCGATGGCGTTCACGCGGGCGAGGGCGGCATCGATGCTCGCCTTATTCTCGCTCATGATCTCCACGTGGCCAAGGCCATCGATCTCGTCGATGCTGATGTGCGCGCCCGTCTCGGCCTGGATCTCCTGGATCACGCGGCCGCCGGGCCCGATGACCGCGCCGATGCTCTCCTTCGGGATGGTGATGGTGATGATGCGCGGGGCGTGGTCCTTGTAATCGGCGCGCGGCGCATCAAGGGTCTTCAGCATCTCGTTCAGGATGTGCAGGCGGCCTTGGCGCGCTTGCTCAAGGGCTTGCGCGAGCACTTCATAGGGCAAGCCGTCCACCTTCATGTCCATCTGCGTGGCGGTGATGCCCTTGGCGGTGCCGGTGACCTTGAAATCCATATCGCCCAGGAAATCCTCGTCGCCGAGGATATCGCTGAGGATCGCATGGCGCTTGCCGTCGCTGATCATGCCCATGGCGATGCCGCTCACGGGAGCGCTGATCTTCACGCCAGCGTCCATCAGCGCGAGCGTGCCGCTGCATACGGTGGCCATGCTGCTCGATCCATTGCTCTCGAGGATGTCGCAGTTAAGTCGGATGGTGTAGGGGTTGGTCTCGATGCCAGGGATCACGGGCTTCAGGGCGCGCAGGGCCAGGTTGCCGTGGCCCACCTCGCGGCGGCCGGGGCCGCGGATCGGCTTCACCTCGCCGGTGCTGAAGCTTGGGAAATTGTAGTGGAGCATGAAGCGCTCGCTGCCTTTGTGGGTGGCGCGGTCGATGGTCTGCTCGTCCATCGAGCTGCCCAAGGTGAGCATGTTGATGGCCTGGGTCTCACCGCGGGTGAAGATGGCGCTGCCGTGGGTGCCAGGGAGGACATCCACTTCGCTCCAGATAGGGCGGATCTCATCGGTCCTGCGGCCATCGAGGCGCTTGCCGTGGTCTAGGCACACATTGCGTACGGCCTTCTTCTGTGTCTTCTTGAAGAAGCGCGCGAGCATGGCCTTGTCGGTCTTCTCTTCGTCGGTCAGCGTGGCCAGGCAGGCCTCCTTGATGGCGGCGAACTGCTCGCTCCGTTCCTCCTTCGCAGTGGGGTTCATCGCCACGTCATAGTACTTCTGGTAGCAGAAGTCATGGATCTTCTGTCCGATGGCCTCGATGTTGTTCTCGTGGCTGTAGGTGCGCTTCACTTGGCTCTTGGGCACCAGGGCGGCGAACTCCTCCAGCGCGATGCACTGCTTCTTGATCACATCGTGCGCCAGCTTGATGGCCTCGATCATATCGCCCTCCTGCACCTCCTTCATCTCGCCTTCCACCATGAGGATGTCGGCCTTGGTGCCGGCCACGATCAGATCGAGGTCGTTGCCCGAGAGCTCATCCACGGTAGGGTTGACAATGAAACGGCCGTTCACGCGGCTCACGCGCACCTCGCTAACCGGCCCGCCGAATGGGATGTCGCTCACGGCAAGGGCCGCAGCGGCGGCCAGGCAGGCGATGCCATCGGCCTGGTTCTTCTTGTCGGCGCTCATCAGGCTCACGATCACCTGGGTGTCGCCGTGGAAGTCATCGGGGAAGAGCGGGCGCAGGGCGCGGTCGATCAGGCGGCTCACCAGCACTTCATGGTCGCTGGGGCGGGCTTCTCGCTTGAAGAAACCGCCGGGGAAACGGCCGGCCGCGCTGAATTTCTCACGGTACTCCACCTGCAGGGGAAGGAAGTCGATGCCCTCGCGGGCCTCTTTGGTGGCAACCACGCTGGCGAGCAGCATGGTGTCGCCGAGGCGGACCATGACGGCGCCGTCGGCTTGTTTGGCCAGTACGCCGGTCTCCAGGGTGATGACTTTGCCATCGCCCATGTCGATGGTCTTGGTGATTGCTTGTGGCTTCATGTTCTTGGGCGCGCCTTTCGCGCCGTATTTGTGGTTGGTGTTCTTATTCGGGTTCGGCGGCAACGAAAAGGGCGACCGTGATTCACGACCGCCCCCTTTCGATCAGGAATTTCCTGTTGGTGCCGCATTTGCGGCTTCGCGCCTTTTCACTTGCGCAGGCCGAGCTTGCCGATGATGGCCCGGTAGCGCTCGATGTCGTGCGTTCGCAAGTAGTTGAGGATCTGCTTGCGCTTGCCCACCAGGTCCATCAGCGCTTTCTCGGTGCCGTGGTCCTTCTTGTTGGTCTTCAGGTGGCCGGTGAGGTGGTCGATGCGCTTGGTGAAAAGGGCAATCTGGCTCTCCGCCGCGCCGGTGTTCTTGTCCGAGCCGCCATGCTCGGTGAAAATGGCCTTCTTGGCCTCGGTGGTCAGGTACATGGTCGTTCGTAACAGGGCGCGAATGTACAGGAAGAACCCGAACCATGCACCCGCTTGGCAAAATCCTGAGCCTCAGCCCCTGAACATCGCGAAGGTCTTCGCCAGGAAGCCCTTCAGGTCCTTGCGCTCCACGATCTTGTCCAGGAAGCCATGCTCCAGCACGAACTCGCTTGTCTGGAAGCCCTCGGGCAGGTCGCGGCCGATGGTCTCCTTGACCACGCGCGGCCCGGCAAAGGCGATCAGCGCTTTGGGCTCGGCGATGTTCAGATCGCCCAGCATGGCGAAGCTTGCCGTGACGCCGCCGGTGGTCGGGTCGGTGAGGATGCTGATGTAGGGCAGCTTCTTCTTGGCGAGTTGGGTGAGTTTGGCGCTGGTCTTGGCCATCTGCATCAGGCTGAAGCCGGCCTCCATCATCCTTGCACCGCCGCTCTTACTGATGATGATCAGGGGGCACTTGCGCTTGAGGGCCTGGTCTGCGGCCAGGGCGATCTTCTCACCCACCACGCTGCCCATGCTGCCGCCTATGAAGCGGAAGTCCATGCAGGCGATAACCACATTATGCTTGTCCAATTTGCCCTCAGCGGCGCGCAAGGCATCGTTCAGCCCGCTCTCCCTCCGCGTCTTCGCCAGCCGATCGGTGTACTTTTTCGTGTCCTCGAATTGCAGCGGGTCGCCGGCGATCAGGTCGGCGCCGATCTCCGTGTACTTGTGGTCGTCGAAGAGCAGGGCGAAGTACTCCTCGCTCCCGATCTTCTCGTGGTGGCTGCACTTGGCGCAGACCCACAGGTTGTTCTCGTGGTCCTCGCTGGTCATGATCTCATCACAGCTCGGGCACTTGTACCAGAGGCCTTCGGGCGTCTCCTTCTTCTCCTCGGTGGAGGTGGTGATGCCTTCCTTAGTGCGTGTGAACCAACCCATGGAGCAAAGTTGAAGGATGGAAGCTGAAACTGGAAACCGTCCGCCTTTCAGCTCTCGGCTTTCCTCTCTCCCTAAGCGATGGTGATCTGTTCGTCGAGGTACACGTCCTGTATCGCATTGAGCAAGCCTATGCCTTCATTCATGGGGCGCTGGAATGCCTTGCGCCCGCTGATGAGGCCTTGTCCGCCGGCGCGCTTGTTGATGACGGCGGTCTTCACCGCTTCGGCCATGTCGCTGGCTCCGCTGCTGGCCCCGCCGCTGTTGATGAGCCCGATGCGTCCCATATAGCAGTTGGCCACCTGGTAGCGGCACAGGTCGATGGGGTGCTCGCTGGTGAGCTCGCTGTACACCTTTTTGTGCGTCTTGCCGTAGTTGGCGATGGCGTTATAGCCGCCGTTGGTCTCCGGCAGCTTCTGCTTGATGATGTCCGCCTGGATGGTGACGCCCAAGTGGTTGGCCTGACCGGTGAGGTCGGCGGCGGTGTGGTAATCCTTGCCATCGACCTTGAAGCCGCTGTTGCGGATGTAGCACCAGAGGATGGTGGCCATGCCCAATTCATGCGCGTGCTGGAAGGCATCGGCGATCTCGGTGATCTGCCGTGTGCTCTCGTCACTGCCGAAGTAGATGGTGGCGCCCACGGCCACGGCGCCCATATCCCAGGCATCCTGCACGTTGCCGAAGAGCACCTGGTCGAATTTGTTCGGCAAGGTCATCAGCTCGTTGTGGTTGATCTTCACGATGAAGGGGATCTTGTGGGCGTATTTGCGCGCTACGCTGCCGAGCACGCCATAGGTGCTGGCCACGGCGTTGCAGCCTCCCTCGATCGCGAGCTTCACGATGTTCTCGCCATCGAAGTAGATCGGGTTGGGGGCGAAGCTTGCGGCGGCGCTGTGCTCGATGCCTTGATCAACCGGGAGGATGCTCATGTAGCCGGTGTTCGCCAAACGGCCGTTGCCATAGAGCGCCTGCATGCTGCGCAGCACTTGCGGGTTGCGGTTGCTCATGGCGAAGCAGCGGTCCACGAAATCGGGGCCCGGCAGGTTCAGTGCGCTCTTATCGATGGTCTTGCTCTGGTGGCTCAACAGGCTCTGGGCTTCGGCGCCGAGGAGCTCTTCGATCTTGCTCATGGTCAACGTGGGCATGCGTGCTCGATTTTCAGGGCGGCGAAGGTAGGCGAGCGGGCTTGGCGGGTCTAGGGCGCAGTATCCGCAGCCACTTGCATGGGTGGCGCATGCGAAGCCTGTGCGGTTGCCGTTCTAGCCCGCAAGTACCTTCGCGCGCCTCTTCCCCAAGGACTTCCGTCGCATGAAACGCCTTTTGCCCGTTCTGGCTCCCGTGGTGGTGGCTGTGGGCCTGCTGCTGGTCGGTTGGGCCTGGCTGCGCGGCTACACCCGGCACAACGAGCTGATGCGCGTGCCCGATCTGGCGGGGGCCACCTTGGCTGAGGCCGAGGGCTTGCTGGCCAAGCGCGACCTGAGCGCCGTGGTGATCGACAGCGTCTTCGTGGAGGATCGGCCCAAAGGCACCGTGGTGGACCAGGATCCCGATGCCGGCAAGGAGGTGAAGCCCGGGCGCAAGGTGTACCTGGTGCTGAATGCCAATCAGCCCAAGATGATCGACATGCCCAAGCTCGTGGATCTGAGCAAGCGCCAGGCGCTGAGCGTGCTGGATATCCTCGGCCTCAAGGTGAAGGAGATGCAGTACAAGCCCGATCCCTGCGTGGATTGCGTGATCGCGCAGCTGTACAAGGGCCATCCCATCGCACCCGATGAGCGCATTCGCCGGGGCGAGGCCATCACCTTGGTGCTCGGGGCAGGGGAGAAGGGCGAGCGAGTGCCTGTGCCCGACCTCACCGGCCTGAGCATGGCCGACGTGCAGTTGGTGTTGAACATGGCATCCTTGAACCTTGGGGTGCAGGTCGAATGCCTTGGCTGCAATACTGCGGCGGATTCCGCGTTCGCGCGGGTGCGCAGGCAGAGCCCGGCCGCAGGCGCCAGCAACCGCATCGCTTTGGGCAGCACCATCGACCTTTGGCTCACCGCCGATACCGCCGGCCTGCGACCTGCCGATGATTGGAATGACCCCTCGCGCTACACTAGCCCCGATAGCCTCCATGAACCGTAGCCGATTATTCTTCATGGGCATCGCCCTGCTTGCAGCCGAAGGGCTCATCGCACAAGCTGAAGTGCTCACGCCCTTGCAGGCGCGGCCCGTCCCCGAAGCCATCCGAGCCTTGCGGAAGGCCGACGGCCTCAACGAGCACTTCATCTACTTGAATGACACCCAGACCCTGCCCATCGTCGATGATTTCTCCATCGACCGCACCCGTAAGCGCTGGGCGCAGGCCACGGATCCCGGGGTCACCCTCGAGGAGACCATTTACCGCTTGGAAGTGGCCGGCGCGAGCACTTGGGACATGGTCTTCAGCGACGATACCACCTTCACCTACCTCACCGACATGGATCCCGTGCCCCCGGTGACCACCCGCACACCGCTGCCGCCGATCACGGTGCTCTTGCGCGATGTCACGGTTTATCCTCCCACGGACCTCGTCGTGGAAGCTTGGCCGGCCTACAACATCTTCGATACCATCCAGAGCCCGTCGCCCGACATCCTCTTCCTCACCAGCCCGGAGCTGATCCAGGATTCGCTCCTGGTCTATGAAGTTCCCATCGATACGCGCACCTACATGAACCCGGATAACAGCGTGCGCCCGCTTATCCTATGGGAGGACGACGACGTGTACATCAACGGCAACTATCCCATTGAGCCGCCCACCATCGGAGTGGCCACCTTCGATGGATTGGCGCGCACCGGTTACCCGTACGATTATGAGCAGTTCACGGCCTATGGAATCGCCGACCACCTGACCTCGGTGCCCATCGACCTTTCCACGTTCGGACCAGAGGACTCCCTCTACCTGAGTTTCTTCTACCAGACCATCGGCCTCAGCGCCGACAACGACGTGCAGCCCGTGGATAGCCTGGTGCTCGAATTCTGGAACCCGCTGGGCTTCTGGAACCGCGTGTGGCGTACGCCCTACGTGCCCCAGGCAGCCTTCGAGCAGGTGCTGGTGCCCATCAAGCTCGCCCAGTATTTCCAGGGCGATTTCCGGTTCCGCTTCCTCAACTACGGCCGGCTGAGCGGTTCCTATGATCACTGGCACCTCGATTATGTGCGCCTCGACCAGCAGCGCAGCTTCGACGATACGCGCCTGATCGATGTGGCCTACATGTACCCGGAGACCAGTTTGCTGCAGACGTACACTAGCGTCACCTTCGGGAAGTTCGCCGAGACGCCATCGACCTACATGGCCCCGAGCATCACCGCATCGCAGCGGAACCTGGACACCGAGGACCGCTTCATCACCTACGGCATGCTCGCGCGCGAGGAGAACGGCAATGGGCCCGTGGCCTTCAGCAACGGCCTCAACTCCAGCGGCAACGCCAGTTCCATCTTCCCGAGCGACCATCCCATCGCAGCCGCACCGAATAACTTCGTGTACGACCCCACCCTCAGCACCGATGCCGCCTTCTGGCGCGTGAAGCTCTGGACCAACGCCACGCCCGACATCAACAAGTACAACGACACGGTCGCCTTCGTGCAGGAGATCAGCAACTACATGGCCTACGACGATGGCAGCGCGGAGATGGGCTATGGCATCACGGCGTCGGGCGCCGCTGCCGCCTTGCGCTTCGACATCAGCGGTCAGGACAGCTTGCGCGCCGTTCGCATGTACTTCAATCCGCAGGCGAATGACCCCAACGATTCGCCCAACCCGGAGGAAGGCAGTTTCCTGATCACCGTTTGGAAGAGCCTGGATCCGGAAGTGATCCAGCACCAGAACTTCACCTTCTCATCGCCCACCTACCGCCTCGACGGCATCGACCACTTCGTGGAGATCCCGCTCGACAGCACGATCATGGTAGAAGGCACCATCTACGTGGGCTGGGTGCAGACCAACAACGTGAAGCTCAACGTCGGCTTCGACCGCAATCGCAACAACCAGGACAAGCTCTTCCGCAGGCTCACGCTCAACTTCGGGCCGAGCACGCAGCAGGGCTCCTTGATGCTGCGCCCTGTATTCGTCGCGGCGGTGGATCCGTTCGCGAACGTGCCGGAAGAAGCGGATGGACCAGGCGTGCTCCTCTTCCCGAATCCGGCCAATGAGGTGGTGATGGCACGGATGAGCGTGCCGGTTGAAGGCGCGCGGCTGCTTATCTGTGATGCCATGGGACGCACCGTGGCGGATGACCTCTTCACGGACGGCCGCTTGGTTGACGTGAGTGCGCTGGCCAACGGCCTCTACGTGGCGCGCATCGCCCATGCCGATGGCTCACTGATCGCGCAAGAGCGCCTGCTGATCCAGCGCTGATGGATCAGGATCCGGCTGAATCGCTCGGCGAAGAGCAGGAGCTCTTCGAGCACCATCGCATCGTATGCGATCCGAAGCAATCGCTGATCCGGCTCGATAAGTTCCTGTTCGACCGCCTGGCCAACACCTCCCGCAGCCGGATCCAGGCCGCTGCGAAAGCCGGCAATGTGCTGGTGAATGAGAAGCCCGCCAAGCCCAGCCAGAAGGTGAAGCCGGGCGATGCGGTCAGCATCGTGCTGCCTTATCCGCAGCGCGAAGTGGAACTGCTGCCGGAGGACATCCCGCTGGTGACGCTCTTCGAGGATGAGCACCTGGTGGTGATCGACAAGCCCGCCGGCCTGGTGGTGCATCCGGGCCACGGCAATTGGACCGGCACGCTGGTGAATGCACTGCTCTTCCACTTCGGCAAATTGCCACCGGTGCCCGGTGCTGAGATCCCGCGCCCAGGACTGGTGCACCGCCTCGATAAGGACACCAGTGGCGTGATGGTGGTGGGCAAGACCGAGGAAGCGCTCTCGCACCTGGCCCGGCAATTCTTCGATCGCACCAGCGATCGCCGGTACAACGGAATCGTGTGGGGCGACTTCGCCGAGGATGAAGGCCTGATCGAAGGGCACATCGGCCGCAGCAACAAGGACCGCACGGTGATGCAGGTCTTCCCCGAGGGCGAGCACGGCAAAGCCGCCGTGACGCGGTGGCGCGTGATCGAGCGATTTCGTTATGTGACGCTGGTGGAGTGCAAGCTCGAGACAGGCCGCACGCACCAGATCCGCGCGCACATGCAGTGGGTCGGCCACCCCCTCTTCAACGATGCGGCGTACGGCGGTGATCGCATCCTCAAGGGGACCACCTTCACCAAGTACCGGCAATTCGTCGAGAATTGCTTCGCGCTGCTGCCGCGCCAAGCCTTGCACGCGCGCACGCTCGATTTCGATCACCCCGCCACCGGTAAGCGCATGCGCTTCGAGAGCACCTTGCCCCTAGACATGCAGGCGGTGCTGGAGAAGTGGCGCACGTACACTAGCGCGAAGCCGCTGGAAGGGGAGGAGTGAGCGCGCTACCGGCTCACAAGCACTTTCCCAACAAAACCACTATGGCCGGTGATCTGAACGAAGTACAGACCTGAACGCAGGTGTTGTGTGCTGAATATGTCACTTCGACCGGCGTTGCTGACCAGCGCCTTGCGAAACATCATTCGGCCCATTTGGTCGAAGAGCGTCATCTCGTAGCGCCCGTTTGACAGCTCGGTCATTACCCATTGGTCCACGCCAACGGCAGCGATTGCAGGCTCAAGAGGTGCCGCAACAACCTCTGCAACCGCCACCGGCCCGCTGCACTCGCCTACATAGCTCTCGCCTATGAACTTGGCAACTCCGTTCACGAACACGCCATCGAGCGTGTCGCCGAACTTCACCATGAAGAGCGTGTCTTTGTAGAACGCCATGTCTGAAAGGGAACCAGGGTCAGAGACGAGGTCGCCCGGCACGCCGCACCATTCGGTGCCATCCCATGTAGCCAGACCCTTGCTCGAAACGCCACCCGCATAGTTGCAGAAGTGCCGCACCCACAGCAGGCCTTCGTGAACGAGCATCTTCACGGAGCATAGCGTGCTTGTGTTGTTCAAGTTGACTTGAATCCCGGAGCCCATGGAGTGGTAAGCGGTTCCATCCCAGCGCATTATGTTCATGCCAGCGTTGCCGGTGTTCGTTGTGAACTGCCCGCCGATGTATAGGTCGTTCCCGTAAACCTCAAGCGAACCGACTCCGGAAAGACCGCCAAGAATGCCTTGGCCAAGGGGCTGCCATTCGCCATCAACCAACTCGAACACGCAGCGCGCAGTACCGATCGAGGCGTTACTACTGATAACCAGCCGATCATTGTACTTCACGATATTGCCTACTGTGTTGTCGGGGTCATCAATATCGCCAATGGGCACCCATGAGCTCCCAATGCGTTTGGCTACGCCTTGGGCTGGAACCCCATCGGCAAAGTCAATTGCGCCAACCGCGTACATCGTGTCTTCTACGGAGCACAAGCGTGCGACAGCGGATCCGATGACGCTGCCATAAGAGCGCCATGCAGTTCCGTCATGGTAAGCCACTCTGCTGGAGGGCTGCCCATTCAGTTCTTCGAAGTCACCACCTATGAACAGCGTGTCATGATGCTGAAGAATGCTGAGAATCCTTCCAGGAACCACACCGGGCAAGGTGTCCCAATCCGCGTTCACATACCTGAGCACGCGGTTGGAGCTGTACCATAAGCTGCCCAAGGCGAGTGTGCCTCCATAGTACAGCGTGTCCTCGCCTGGGCTGGTGCATAGGTAGCCCGTGGACCACTGATCACCAGGGAAAGCGGTGGGCGCCCAATGAGGCTGGGCACATGCAGCAACCAAATGTGCGCAGCAAACCCCCGATGCGAGTATGCGAGCCATGTGCTAGCGGCTTACGATGAGCCTGAAGGCAGCTGCGCGTAGTCCGGCCACTCGCGCCAAATACACCCCTTGGCCGAGCTCGCTGGTGTCGATAAGGCTGCTTCGGCCTTGGCTACTAGGAAGGCTAGCTTGTCTCGCAAGCCTGCCTTCTGCATCGAAGAGACTGAATCGGTAATTGCCATCCGGCAAACCACCGAGCACCCATTGATCAGTTCCAATGGCCATGGCGAAAACGTCTGGAGTGGACAACGTTTGCACGTCCGGCAAGCCGGTGAATGCGTCAATGCAAATGGCCGTGACGAAGGCGTCCGTGCCGTTCGGCACCTGGGCATTGAAAACGGTCTGGAACCAGGCATCGTTGCCGGGGTTGAACAACGGGAAGAAAGAGGTGTCAGGCGCGGCCACTTTCGATGTCGAGCCGCTCAAATACAATTGTGTGGGCGCGAGCGCGATAGAGTTGATGGTCTCGATGAAGGGGAAGCCGCCGAAGAAAGGCGGCTGGCGCTCTTCGCCGCCGAAGTAAGTGGCGAGAATCAGGTAGTGGTCCGGCGTCCACGTCATCAGGAATGCATCAGCACCGAGCATGGGGGCGCCTGTGATGATGCTGTCCTGGAAGTAAATCCCATTCATTTCGGCGGAAGCATTCAATGGCGATTCGCCAATGGCCTGCGCAAGGATGCGCCCGGCGACGTGGATGTTGCCATTTGCGTCAATGCGCACGGCTTGCACATCCATACGATTAGGGCCGCTGGCGAGGTAGCTGGTCCACGTCCGTGAACGGTCCTGCCCGAACTCGAAGATGACCTGATCGCTCTCCGTGTACTGGTGCCACCCCACGCCTGGTACGACGTCGACAGCCTGATTCGTGGCGGCCACGAACACAATGTTGCCGGAAGGACCGATTTCCAGAATGTTCTTTCCATCCACATACTCAATGCCTTCCCAACCGATGAAGGTCCCCCACTGCACGTCACCATCCAAGGTGAACTCCACGAGCACTAGGTCACCGCCACCGTCGGCATAAATCGGCTGGTCGTAGGCATTGGCACCGCCATCCAGAATGGGTTCGAATCCTGGGCTTTCGCTGGTGCCGACCGCAATGATCCGGTTGCCGTGGCATTGAACCTTCCAGAGCCTGTCGGTCTGTTCATCCCCGACGTGCGTGGTGTAGCGCAGGTTGTCGGAAACATCAAGCGCGATGATGAAGCCGTCAACCCCGCCAGAGTGTGGCCTGACATAGGCGCCCGGTGGTTGATTGGCCGGTTGTGGCATTGTGCCCTGTGAGCCGCCGGCAATCACCAGGCGCCCCAGACTGTCAAGGTCGAGGCCATACACGCGCGAGTAGTAGTTCCCTAGGTAGGTTGACCAGCGCAGATTACCATCGATGTCGAATTGTGCGACAAAGCCGTTGACCACGCCACCTGCCGTGCCTGTGCTGTCGTTGTATGCTCCGGGTTTCTCGTCGATGTAGAGGCCATTGTCCTGAATCTCACCTCCGATGTAAATGTCCGTTCCGTCGAAGATGCTCCTCACTGCCATCGCGTTTGGATAGGCGTGTGCGTCAACGCCATCATTACCGCCATAGAATGCGGTCCACTTCAAAACATGATTCACATCAAAGCGGGTCACGAAAATGGGCCAAGGAACATTCGCGAATTGAAGGTCGAAGCCAGGGTCATTCGGGAAGAAGGAGTAGGCTGAATTGGTGACGCCTGCAACAAAGTAGTTGCCTGCGGTATCCGTTTCACTAACGTAGATGTATTCTTCATTTGCATCGCCCAGGTAACTGCTCCAGCAAAGGCCTTCCGCTTCATCATATGCGACCGGTTCGGGCCCCGCCTGCAAGTACAGCGGCAGCTCCGTGTCGTACGCGTCGAACTCGAAGCGCACGAGGTCCAGCCCATTGTCCGGCAAGTACTCGGCATTCCAGGAAAGCGGTTGCGGAACGCCCTGTGCATCAAGTTGGAATGCGCGCACCTGGTTCAGCTTGATGAACTTACCATCGCGCCAGATCTTCAACGCGCCCTCCACATCCACCTTCAGGCTGTCCTGTCCTTCGAATCCCAGCATCACTTGGTTCGGGTTGAAACCAGGTCGGCACGTAAGTGTCATCACAGGACCGCTGCTTCGGCTGTGCAGGGATAGGTCCACATCCTTAATGAACTCAGGATATGTGATCCCCTCGAATCCGGATATGGCTGTCACGCCGTTCGGTGCGGTGTGCGGCACATAGTAGTGCCTGACATGGCCGCGTTCGCCCCAAGGTTCCGGGGAGGCATAATTCCTCCCAGGACCGGCGGAGAGCATCCGGATGTTCAAGATGGTGTCGGGTGTGGTGGCGCTCGTATCGCGCAGCGTAACGGCGAAGGTGACCCGCGAGCTATCCTGAAGAAAAGTATTCAATGGGCTGCCTGATGAGGCGTACAGCACATCGGGGCATGCAACACCGAGGTTGTCGCGAAGTTGGCCCTCATTCTTCCAGAAGCTGAGGGCAGGATTCCCGGCCGCATCGAAGAAATCGGGAGGGGCTTGCTGGGCTGGAAGCATTACCGATGCGGAGAGCGCCGCGAAAGTGAGGCAGCTTCGTAGCGTTGGGCGCTGGGCTTCATCGCGGTTGGCTTTGGGAGGTTAAAACTAGAAGTTTTCAAGACCGATCTGCGTTCGGTCACAGCCGGTCGCGATCGTGCAATGTGACGACGGGCCTCGCGCTTCTGGTTGAGGCCAGCGAGGCAGCATGAGCGGCTCAGCGGGGTGATGCACGGCCGAGCCGCGCACGTCCCACCCCAAGGCCGAATAGCGCGAGGTCATAGCGCACCGGGTCGGCGGCATCGAATTCGCGTAAGGAGGCGGTGAGCTCCTCCACCGCTTTCCAATCGTCCTGCTTGCGGGTAAGGAGGCCGAGAGCACGCGCCACGCGGCCGGTATGCACATCAAGCGGCACCATCAGGTCGGCAGGCTTGATCCGTTTCCAGAGACCGAGGTCCACACCGCGGTCATTGGGCCGCACCATCCAGCGCAGGTACATGTTGATGCGCTTGGCATTGCTGCCCTTCGATGGATCAGTGACATGCTTGCGTGTGCGCGGCTGATGCTTCGGCTCGAAGAAGCGTTGCTTGAAGCGCGCGATGGCGGAGCCCATATCGCCGGTCGTTTCGTTCTCAAGGAAAGCCGCTTCGATGCCGCCATGCTTCGCGCACAGGTGGCGCAACGCGACGATGAAGTGCTTCAGGTCCGTGCCGTTGAAGGTGCGATGCACGAAGCCGCCCACGTGCTTAAGGTCCGTTGCGTCGGCGTTCATCACGAAATCGAAGGGCCGCTCATCCATGAGCCGTGCCAGCTTCCACGCGTTGCTGATGATGGTCTTGCGCTGGCCCCAGGCGATGGTGGCGGTGAGGAAGCCGATCATCTCCGCATCTTCCCGCTTGCTGAAGGCGCGCGGCACCTGGATCGGGTCGTCGGTAATGAATGAAGGGCGCGCGAGCCGGTCGTACGCTTCATCGAGGAGCGACTTCATTCCATTCCGGTCCTCCGGTCGCCTCGGCATCAGCCAAGATCCTTGCTTGCAAGCGCCTTCACGGTCTGGCCATTTGCCCGGATGTTCCTGGCTGCCAGTTCCACGGAGATCGCGATGCGCTTATCGCGCGTTTGCCCGGTCCGAGCACCGAGCACCCAGGTGAGGATCTGCTTGCGCGCGCCGGGCGGGAAGGCTTCATAGTGGGAAAGTGCCTTCTTGTTCTTCCTTAAGGCGCGCAGCAGGTCCGCCGGCATCTCAAAGGCCTCGGCGGCATCGATGCTCGTCCACGATCCGTTCTGCTTGGCGATCCCGATCTTCTTCAGCCCCGCGGCAGTCATCCGCTTCGTGGCGATGAGCTTCTCAATGCGCTCCTTGTTCAGCTTGCTCCAGACGCTCTTTGGCTTGCGCGGGCAGAAGTACTGCATGCGGCGATCAGCATCGAGCTTGCGGGGCACGCTGTCGATCCACCCGAAGCAGAGCGCTTCCTCCACCACGGCTTCGTAGCTCACGTATCGTTCAGCCCGATGGATTTTCCAGGTCACGAGCCAGATGCCGGCACTGCGAGCATGGTTCCTCTTCAGCCACGAGCGCCATTTCGCGCGGCTGGTCACTTCCACTTGTCCGAGCCCGTCGAGCTTGGTCGGCATTGGCGGCCGCTAGCGCTGCGGGATCGCGAAGCTGGGCATCTCCATCAGCTGGTACCCGCTGATGTCGAAGAGGGCATCATCCACCTTGCCAGCGACGAGCTCCTTGATATAGCAGACAACCCGCTCATCGCCTTGCGCGGGCAACCACTCAAACTCGAGCGGGAAGCCCTCGACATCGGTGCGGGCATGGCGGTTCTGTTGGGCGGCCTGGCCGTCCATGCCGCGCGCCATGTCGATGAAGGCGTTGCGAAGGCCAGTGGCCACCCATGCCGTCCATGTTCCCTCTTTGCTGGTGGCGATCACCTTGGTGCAGCTATGCCCTTCGATCACCTTCGTCTCCTTGGTCACGGTGACCACCGGCTGCTCGCCCTTCGCGCTGCCGTCAGCGGGGAGCTCGGGCCGCTTCACCTTCATGGCCATGCGACTGCCTTGGCCGTTATCGATCAGCGTGTAGCTCCAGTTGCCGCGCAGGTCGGTGAGCATGCGCATCTGCTGTGCCTGGTCGGGCATCAACAGTTCATATAGGATCATGTCGGCGCGGCCCCAGAAGCGGATGTTCACCGGGCTATGCTTGTCCTCCTTGTCGTTCTTGTACGTGTGCATCTCCATGCGGAAGCTGCCGATGAAGGCATCATTGCCGGCAGGAATCCGGGATGCACTGGTGAAGAGGCCTACGGTGATCAGCAGGCAGAGGAAGATGGCGCGCATCATGGCGGTGGGGATTTGGCCGAAAGGTAGAAGGGCTCAGGGCTGAATCACCCCATCCTTCATCACCAGCTTGCGGTCGGCCATATCCGCCAGTTCCTCGTTGTGCGTCACGATCACGAAGGTCTGCCCGAGTTCCTTCCGCAGGTCGAAGAAGAGCTGATGCAGCTCGCGGGCGTGCGCGCTGTCGAGGTTGCCGCTGGGCTCATCGGCCAGCACCACGCTTGGGCTGTTGAATAGCGCACGGGCCACGGCCACGCGTTGCTGCTCGCCGCCGCTCAGTTGGGCGGGCTTGTGTTCCATGCGCGGGAGCACGTTCAAGCGCTTCAGCAACTCCTCCGCGCGCGGCGCGCATTCGCTTTTGCCCTTGCCGGCGATCAGGCCCGGCATCATCACGTTCTCCAGCGCAGTGAACTCCGGAAGCAAATGGTGGAACTGGAACACAAAGCCGATATGAGCGTTGCGGAAGGCGGAAAGCGCCTTCGGCCCCATCCTCGAGGCTTCCTGATCGTTGATGCGAAGGTGGCCCTCGTCGGGTCGCTCCAAGGTTCCGAGGATCTGCAAGAGCGTGGTCTTTCCGGCTCCGCTCGCACCCACGATGCTCACCACCTCACCCTTCGCCACGCGCAGGTCCACGCCTTTCAGCACTTCCAAGGCGCCGTAGCGCTTGCGGATCCCGATGGCTTCGATCATGGCGTAAAGGAAGCCACGGAGCGTGAATCGGGCCGCGGGCTACTTTCGCCGCGCATCCGAATCGATCCGCATGAACCTGCACGAGTACCAAGGCAAGAGCATCCTCGCCCAGCATGGCGTCCGCATCCAACGTGGACTGGTGGCCTACAATGCCGATGAGGCCGTTGATCAAGCCAAGCGGCTGGCCCAGGAGACCGGCACCAAGTTCTGGGTGGTTAAGGCGCAGATCCATGCAGGCGGCCGTGGCAAAGGCGGTGGCGTGAAGCTCGCCAAGAGCATCGACGAGGTGCGCGAGAAGGCCGAGGCCATCATTGGCATGCAGCTCATCACGCCGCAAACGCCGCCGACGGGCAAGAAGGTGCACAAAGTGCTCATCGCGGAGGACATGTATTACCCCGGTGCCAGTGAGACCAAGGAGTATTACATGAGCGTGCTGCTCGATCGAGCCAGCGGCAGGAACATCATCATGTACAGCACCGAGGGCGGCATGGACATCGAGGAGGTGGCCGAGCGCACGCCCGAGAAGATCTTCAAGGAGGAGGTGGATCCGCGCGTGGGCCTGCGCCCCTTCCAATGCAACAAGATCGCTGTGAACCTGGGCTGCAACGGCAACGCGAAGAAGGAGATGGTGAAGTTCGTGGCCGCGCTCTACAAGGCATACGAGAGCAGCGATGCCGCCATGTTCGAGATCAACCCGGTGCTCAAGACCAGCGATGACAAGATCGCGGCTGTTGATGCCAAGGTGCGCCTCGATGGCAATGCGCTCTTCCGCCATCCCGACTACGTGGAGATGCGCGACAAGACCGAAGAGGACCCCATTGAAGTGGAGGCGGGCGAAGCGGGCCTCAACTACGTGCGCCTCGATGGCAATGTGGGCTGCATGGTGAATGGCGCGGGCCTCGCCATGGCGACGATGGACATCATCAAGCTCAGCGGTGGCGAACCGGCCAACTTCCTCGATGTGGGCGGCACGGCCGATGCGGCGCGCGTGGAGAAGGCTTTCCGCATCATCCTGAAGGACGAGCGCGTGAAGGCGATCCTGGTGAACATCTTCGGCGGGATCGTGCGCTGCGACCGCGTCGCGCAGGGCATAGTGGATGCCTATAAGAACATCGGCGACATCCAGGTGCCCATCATCGTGCGCCTTCAAGGCACCAACGCGGTGGAGGCGAAGGAGCTCATTGACAGGAGCGGCCTGAAAGTGCTGAGCGCTGTGGCGCTGCAAGAGGCTGCGGACCGGGTGAAGGAGGTGCTGGCCTGAGCGATGGCCCTGCTCCTATTGCACGGTGCCTTGGGCAGCGCGCGCCAATTGGCGGATCTACAGCAACGCATCGGAGGAATCGCCATCGACCTCTCGGGCCACGGCGATCGCGGGATTCCCTCCGAGGGCATCCGATTCGAGCAATTCATCAGCGATATCGATCGCGCCTATAAGGAACAGAAGTGGGACCGGGCGGATCTCTTCGGCTACAGCATGGGCGGTTATGCAGCCATGCTCTATGCGGCGCAGCACCCGGAGCGTGTTCGGTCGGTGGTCACGCTGGGCACCAAGTACCTCTGGACCGAAGAGGGCTTGCAGAAGGAGCTGCGCATGCTCGATCCCGAGGCGATGGAGCAAAAGGTGCCGGTATTCGCACAGGCCTTGGCCGAAGCGCATGGCAAGGCTCGATGGAGGAGCGTTGTGCGGGCCATCGCCAGGAGCATGACCGAGCTTGCCCGGATGCCGTTGCTGACACCGGAGGTCTGTTCACGGATCCAAAGCCCGGCGCTCATCTGCGTGGGCGAGAACGATAGCACGGCAGTCCCCGACGACACGCGACTCTTCGCGCGAAGGGTGAAAGGCGCTGAGGTGCTCATACTTCCCAACACGCCGCACCCTTTGGGCAAGGTGGATCCGGCCTTCTTCGTCCCGCGCTTGATGGAGTTCTGGTTCGCGATCCCCTAGCGGAAAAAGAGCCAGCGCCTTCTCCTCTTCTCTTCCTTCGGAGGCTTCGGCAGTCCCGGCAGATGCTCTTGCCCCGGCGTGACCTTGGTCTCAGCCCATCCTTCGATCACCACGAAGAGCTTCCGGTGCTCCGCGCTCATCTTCCTCTCTTCGGTGCGGATGCGCGCTAC
Source organism: Flavobacteriales bacterium (assembly GCA_016716605.1). NCBI lineage: Bacteria > Pseudomonadati > Bacteroidota > Flavobacteriia > Flavobacteriales > Flavobacteriales bacterium. Next base: position 1,804,380 of record JADJWA010000001.1, read on the forward strand.
GGCCTTGTTGCGGTCGCCGAGGACCACCTGCACGATGTTCAGGTCAACGAGGCCATGCCAATCCGGCCACGCTTCTCCCTTGCTGTACGTGCCGATACGGATGGTATCGTCGGGAGCCATGGTCCACGTGCCACCTGGTAGGGCGGGCGAAGGCTCCTTCGGGGTAGCTGCAACGCGCACTGCAGCGTTCGTCGGGTTCACTACGAAGAGCTCACTCTGGAACATCTTCTGGCATTCGGTCACTTCCTGCTTTGACAGCTCGGAGGGAGGGCTTGTTTGGGGGGGCGTTCGGGATGGAGGCCAATCCATGCGCGGAATGGGACCGTAGTTGTCGTGCCCCTGTTCCATGAAGCCGGTCTTATTGCCTTGGTCATCAAAAGCCGTGGTGCTCCGGTGCCACTGGATGCCACCGTCCGGCGCATCGCTCGTTTCCGCCTTGCTCACCGCACCGTTCGCATGGTAGCTGAAGCGGACCGACGAATGCCCGGCAAAGCGACGGGTCTGTCCCTCGAAGATGACTTCGCCATTCTGCTTGTAGGCCCAGCTGCGGCCCCAACGGTCATCCCTGTCGCGCCATTCCTTGGTGCTCACTTGGCCACTGGTGAAGTAGCGTACCACAACGGTCCCGGTATCGGTCTTGAAGGTGCGCTCCTTCGGTTGGGCCGAAGAAGCCGCGCACAGGGCGAGAAGGGGCACGAATGCAAGGAGTCGCATGGCAGGCCGAAGCCAAAGTTCGGGCCAGCCCTTCGCATCTTCGCGCTCCCAAGATTGCTATACATGGCAAGAACCGAGAAGATCAAGAAGCTCCTCGTCGCCAACCGCGGCGAGATCGCCCTGCGCGTGATGCGCTCCGCCCGTGAGATGGGCATAGCCACCGTAGCCGTGTATTCTGAAGCCGACCGTAATGCGCCCTTCGTGCGTTTCGCGGATGAAGCGGTGTGCATCGGTCCGCCCCCGAGCAAGGAGAGCTACCTGGTGATCGATAAGCTCGTGAAGGCGTGCAAGGACCTGAAGGTCGATGCGGTGCATCCCGGCTACGGCTTCCTCAGCGAGAACGGCGACTTCGCCCGGGCGCTGGAGAAGGCTGGCGTCATCTTCGTTGGGCCTTCACCGCATGCCATGAAAGTGATGGGCGATAAGCTCGCGGCGAAGGAGGCGGTGAAGCAATTCGGCGTGCCGTTGGTGCCTGGAACCGAGGGCGCAGTGAGCGGAATCGAGGAAGCGATCGCCGTGGCGAAGACCATCAGATTCCCGATCCTGATCAAGGCCGCAGCAGGCGGTGGCGGCAAGGGCATGCGCGTAGTGGAGGAGGAGGCCGGGCTGAAAGAGGGACTGGAGCGCGCCATCAGCGAAGCGCAGAATGCTTTCGGCGATGGCAGCGTGTTCATCGAGAAGTACGTAGCCGGGCCGCGCCACATCGAAGTGCAGGTGATGGCCGATGCGCACGGCAACACCTGCTACCTCTTCGAGCGGGAATGCAGCGTGCAGCGCCGCCACCAGAAGGTGGTGGAGGAGGCCCCCAGCGCGGCGCTGACGCCCGTGATGCGCAAGCGAATGGGGGAGGCCGCTGTGAACGTGGCGAAGAGCGTGGACTATGTGGGCGCGGGCACCGTGGAGTTCCTGCTCGACGAGGGCGGCGACTTCTACTTCATGGAGATGAACACGCGCCTTCAGGTGGAGCATCCGGTCACGGAGATGATCACGGGCCTCGATCTGGTGAAGCTGCAGATCCGCGTGGCCGAAGGGGACAAGCTGCCCTTCGCCCAAGAGGATCTGAAGATCAACGGCCACGCCATCGAGGTGCGCGTGTACGCCGAGGACCCCATGAACAATTTCCTGCCGGACATCGGCACGCTCACCACCTATCGGCCTCCGCAGGGTCCCGGTGTGCGCGTCGATGATGGCTTTGAAGAGGGAATGGAGATACCCATTCATTACGACCCCATGATCGCCAAGCTGATCACCTATGGAGCCACGCGAGAGGAGGCCATCACGCGGATGGAGCGCGCCATCGATGATTACGCGATCACCGGCGTGGAGACCACCTTGCCGTTCTGTCGCTACGTCATGGGCCATGAGGCGTTCCGCAGCGGGCGGTACGATACCCATTTCGTGCGCGACCATTTCAAGCCTGAGGTCCTGGAGGGGCTTGGTGAGTCCGAGGCGCAGGCAGCTGGTCTCGTGGCTGCGGAACTCATGCGCCAGAGTAGGCCGCCTTCGGCCAGGGTTGCGGTTCCTGGGAGCCACGCAAGTCCTTGGAAACTAAGGAGGCGCTGATTGAGTACAAGGCCCGGCGGTTTCCAGCGTTGTAGCTTCGCTGTACCGATCGCCATTGATGCGCCCTTACCATCGATACTTGATCCTGATCTTGTTGGGAAGCCTTGCTTTCCTTGAGGCTGATGCGCAATCGGAGGGCGCCGTGAGCGTGCATCGCGCCGTGATTATGGATGGCGATACGGTGCCCGTGGTCGACCTCCCGCCCGCATTCGTGGAGGTTCGATGGACCGCTCGCGACCGGAGGCAGGCCGAACGCTACGATAAGCTCACGCGGTACGTCACCAAGGTCTATCCCTATGCCCGTCTCACCGGCGACCTGCTGCGCGAGTACGAGCATGACCTGGCCATGATGGACCGCTCCGGCGATCAAGATCTTTATGTGAAGCTCGCCGAAGCGGAGCTGCGTGCCGAGTTCGAGGCTGAGGTGAAGGACCTCACCATCAGCCAGGGCAAGTTGCTGGTCAAGCTCATCGATCGCGAGACCGGGCGCACCAGCTATGATCTCGTGCGCCAGCTGCGCGGTTCGTTCACGGCCTTCGTTTGGCAAGGCATGGCGCGCATGTTCGGTCACGATCTGCGCAGCACCTACGATCCTGTCGGCGACGATAAGCTGGTGGAGGTGATCGTGCAGCGCATCGAGCGGGGCGAGCTTGCGGTGGCGGTGCGCCCGCCGCGAACGGCGAAAGCGCAGGCGCGGCTCGAGAAGCGCAAGGCGCGGCTGTACAAGAAGTACGGCATCCCCGTGGATCGGGCCAGCACCAATTGAGCGCGATCAGCTCAGCGCCTTCACCATGATGTGGTCGTCCATGACGTAGCCACCACCGATGTCCATCACGATGTCGCGCTCTATGGCGAAGCCATGGGCTTTGTAGAAGCCCAAAGAGCGATTGCGCTTGTTCACCGTGAGGTCCACCTCGGTGTCGCCGGAGCCCATGGCTTCCTCGATCACGTCTAGCAGCAGCGCCTTGCCGGCCCCGCCACCCTGGGTGCCGGGTTGCACGTAGAGCTTGTGCAGGCGGGTTCGAGTGCTGTCCTCGTGGTGATGCTCGAATCCGGCGAACCCGACGGCGGCCCCGCTCAACTCTGCGATGATGAATCGATGCCCCTTCGCGCCCATTTGTTTACGGAGCGAATCCTCGCTATACATCAATTCCAGCATGTAGGCGATTTGCTCCGGACTGATCATTTCCCTGTAGGAGACCGGCCAGGTGGCGTGCGCGATTGCTTGGATCAGCGGGATGTCTTGCGCTGTTGCGCTGCGGATGGAGATCACTTGCTGAATGCCTGGGCCACCAACAGGTCCTTGCTGCCCGCGGTGTACGCGTAGAAGCCTTCCCCGCTCTTCGCGCCCAGCTTGCCGGCGGTCACCATCAGCACGAGCAGGGGACATGGCGCGTACTTCGGCTCACCCAGGCCCTCGTGCAGCACGCGCATGATCGCAAGGCACGTGTCCAGTCCGATGAAGTCGGCCAGTTGCAGCGGGCCCATGGGGTGCGCCATGCCCAGCTTCATGATACTGTCGATCTCAGCAACACCGCCCACGCCCTGCCAGAGCGTCTGGATGGCCTCGTTGATCATGGGCATCAGGATGCGGTTGGCCACGAATCCAGCGTAGTCGTTCACGGTCACGGGCACCTTGCCGATCGCCGAGCTCAGGTCCACCACTGTCTTCGTCACGGCATCGGTGGTATCGTAACCGCGGATCACCTCCACGAGCTTCATCACCGGCACGGGGTTCATGAAGTGCATGCCGATCACTTGGCCAGGGCGATTGGTGGCCGCTGCGATCCGCGTGATGCTGATGCTGCTGGTATTCGTGGCCAGAATCGCCGAAACCGGTGCATTCGCATCGATATCCTTGAAGATGCGAAGCTTCAGGTCCACGTTCTCCGTGGCGGCCTCGATCACGAGCTCGGCCTCCTTCACGCCTGCAGCCAGATCGGTGCTCGTGGCAATGGAAGCAAGGGCGTCCTTCTTCTGCTCTTCAGTGAGTGAGCCCTTTGCCACCTGCCGGTCCATGTTCTTCCCGATGGTCGCCAAGGCTCTGTCCAGGCTGGCCTGCGCGATGTCGATCAAGGTGACAGTGTGCCCGCGCTGCGCGAACACATGGGCGATGCCATTGCCCATTTGGCCGGCACCGATGACGGAGATCTTCATTGAATCAATCGTTAGCGCGGCAAGGTAGGGGTCGATAATTGTCGACCCCTACTTGCCATCCCCCTTAAGGATGATGAGCACCGTGTAGGCGAGGATCTTCAGGTCAACCGCCAGGCTCATGTTCTCGATGTAGAGGATGTCGTACTTAAGCCTGCGCACCATCTGATCGATGTTCTCGGCATAGCCGAATTTCACTTGGCCCCAACTGGTGATGCCGGGCCGCACCTTGGTCAGGTGGCGGTAGTGCGGGGCCACTTCGGTGATGGCATCGATGTAGTGCTGGCGCTCGGGCCGAGGGCCCACCAGGCTCATCTCGCCTTTGAGCACGTTCCAGAATTGCGGGAGCTCGTCCATGCGGGTGCGCCGCATCCAGCGGCCTATGGGCGTGATGCGTGGATCGGTGGCGCTGCTTAACTGCGGGCCGTCCTGCTCTGCATTGCTCACCATGCTCCTGAATTTCACGATCCGGAAGGGACGGCCGTGCTTGCCGATACGCTCCTGCGTGAAGAACACGGGCCCCGGGCCGGAGAGCATCACAAGAAGGGCCAGTGCCAGGTACAAAGGCAATAGGATTGCGAGCGCGATCGAGCTCACCACGATATCCACGACACGCTTCAGTGAGAACTGCCAGGCGGGCATGATCTCCGGGTTCACCTCGATCAGCGGCGTGCCGAAGATGCTGGTCATCTTCACCGAGCCGGAAAGGATGTCGTACATGTCCGGGATCACCTTGATGCGCACCCCAGTGCCCTCCAGCTCATTCATGATCCTGCTCATGTGCTCGTGCTCGGTGCTGTCCACGGCTATGATGGCCTCTTCGACGCTGTGCTGCAGGATCACTTGCCGCAGCTCGTGCCATTTGCCAAGGCGCGGCAGGATGCCAGCGAGCTGTTGATCGCCGCCGTTCACGTTCACGAAGCCCACGAACCGGTTGCCGGGCGATTTGGGCATGGCCTCGATCTCTTGGTGCACGGCGACCGCGCGCTCGTTGCCGCCCACCAGCACGGTGTTGAATCCGATGCGGCGCTGGTGCACGGCCCGCACGGTACCGCTGGTGATCAGGAACCGCAGCGGGAAGGTGATCCCGAAGTGCAGCACGAAGAGCGCCAGGAAGCTGCGGTAGTGGTAGCTCGCACTGGGCACCTCATCGTCGAGCAGCAGCACGAAGAAGATCACCAGCACGCCAATGGTGGTTACCAGCAGGGTCTGGCCCAATTCCTTGGTCCGGAAGCGGCGGAACACATCGCGGTAGCCGCCGATAGCCGTGTAGAGCCCGAACCAGAACAAGGGAACGAGCACCAGGCCCTTGAAGTAGTTCGCATCGAGGTCGATGGGCACATCCGTGCCGAACTTCATCGGCTCGAGCACGGCCTTCCGGTATAGGAAGAACAGCGTCCAGGCGGCAGCCGCGCCCGCCAGATCGGCGATCACGTACTTGGCCACTTGGATGCGTCTCGATCCGGTCACGGGATGCGCAGGAGCTTGATGTTGTCCAAATAGATCTCGGCGCTGCTTCGGCTATCGGGCAGCGTGGCTTCGATGTAAACGTCCCGTTCGCTGACCGCGCTGTTGAAGAAAGCGCTCAGGTCGAGGTACACCTTGTTCCACGGCATGCTTCCGTCGCTGCGGTGCGTCGGCGGCAGGAAGATGAACGGCTCGATGCGCTCGAGCCCATCGGCGAAGTACTTCACGCCCACGGTGATGAGCAGATCGCTGCGGTGATCGAGCTCCAGGAAAGCCGGGCCTCCGTAGCTCAGGAAATCCTCGTCGCTCTCGATGCGCACGAAGCGGTGATCCGAATCGAGCCGGAAGCCCGCGCAGGGGCCATTCTCCAAGAACTCCAGTTCCGGATGAGTGGCAGGGGTGAAGCGCAGTAATTGCGTATCGCTGCTGGCCGTGATGGAGAACAGGCTGAAAAGGTCCTCGAAGCCTTCGTGCCAGACCAAGGTCTCATCGGTGTACGAAGTTCCGGGCGCCACCACCGCGGTGCCCTCGCGCGTGAGATCCACCGTGCCGCTCCAGGGATTGTAGAAGGGGTAGCGCAGGCGATCGTCGAATGTGCCGTTGCGCTTGATGGCGGGCGCCACGCCGATCAAGTTAGGCCCTTCGGCGAGCACCGGCACGCGCGCAGGCAGCTCCCATACGCCGATGAGTTCCTCGTTCAGCGTGATCCACGCATCCGTGATCTTGCTGGTGGCGCCGCCCTGATTGGCGCTGGTGCTCACGGTCACCGCCGGAACCTCAACGAAGGCCGGCACCTTATCGCCCTTCGCGCATCCGGTGATCACTAGTGCGGCGAGCGGCAGCTTCGCGTAGAGGTAGGGCATGCGTGAACACCGGCCCAACGCACGCCGGATCCGATCAGTATGCGAGTTCATGATTTCCCCTGTTCCATGCTACCCAACACGGCCAGCGCTACACGCAGCGCATCGGCGGCCTCGCCCAATGTCACCCTCGCCGGAGCGCCGGTCCGGATGCTCTCCGCGAAGGCGGCCAATTCCTCCCGGATGGCGTTGATCACCGGCACGCCGGGCTTCTCGAAGGAGATCTCGCGCTTCCCTTTGCCATCAGGCAGGTCAATCGTCACAGCGAAGGGGTCAGGCTCGCCCTCAACCGGCCGCATGCGCACCACTTCGGCTTCTTTCGCAAGCATGTCAACCGAGATGTAGGCATCCCGTTGGAAGAACCGGCTCTTGCGCATGTTCTTCAGGCTGATGCGGCTGGCCGTGAGGTTGGCCACGCAGCCATTCGCGAAGGCGATTCGCGCGTTGCATATGTCGGGCGTATCGCTCACCACGGCCACGCCGCTGGCCGTAACCGAGGCTACGGGGCTCCGGACCACATGCAGGATCAGGTCGATGTCGTGGATCATCAGGTCAAGCACCACGCTCACATCGGTGCCGCGCGGATTCCATTGCGCCAGCCGGTGGCCCTCGATGAACATGGGTTCACCGAAATAGGGGAGGGCGGCTTGGAACGCAGGATTGAAGCGCTCCACATGCCCAACCTGCACGGTGAGCTTCCGTTCTGCGGCCAGGGCCTGGAGGGCTTCGGCTTCTTCCACCGTTACGGTCACCGGCTTCTCAATGAAGCAATGCAGGCCGTGCCCCATGGCCTGCATGGCCAGCCGGTGGTGGACCACCGTGGGCGTCACGATGTCGATCGCATCCACCGAAGTGAGCAGTTCCTCAGCCGAGGCCCAGCCCCTGACGCCGAATTCCGCAGTGATCGCCTCACGCTTCTCCGGATGCGGGTCGAACACGCCCACCACCTCGAAGGCGGGCACATGCTGCAGCTGCTGCACATGGATGCGGCCCAAATGGCCAGCACCGAGCACGCCGATGCGGAGCGGGTTCCTGATTTCCATGCAGGTTGATGAAAAGCGGGCAAAAATAGCCGGATGCCGCTCCTCACAGCCGGTACCTTTGCCCGCCTCAACGATGCGCGCAACCGACGATTTCAGGCACCAGGGCATGCGGCGCAAGCTGGTCCTCTTGTTGCGCGGGAAAGGAATCGCGCATGAAGGTGTGCTGAAGGCCATCGGAGAAGTGCCGCGTCATCTGTTCATCGACGACAGCGCATTCCAGATGCGCGCTTATGAGGACACCGCCTTTCCGATCCCCTGTGGCCAGACCATTTCGCAGCCCTATACCGTTGCCTTCCAGACCGCACTCCTGAACCCAAGGCCTGGATATCGGATCCTCGAGGTGGGAACAGGTAGCGGCTACCAAACGGCGGTGCTGAGCGCCATGGGCGTGCGCGTTTTCAGCATCGAACGGCACAAGCCCTTGTACCTGCAGACCAAGGAGCGGTTGGCGAGGCTGGGATTCAAGGCGTCGCTTTCGCACGGCGACGGTTTCGCGGGTTTGCCGCGCGAAGCACCCTTCGACGGGGTATTGGTGACTTGCGGAGCGCCGTTCGTTCCGTCATCACTGGTTGAGCAGTTGAAGGTGGACGCACCCTTGGTCATACCCGTTGGGGAGGGCGATATGCAGCAGATGCAGCTGATCAGAAGGGATGGCGAGGGGGGCCTCTCCGTGAGCCCGATGGGCAGTTTCCGATTCGTTCCCATGCTCGCTGAGAAGGCCAGGTGAACAGAAATTCGGTCCGGCGTCGCCGATTTGGCTCAGGCCATCTTGTGAACATTATGGCATCGCTTCAACATTCCAAGGTTGGTAATGCCGATAGCTCCACCTATGTTTGCGGCCGCTCAGCCATACTTTTGGCCGGGTTCAAAAGGCACTAAACCAAACTAAGCCCAATGAAAAAGACGCTACTGTCCTTCGCTTTGCTGGGTCTCTGCTCCGTGGCGAGCGCTCAGCTCTCCACCCGGGAGAACCAGGATACCCGGTACAAATTCGGCGGTCGCCCTGTGGCCGGTGATATGGCCCTCGTGTTCGGCTTGACCCTGAACAACGCCTCCTTCGGCGATGGCTCAGATTCAACCGTGCGCAGCATTTCCACCTGGAATCGCCTGAGCAAAGGCAATCTGCTGACGTTCAAGAAGTTCATTCAGGATGATGTGGCGATCCGTGCTGGCATCCGGCTGGCTCGCGATTCCCGCTCCATCAAAGGCGAAGTGGATTCCACCCAGTTCATTCCCGCCACCCTGGCTGAGTTCGAGTACAAGCAAAGCACCCGCGAGTACATGCTGGTGCCCGGTATCGAGAAGCACTTCAGCAGCTCGAATATTTTCGACGTGTACGCCGGCGCTGACCTTTACCTCGGGTTCGGACGTGATCGCATGGTAACGTCCTACATCTTCCGCGATACGGACGACAACGATGTGCACAAGATGACCACCCCCTACACGATCGTGGGCTTGGGCGGTATCGTAGGCTTCAACGTGTTCGTGCTCGACCTGCCCATCGCCCTTGGCGTTGAGTATGGCTGGAGCGCTTTCTGGCAGCTGGGCAACAAGACCAAGCATGAAGTGGAGAGCGGAGCCGATAGCTGGGAGTATTACACCGTGGGCGGCGACCCCAACCAAGCTGGCGGTGCGAACACGCAGTACAGCAGCGTGAAGCAGAAGTACAACACCATGGACACGAACGATCAGGTCCGCTTGGTGCTCAATATCTACTTCAACTAAGAATCACTACGTAACCACACGCAGCAATGAAGAAGATCAAAGCCATCATCCTGCTGCCACTGGCCGTAGTGCTTCTGTTCTCCTCCTGCACGTACTACACCAAGTCCATCGCTGGTACTTCGGTGCAGACGCAGATCCACTTCAAGATGGAGGACCTCGAGTACATCGGCGATGTGAGCGGCACGGCCACGCAGAGCTTCCTGTTCGGAGTGCTCCCGATCGGCGGTCGTCGCTTCCACGTGGCAACCATCGGCGGCGGCGGGCTCATCCCGCAGGACCGCATGACCAACAACGCCCTTTACGACGCGCTGATGCAGCGTGAGGATGCCGATTTCGTGCTCCCCATCAACTCCAGCAGCGTGCGCGATCAGATGTTCTTGGGCAATCGCACCACCCTCACGGTCCGTGCGAAGGCCTTCCGCATCAAGTCGAAGTAATCGGCCATCATTCCTTTCGAGAGCCGCGGCCATTGGCCGCGGCTCTCGTGCTTATGGCCAATACCTTCGCACCCATGCGCACCACCATCCAAGCGATCCCCATCGCCATCACCTTCGCCCTTGCCCTCGTTTCGTGCAAGCGCGGGAATGACATCCCTGTGCTGACTGTTTCGCCGGGCACACCGGTGATCGCGGTCACCTCGGGCAACGTGATCTCATTCCGGATCACAGGCACCTCGGATAAATCGAGCTTGAGCCGCCTGTTGATCACCTCGAAGCGCGACAATGACTTCACCCAGACCGTGATTGATTCTGCGCTCTCGGGCTCAGCCTTCAGCATGGATTGGGAATTCCTGGCCCCGCACGCAACCGCAGCCTATTCCAACAAGATCACCTTTGAGCTCTTCGAGGAGGATGGCGACATGATGTCAACGCGCCGCACCTTGAGCGTGACCTTGGGCGCCATCCTGCTCACCGAGACCACCGGGCACCAGTTCTACTCCCGGAACTCCGCTACTCAGGGCGAGTCGGCCTTCGATCTGGAGGAGCGTGTGCCGGTGCTCTACACGGTTGATAGCGCTCGCCGCGATATCCAGGATAATCCGGCCTCGTCCTCGGACACGCAACTGAGCCGTTCATGGGTCTCGCCCGCAGGGGGGCGCATGGTGCGCTTCAATGGCTTCGATTACGCCAATGCCACCAATGTGAGCGTGCGCAACGCGTTCAACTCAGGGGTGCCGGTGGAGGAGCTGAACAACATCGCCGTGAACGACATCGTCATTGTCCGCTTGGGCAGTTTGCCGGCCAATGTGAGCCACTATGCCCTCATCCGCATCACGGATATCCTGGATGCGGACGGAACGGCCGATGATGACCGCTACACCTTCAACCTGAAGTGGGCGGTGTTCACTGAGTAGCCCTACGCGATGATCCCGGTGCTCAGCCCGCAGGCCATCCGCGAGGCCGACGCATGGACCATCGAGAATGAGCCGATTGAATCGCATGCGCTGATGCAGCGCGCAGCAACAGCCTGTGCAGCTGCGCTCATGCATGAAATCGAACGCGGCCGCTTCGGCGCCGTGCGATCGGTGCTCGTGGTGGCGGGCATGGGAAACAACGGTGGTGATGGACTGGCTATGGCCTTGCTCCTGGAGCGCGCGGGCCTTGCAGTGAGCGCAGTGCGCATCGCCCATCGACCGGAACCCTCCCCGGACAACCAGAAGCAAGGGGACCTGGCGGTCGGATCGGGCGTCAAACTGGTGGAATGCCGATCCGCGGCGCATTTTTCGACCATCGATTCGGACTTGATCATCGACGCCTTGTTCGGCACCGGCCTCAACGCCCCGCTGGAGGGCCTTGCGCTGGAAGCCGTGCAATGGATGAATCGCAGCCGCAGGCCCATTGTCGCGATTGACATGCCTTCAGGCCTCTTCGCCGAATCGAACGCAGGGAATCGGAAGGAGGGAATTGTGCAGGCCTCGCTCACGCTCACTCTGGAGACGCCGAAGCTCAGCCTGCTCTTGCCTGAGAGTGGCGGGTTCGTCGGTGACTGGCAGGTCGTTCCGATTGGCTTGGATGCGGATTTCGTTCAATTGAGCAACACGCCATACCATTTGCTCCAGGCTGCTGATGCACGCTCATTGATCCGTCCTCGCCCGCGATTCGCGCACAAGGGCAATTTCGGGCATGCACTGCTCATGGGCGGATCACTAGGAAGGATGGGCGCGATGGTGCTGGCCACGCGAGCTGCATTGCGCAGCGGAGCCGGTCTTGTTACAGCAGCAGTTCCAGAAGCTGGCATTCCGATCGTTCAGGCTTCAGCCCCGGAAGCAATGTGCGCTCTTGGCTGCGGGATTGAATGCCTTGCTGAGGTACCAGACCTCACGGCTTATTCAGCGATCGGTGCTGGGCCGGGCATGGGCATGCAAGGGGAATCGGCCCATGCCTTGCATCGGTTGATTGAGCGAAATGCCGGGCCGCTGGTGCTCGATGCCGATGCGCTCAACCTATTGGCCGCGCATCGTGAGCTGTTGAAGTCAATTCCGGACCGCGCTGTGCTCACGCCCCACCCGAAGGAGTTCGAGCGGCTCACTGGACGCGCATTCACAACTGGTTACGATCGACTTCAAGCTGCACGTGAGGCTGCGCAAGCCTGGCGTTGCACCATTGTGCTTAAGGGCGCTTTCACGGCCATTTGCTCGCCTGAGGGCCATGTGCGCTTCAACACCACAGGGAATCCGGGCATGGCCAAAGGCGGGAGCGGCGATGCACTCACCGGGCTCCTCACCGGGCTGCTTGCACAGGGATACTCGTCAATTGAAGCCGCTGAGCTCGGGGTGCATCTGCATGGCCTCGCCGGCGATCTGGCCTCAAAGCGACTTGGCCAGCACGGCATGACGGCCATGGATCTGGTTAATGAGATTCCTGCGGCCTGGCGCGCGTTGGTGGTTGAGTGAAATAGACGTTGAAGCCCTCAGCCCTTCAGTACCTGCCGGCTGATCACCAGCTTCTGAATCTCGCTTGTTCCTTCGCCGATCGTGCAGAGCTTGCTATCTCGGTAGAACTTCTCCACCGGGAAATCCTTGGTGTAGCCATAGCCGCCGTGGATCTGCACGGCCTCGTTGCTGGCCCATACGGCTACTTCGCTGGCGTAGTACTTCGCCATGGCGCTTTCCTTGGTCATCTTCTTGCCGCGGTTCTTGAGATCGGCGGCTTGCAGGGTGAGCAGCTCGGCGGCCTCAATGCGCGTGGCCATATCAGCGAGCTTGAAGGCGATGGCTTGGAAGTTCGCGATGGGCTGGCCGAACTGCTCTCGCTCCTTGGCGTACTTCACGCTCGCCTCATAAGCTCCCTTGGCGATGCCCAGGCTGAGTGCTGCGATGCTGATGCGGCCACCGTCGAGGATCTTCATCGCTTGCTGAAAACCTTCTCCCACGTTGCCGAGCACATTCGCTTCGGGCACGCGGCACTCCTCGAAGATCACTTCGGCGGTCTCGCTGGCGCGCATGCCCAGCTTGTTCTCTTTCTTGCCGGCCTTCAGTCCCGGGGTGCCGCGTTCCACCACGAAGGCGGTCATCCCCTTGCTGTCGAGCAGTTCGCCGGTGCGCGCGATCACGACTACAGCATCGCTGCTGATGCCGTGAGTGATCCAGCATTTGGTGCCGTTGAGCACCCATTCACTGCCTTCTTTCCGAGCCGTGCACTTCATGCGCATGGCGTCGCTGCCGGTGTTGGGCTCGGTGAGCGCCCAAGCACCGATCCACTCGCCGGTGGCGAGCTTGGGCAGCCAGCGGCGCTTCTGCTCTTCGTTTGCGAAATAGAGGATGTGGCCCGTGCAGAGGCTGTTGTGCGCGGCCACGCTCAGGCCCACGCTGCCGCAGATCTTGGCGACCTCCACGATGGTGCTGATGTACTCATAGTAGCCTAGGCCTGCACCACCGTATTCCTCCGGCACCAGTACGCCCAGCATGCCGGCGGGGCCGAAGTGGTTCCGGAAGAGGTCCTTCGGGAAGTGCTGGCTCTCGTCCCAGTCCATCAGATTCGGGCGCAGCTCGCGCTCACACAGGTCGCGCACTGCTTGTGCGATCATGGTCTGGCTCTCGGTAGTGGCGAATTCCATCGGTGTCAGTAGGTGAGCAAGGTAACCACCTTGGTATTGTATGATTCGAGTTTGCGCATGCCGTGCAGGAAGCTCAATTCAATCAGGAAGGAGAAGCCGGCCAGGGTTCCGCCCTGCATGCGCACCAGCTCAGCGGCCGCTGTAGCTGTGCCGCCTGTTGCTAGGAGATCATCATGCACCAGGACGCGCATGCCGGGCTTCACGCTGTCGATGTGCATCTCCACTTCCGCGCTGCCGTACTCCAGGTCATACTTGTGGCTCACGGTCTTCCAAGGGAGCTTTCCTTTCTTGCGTACGGTGAGGAAGGGCACCCCTAGCGCGAGCGCCAGTGGCATCCCGAAGAGGAAGCCACGGCTCTCAATTCCCACGATGGCATCGATGGGCACGTCCTGCAAGCGCTCTCGGAAGCCTTCGGTGATGGCGCGGCAGAGCAGCGGGTCCTCGAGAACAGGAGTGATGTCGCGGAAGAGGATGCCGGGCCTCGGGAAATCGGGCACCGCCCGTATGGCGGCCTCGAGGCGTTGCTGCAGGGCGCTCACTCCACGCTGAGGTAGGGCGCAAGTTTACGGTAGAGGCCCTCGTCGATCAGGTGCAGGCCTTTGATGGCGGCTATTTCCTTGAACGGCCCGTGTTGTTGGCGGTAGGCAACGATGGGCTTGGCCAGCTTCCACCGGATGTAGGGATGCGCGGCGAGGTCCTCCGCGGTGCATGTGTTCAGGGGGATGCGGCGGATGAGGAGCGTGTCCACCACGAGCAGCTCTTTCAGCCGTTCGACGGCGTCGGGCTTGTCTTTGAGGATGTACACCTCGGCGAGCTGATCGAGGGAGTGGTAGCCGCCTAGGCCTTCACGGTACTTGGTGATGCCGCGCGCGAATGCTGGCCCGATGCCGGGCAGCGCGATCAAGGCGTTCGTATCGGCGCTGTTCACTTCGAGCTTGGCGAAGCCACTCGGCGCCTCGTGTGATTCGCGTTGGCGGGGAGGGTAAGTCCTTGCGCTGTCGCGCTTGGGCCATGCGGACCGTGGCTGGTATCGCTCCCGCTCCGGCGCGCTGTCGGGCAGGAGGATGAACGGCTCCAGCCGGGCATAGAGTTCGGGCTTGATCGTGTACATCCGGGCCACATCGGACTTCGATCGGAAGCGGCCGCCCTTGGCGCGGTAACGCTCGATGGATGCGGCTTGCTTCGCGGTGAGCCCCAGCCGCTGCCAGTCATCGATGCTTATGGTGTTCGGGTCGAAGGGGAAGGGGTCGAGCACCGCTGGTCCTGCTGCATCGTCCGCCGAGTCGCGTGCTGCGAGCCAGACCTCCATTTGAAGGCGCGCCGGCTCGAGATCGGCTGTGCCTGGGACATAGTGCAGGCGGTAATAGTAGAACGAGCCGGCTGCAGCAAGAATCAGCGCCATCATGAATGCGGTGCCTCGCCGCTCGGCCTTATGCAGGTGGAGCAAGTCCTTCAGTTGCGCCGTGAAGGGCCTGTTCGCGAACGCCTGCCGCTCCTGCTCTCGGTCTTGAGGGGAGGCCATGGCGAGGTCTTCAGCGCGGGACGTCGTCGTTCTCCGCGTAGCTGTCCGGCTCAGGCTTGGGTTTGGTGGTGAGCACGCGATAGAAGAAGTAGCCAGTGATGGCGACCACGGTGAGCTGCGTGATCAGCATGAGGGAGAGTGCTTGGCTGTTCATGGCCATCAGGATTTGGTTGACCGGAGCCGTCGTGCGCCAGCGAGGTACACCAGCACGGCGAGCCCGGCGAATGTGGCGAAGAGGATGAGCCGCGCGGCGTTGGTATAGAACAGCTGGTCCTTCAAGGCGTCGATTCCGGCGGGATCCGTGGTGGCGGCTAGCTGATCGTGCAGGCCCGCATTGCCGATGGTCTTGATGATGGAGCCGTTGTCGAGGGTCCAGCCTTCACCGGAGAACAGGCCTGTGAGCGCGGCGCCCCATTCGTTGCCGGCAGGGGTGAACAGCGAGCCGAGGAATACGACCAGCAGCATGGCCGGTGTGATGTACTTGATGATGAACTTGTAGATCGTCGGCACCTTCAGGTCCGCGCCGCTCATGAGTTCCTTCCAGCCCTTGTCGATGCCGAAGACCCATGCGAAGAGCACGGTCTCGGCAAGCGCGAAGACGACCAGCGCCACGGTGCCCGCCCAATAGTCATACTGGTCGAAGACGACCTGGTTCACGGCGCCATTGGCGCCCACTTGGTAAATGAGCACGGTGGGCAGGCCGAGGGCGAGCACAATGGCCCCGAAGCTCAACGCTCCCTTGTTTCGGCTCCATCCGAATTCATCGCGCATGAAACCCATCCATGGGGTTCCCATGGCCAAGGAACTGGTGATGCCCGCGAAGAAGAGCAGGCCGAACCACATCACCCCTGCGGCCATGCTCAGGAAAGGCCCCCATTTCTCGAAGAGGAAGGGCATGGTCTGGAAGGCCATGCCGAAGCCCGCGTTCTGCTTCACCCAGTCGAGCCCGAGGTAGCCGGCGGCGATCGGGATCACGATCATGCTGCCCAGCACCACCTCCACGAATTCGTTGGTGAACCCGGCGCTGACGGCATTGAGCGCGATGTCGTCCTTGCTCCGCACATAAGCCGCATAGCAATGGATGGTGCCCATGCCTACGCTCAGGGTGAAGAAGATCTGGCCGGCAGCTGCCAGCCACACGCTGGGATTGCTCAGGCTGTCGAATTGCGGCGTCCACAGGAAGTTGAGGCCGTCCCATGCGCTCGCACCGGGCACTTCGGTGCTGGCCCCGCTGGTGCCCAGGGTGATTCCGCGCATGGCGAGGAAGATCCCGAAGAGGATGAGCAGGGGCATGCCGATCTGCGCCGCGCGCTCCACACCGCGCAGGCCGCGTGAAAGGATCCAGGTGTTCAGGAGCAAGCAGAGCACGTAGAACACCACCGCTTCATAAGGGATCCCGGTGTGGCTGCTGCTCACATCCAGGTAGCTGCGGAAGAACTGCGCCACCTGCGTTTGGCTAAGGCCATCGAAGGTGCCGGCGATGCTGTGCCATACATAGCTCATGGTCCAGCTCTCGATGTAGCAGTAGTACGCCGCCACGGCGATGTTGGTGAATATGCCGAAGACGCCGAAGTACTTCCAGAACGCGCGCTTGGTCATCGTATCGAGGATGAAGGGCGTGCTGTGGTTGTTGCTGCGCCCGCCGAAGCGGCCCATGCTCCACTCGATCCAGAGCAGCGGTATGCCCATGAGCAGGAAGCACACGAGGTAGGGAATGATGAATGCGCCGCCCCCGTTGTTCACCGCCTGCACAGGGAAGCGCAGGAAGTTGCCCAGGCCTACGGCATTGCCGGCCATCGCCAGGATAAGGCCCACGCGCGTGCCCCACGCTTCTTTCGGAGTGATCGCCATGCAAGAGGATTGAGGTTGGCCAATGTAGTCGGCCAGCGCTTAGGTTGTTCGTTCCTGTTGCCTAGCTGCCGATCCGCGAATGGTTGGCAACCGTTCCGGTCCGCTAACCGCGCGCGAGCTGCGCTTCCACCAAGGCGAGCCCTTCTTCGAAGCTTCGCGGGTTCCAGCCCAATTCGCTCCGCGCTTTATCGATCACGAAGCCTGTCTTCGGTGGCCGCTTGGCCGGCTGGCCCAAGGTGTCGCTCTTCACCGGGGTCACCACCGAGGTTTCGAGCTTGAAGAAGGCGCCAACCCGCTGAACGAGTTCGAGGATGCTCATGCCATCCGGGCCGCTTAGGTGGTAGATGCCGGTGGCGCTTTGCTTGGCGATGCGGATGCAGCCATCAGCGAGATCCTCAGCCAGCGTAGGCATCCGCCATTGATCGTCCACCACCTTTATCGACTGGCCTTTCTCCAAGGCTGATTTCGCCCAAAGGACCACATTGCTCCGGCTCAGCCCTGGGGCCACACCGAACACGATGATGGTGCGCGCGATGCTCCACTTCGCGAGGCCTGAGGACATCACGAGACGCTCGCCATCCAGCTTGCTGTGTCCATAGACACTGAGCGGAGCCGGCGCATCGTCTTCGCGGTAGGGGCCATTCATCCCATCGAAGATGAAGTCGGTGCTCAGGAAGATGAAGTGGCTGCCATGCCGCTTGGCCGCCTCGATCAGGTGATGCGTCGCGGTGATGTTCTGCAATCGGCACGCTTCCGGATCGGTCTCACAGGCATCCACATTGGTCATGGCCGCGCCGTGGATCACCGCATCGGGACGCGTTGCTTCGAATACGCGATCCACATCGGACCGGATGGTGTAATCAACCGCATGGTAGCGATTGCCGAGCGGATCGGGCGTGCGGTCCGGTCCGCGTCCGGTGGCGAACAGCTCAACGGCCGCATCGTCGC
The DNA here is from genome assembly GCA_016716605.1 of Flavobacteriales bacterium. Lineage (NCBI taxonomy): Bacteria > Pseudomonadati > Bacteroidota > Flavobacteriia > Flavobacteriales > Flavobacteriales bacterium. Next base: position 1,822,283 of record JADJWA010000001.1, read on the forward strand.
GCAAGGCGTCTACGAGTTTCTGACCGAGCAGGCCGTTCGATCCTGTAACGAGAATGCGCATGGGGAATGAATGAGCGGCGAAACTATCCGCTCACCGCTTCCGAACGGTGCACCATCGCCACGGCATAGGCACAGGCGCCTTCTTCACGGCCCACGAAACCCATCTGTTCGTTGGTGGTGGCCTTGATGCTCACGGCATCTTCAGCAACATGGAGCAAAGGCGCAATAGCGGCACGCATCGAAGCCGCATGGGGCATCACTTTCGGGCGCTCCATCACCAGCGTGCAGTCCACGTTGCCCACCCGCCAGCCTCTGTCGTGCAGGAGCTTCACCACGGCTTCGAGCAGGCGCTTGCTATCTGCCCCTTTCCAGGTAGCATCGGTGTTGGGGAAATGCTGGCCGATGTCGCCGAGGCCAACGGCGCCGAGCAATGCATCGCACAAGGCATGCAAGAGCACGTCTGCATCGCTGTGGCCATCGAGGCCGCTTTCATGATCGATCCGCACTCCGCCCAGCCAAAGCTCTCGGCCGACCACTAGTTGGTGCGCGTCGTAACCGAAGCCGATGCGGTAGGGGAGGCTGCCCGATGGGGCCATCAACCGGCCTTCTTCTTGGAGCCCTTGCCATCGAACACGAAGCCCAGCGTGAAGCGGAGCGTGTTGGCCAGCGGGCTGCGTTGCTGGTTGGCGATCAGGTAGCTCATGTCGAGGGCGAACTTGCTGTAGCGCAGGCCCAATCCCACAGTGAAGTACTGCCGGTTGCCCTTATTGAAGTGCTCGTGGAAGTAGCCCGCGCGGAAAGCGAACTGCTTGTCGTACCAGTACTCGAGGCCGCCGGCCAGGTTGATCTCCTGCAATTCCTCGCGGCGCTTGCTGCCTTCATAGACCGTGTAGGCCGAGCTGTCCGCGTTCCATTCACCGAAGCCGGGTGCATCGCTGAAACTGCCGAAGATGCCTTCGGCCACGCCCACGTTAGGATTGCGGCCGCTGGCCACCAGGAACTCACCGGTGGCTGGATCTCTCTCCTTGGGATCGTAGATCGGCGGGGTGGGCACCAGGAGCTTATTGGCGTCGATGTTCACGGTGAGGCTGTTGTACTCATCGAGGTTCACGGTGAGCGCAGGCCCGAGGCGTAGGTTGATGGGGATGAAGTCCTTGTTGGCCGATGAGGTATAGCTCATCTTGGCGCCCACGTTGCTCACATTGAGGCCGAATGCGAAGGTGGCGTCCTTCTCGCCGAGTTGTATCTCCGGCTTCTGGTAGAAGAAGCTCACATCGGCCGCCACGCTCTGCCCCGCCTTGCTGTTGGCGCCCTGCACGCTGATGCCGCCGGTCAGGTTGCTGTTGATGTAGCGGATCGCGATGCCGCCTCCGAAGTAGTCACTGAACTTCTGCGCGAAGGCCACATCAATGGCGAACTCGGCCGGTTTGAACTCGCGGATGGTGCTGCCATTGATGTCCGTGAAGGTGATGCTGCCCAAGTTGAAGTAGCGCAGGCTGCCGCCGATGGCGCTGCGATCGTTCGCGAGCTTCTTGTAGCCGGTCACGTACGCCAGGCTCATGTCGGGCACCAGCTTGCGCAGCCATGGGCTGTAGCTGATGCTGAACTCGCCCTCCTTGTCCGCGAAGGCGAGCTTCGAGGGGTTCCAGTGGATCGAGTTCGCATCCGGCGACACCGCTACCCCCGCATCGCCCATGCCGCCCGCGCGGCTGTCCACGCTGATCATCAGGAAGGGTACCGCCGTGGTGATGGTGTTCATGTTGCCCTCCTTGCAGTCACGGCCATTGATCTGGTTCACGCAGGCGTTGTTCTGGGAAGAAGCGCGAGCCGAGAGCAGGAGCAACGGTGCGGCGAGCAGCGGCTTATGGAGGGAGCGGAGAATCATCGTGCGGTCGTGGAAAGCGGTGCGAATATACTGGCGGTGCAGGGCTTGGCGGGTCAGCGGAGGATCACGAGTTTCTCGAATTGCTCGGCCTTGGCGCCATCGGGGGCGGCCACGCTGAGGCGGTACACATAAACCCCGCGCCCGAGGTTGTCGCCGAAGTCGTCGCGGCCGTCCCAAGCGAGGGGTTCGGTGCGGAATCCATCACAGGTGAGGCGGCGGTTCAAGGTCTTCACCAATCGTCCGCTCACGGTGAACACCTGGACCTGGGCCTCGAGCGTGTTGCACGGGCGATTGTGCTCGAAGTAGAACTCGGTGCGCGTAGTGAAAGGATTGGGGTAGTTGAGCACGTGCGCAAGGGCCAGCTCCGCGCTGGAGGCCACCACGAATTCAGTGCTCTTCTCACTGCTGTTATTGTGCGTGTCCCAAGCCTTCACGGTGAGGGTGTGGGGGCCATCGGCGAGCTTGCCGAAGCGGTAGCGCACCTGGCCGCTCTTGTAGGTGTCCATATCCGACTCATAAAGGTCGTTGAGCACGATGGCCTGCTCGGTGTTCTCGTCCAGTGTGGCCAACAGGTCGTGTCCGATGCTGGAGCCCACGGTGTTGATGCCGTTCTCATCGAAGATCTTCGCGAAGAGCAAGGGCGTTTCATTGGTGATCCCCCCGCGCACGAAGCGCTCATCGTTCAGGTACACCTCGATCCGTGGGCCTGTGCCATCGAGCGGGGCATCATCGGAGGTGCCGCCCACGATGGGGTCGTTGTCGTAGCCACTGGCGTTGTCTGAGAGGCTCTCCGCGTAACAGGCCACGCGCCCCTTGCCGAACTGGTAATTAATGTCCTTGGGCACCACGAAGGTGAAGCTGAAGCTGCCATTGGTAACGGAAGCGCGGCCTCGGTAGATCACATTCTTGCGCACCTTGAAGGCGAATGGCCCGCCACCATCGTTGGAAAGGGTGTTCTGTGAGGTTTGCTTGTCATACACGATGGGCACCACAACGCCATTGAAATCCTGCATCGGCTGCCCATTGCCATCGTCAACGAATCCGGTGATACGCACCACGCTGAGCGCCTTGAGCGTGTCGATCGGTTGGCCGAGCGTATCGGAGAGCGCGGTGATCTCAATGCGCTTGCGAGGATTGGCCATGCGCATGCTGGGGTCGCCGAGCAGGCTGAAGTTGCGATGATTGCGCAGGTTGGGCTGTTCGGTGGCGATGTCGCGCTTGGTGTACCTGAAGGCATCGCCGATGCGGGCTTCGCGACCGAGCTCGTCCAAGGGCTCGAAGATGTGGTCGTAGTAGAAGTTGGCCAGCTTGAAGTTCTGGCTGGAGTAAGCCAGGCGCGTGGTGGTCATCAAGGCCACCCCGCCACCGCTCGGATTGAGCAGTACGAATTCGCCGGCGGAGGTGCGGCCTGGATCGTCCCAGCGGCTGAATTCGCAGGTGGCGGTCATGAAGATCGGCAAGCGGTCCTTGTTCGACCATTCCAGGATGGTGGTGTTGTCGAGCAGGCGCTCGTGCGCCCAGCCCACCTCGCCGCCATGGCCGATGTAATTCACCACCAAAGCGCCTTTCTGCACTTTGTCGCGCAGGTCTATCGTGGCTTGCGGATAGCGCTGGCCGCCCGGAGTGGCCACTTGCTGGTAGGCGTCAAGGTAGATCTTGTCCACGTTCAGGTTCGGATGCTCGCGGTCCACGCGGCGCGCGAGGGAATCACTCTGATCCATGTGAATCACGCCCTCGAAGCCATCGCCGGTCTGGTCGTCGCTCACGAAGAGCACATGCGTGCGCCAATCCGCGATTCCGCCATCGCCATCGTTGCCGCAGCTGCCGCCGGTGGTCGGGATGCCGCGCAGCGCGTCATAGCCCAGGATCTTGTCCACTACCTGGCGGGCCTGTTCTGCGGTGTGCGTGATGATGCGGCCCACGCCGATGTCCACCAGGTCGCCCGTGCCTTCACCTTCATTCTCATCGAGCAGGCCGAAGTAGTCGTCGGAAGTGTATGATTTCGAAAAGTCAACGGCATCAGCAGTCTGGTAGCTCGGGATGATGTTCTGGTTGCTGGCGCTCATCGATATGTTGTTGTACGAGCCATCGCCGAAGAGCAATAAGTAGCGTGGAAGCAGTTCAGGAGCGTCGTCGCCCGCCCGGTCGTAAAGCATCCGCATGTAGCGTTTGATGGCCGTAGCGTCTCGCATGCCGCCGGAGAATTCGTTGAATACCTGCTGCGGGGTAACGACCTTCACGGTCAAGCCCTCGCTAATGCGCCGGTCTGCCACACGCTGCGCTTGCGTCAGGAACGACTGAGGGCTCACGATCACCAGGTCGGTAGGCAACGTTGTGGCGTGGAGGTCCTGGTTCGGCACCCGCCCGACCACGGTGGGGCTCAGGTAGTTCGCGTCGCGGAAGGCGATGAATTCCCGGAGGCTCTCCGTGGCGAGCCTGAATGTTTTCTGGTTGCCCGTGGTTGCATACTGCACCGCCAAGGGGCTTGCAGGGTCGGTAATGTCCCAGATCCGCTGGGCTTGCTGCGCCTGATCGATCACGAAATCGCTCACCTCGCCCGGGCCAACTGATGCGAGCGACCGGAATGGCAGCTGATCGCCGCTCATGCGCAGTTCGCGCACGCAGTTGAGGCGCAGGTAATTCATCCATCCCACGGAGCTCACAGGATCGAACTTATTGAAGGTGACCGTGATCGGCAGGTTGTTCCCGCCCGAATTCCATGTGAAGGTCTGGCAGGCCTCGCGGGCCACTGCGCCGGTGGGGCTGTTGGTGATGCCTTGCACCTGAAGCGTCCCCGAGAATCCGCTGGTGGAGTTGATGCTGAACGAGCTGTAATTCTGTACGCTGCCGCTGTTGTAGGTGCGAGCGGCGACGCAGACATCGAGTGTCACGGGCACATCGGCTGCAAGGTTGGGCACATCGAAACCGTATGAGTATGTGGTGACCAGGTCGTAAGCCTCTGCGAACCACGTGCGGCCGCTCTTGATCAGATTCACCAAGTCCCGGTCGATCACCTGGCGTTCGTTGAACCGGGTAACGGTCTGTGTCGGCGCATCGTCGGTAGAGATCACCGTTGCGATGCGGACCGGCGGCTCAACATCGATGCCGATGAAGTACGTGGCAGAATCCGTGTAGACATGCTTGGTGTGGCTGAACAGGTCTCCGTTCTGGGTCCAGCGCAGTGGCCCATTGGCATAGAACAAGAGGTAGTCCCCCGATCCGAAGGATCCGTCACCGCCATCCACCACCTCCACCGCGTGGGTCTTCAGGTCGGTGGGCACCGGAATGCTATTCACGAAAGGGAGGAGCCCCTGGTTGTTGCCATACACATTCAGCTGATCACTGGCCAAACCAGATACGTTCACGCCCAATTGGCGTAGGAAATCGTAAGTGATCCTGTACACGCCATCCTTCGCCACGGTGAATCTGTACCAATCCCCTGTTTGCAGCATCGAATGATCGGGGTAGTCGTTCTTGCGCGAGCCGCTCCGCGCCTCATTGGACTCTACCCATTCATATCGGAAACGCTGAAGCCGCTCCGGTGATCCGGTATTCGGATTCCGCCTGAATGGCACTACTGAGATCAGGAGGTGCGGCTGCTTGCGCTGATAGCTTACCCGGGCATGCACCTCAGGTTCCACGCCGGCCGCATTCAGCCATGGCCATTTACGGAGTTCGGCGCCGCTGACCGTCGTGTACTCGGCATCAACTACCCGTGCACCGGCTATCCGAGAGCCCTTGTTCAGCGGCAGGACTTCAACATGGACAGGCAATCCGTCCTTCTCGAGGTCGATTTCGCCGCTCTTGAGGGCCGGAACCTGATCCAATGCAGCTCCGGAAAGGTCGGTGGAAGCCTTCGCGGGCATCTCCCAGATCAGGTTTCGCCACGGATCGAGCTGGGCTGAAATTGAGCTCCAGGCGGCGAGCATCAACGCAATGGCAGTGGTTCGCGGGTGCGTGTTCATCAAGGCGCAATCAACAGGTTTTCAACATTTCGAAACCAAGTTACTACCTTCGACCCTTGGCTTTCGGGCAGGGGACCAACGGCCTTGGGCGAGCAATATTGCCAAGGTCTTCGGAACCGGTTCGGGAGGGTTCCGTATAATTGGCGCTTGCAGTTGGCCCTTGACCGCAATAGGAGCATGAATAGAAGCACTTCTTGGCGCGCGCGCGTTGGACTCGCTTGGTCGATGCTGGTTGGGCTTGCCGTTCAGGCCCAGGATCCGCAATTCACTCAGTTCTACGCGAATCCACTGTACCTGAATCCGGCGTTCGCCGGCACCGCGCGCTGCCCCCGGGTGGTGCTCAACTACCGGAACCAATGGCCCGCCCTCACGGGCACATTCGTGACCACAAGTGCCAGCTATGATCAGCACATCGATGCGATGCAGGGGGGGCTCGGGTTCCTCGTGACCAATGACCAAGCCGGGCAAGGCACGCTGAGCACCACCACGGTCAGCGGGATCTACTCCTACCAGCAGCCCATCTCGCGGAAGTTCTCCCTAAAGGCCGGTTTCCAGGCCACCTACTTCCAGAAATCGCTCGATTGGAGCAAGCTCACCTTCGGTGATCAGATCGACCCCCGCCGGGGCTTCATCTACAACACCAATGATGTTCCTCGCGGAGGCCGGGTGGGCAATGCGGACTTCAGCGCTGGTCTGTTGGGGTATACGGACATCTATTTCGTGGGCTTCGCGGTTCATCACCTCACCCAGCCGAACGAGTCGCTCATCGTGGGCACCAGCAGGCTCCCCATGAAGATCACCGGGCATGCCGGTGCAGCCATACCCGTGGGCATGCGCGGCAAGTACGGCGATGCGCGCACCAAGATCTCGCCGAACGTACTTTATCAGCAACAAGCCGCGTTCCGTCAATTGAACCTGGGCATGTACGTTGACCACGGCCCCATCACGGCCGGGGTCTGGTACCGCACCCGCGATTCGTTCATCATGCTCATCGGCTTCCATACCGAGAAGTTCAAGTTCGGATACAGCTACGACCTCACCACCAGCAAGCTGACCACGCGCACGGCCGGGTCGCATGAGGTGAGCATGCAGCTGCAATTCAAGTGCAAGCCCAAGAAGCGGCGGTTCCGCGTGGTGGCCTGCCCCACGTTCTGATCCGCGTCACACCGAAAAACACTCCAAGCACATGAGCCTTGCAAGGAAGACAGGGATTCTGCTGCTGGCCAGCGCATACCTGACAAGCTGCAATTTCGAGAAGAGCGGCGCCACCGGCTGGAACTACAATGACTCCAAGAATGGAGGCTTCGAGAAAGCCAGCTATGAGGACCAGGAGAACGGACCCGGCTTGGTGCTCATCGAGGGCGGTCAGTTCACCATGGGCCGGGTCTCGGATGACCTCCGCCACGAGTGGGACCACATCCCGCGCACGGTGACGGTCTCCTCCTTCTACATGGATGAAGTGGAGGTGACGAACTTCTACTGGCTCGAGTACATCTATTGGCTCGATCGCGTGTACGCGGCGGACTTCCCGGAGATCTACAAGAAGGCGCTTCCTGATACCTTGGTCTGGCGCAGCAAGCTGGCCTTCAATGAGCCTTTTGTGGAGTATTACCTCAGGCACCCGGCCTACAGGGATTATCCAGTGGTTGGGGTGAACTGGCTCCAAGCCAATGATTACTGCGCATGGCGCACCGACCGTGTGAATGAGATCATCCTCATACGGGAAGGCCTTTTCGAGCACTACACCAGCCAGATCAATGAAGACCATTTCAACACGGATGCCTATCTGGCCGGCCAGTACGAGAGCGGTAAGAAGGTGGATGGCGTGATCGACTTCGATCCGAACAAGGACCGCAGGAACATCAAGATGGAGGATGGCGTTCTGCTGCCCAGGTACCGGTTGCCTACAGAAGCGGAGTGGGAGTATGCCGCGTACGGGATCATTGGCAACACCGTGGATGAGCGGGTGGTTGAGCGCCGCATCTATCCGTGGAACGGCCACTGGGTGCGCTATGACAGCCGCAAGAGCGGTGGCGCCTTCTATGGCGATTTCCGCGGCAACTTCATGCGCGGCCGCGGCGATTACATGGGTGTGGCCGGAAGCCTGAACGATAACGCTGATGTGACCGCTCCTGTTTTCAGCTATTGGCCGAACGATTACGGCCTGTACAACATGGCGGGCAACGTGAGCGAATGGGTGATGGACGTGTACCGGAACCTCAGCCCGGAGGACAAGGATGATTTCCGGCCCTTCCGAGGCAACGTGTTCAAGACCAAAGTCCTCAATAGCGATGGCGCCGTGCAGGACAAGCACGATCAGGTGATCTACGATGTTGATGGTATTAAGTACTACCTGACGGAGTTCCAGCTTGCCATGCAAGGACGCGCGATTGATGAGGAAGCGGCCCTCATCGACGAGCTGCTGACCCAGATCGATCAGGCCATCGAGTTTGCCAATACGCGCAAGCACGATCAAGCCATGCAGCGGGTGCAGGACATGATCGATAACATCAAGGGCAAGGACCTTGAGATCTGCCCCAAGCTGCTCTCAGGGATCAGTGATTACCAAAGTGATCAGCCCGGTGACGTGCGCGTTCGGAACGTGACCGTTGAGGAGAACATCGACCGTCGGAATTACCGCCAGAGCGACAACATCGATTTCCGCGATGGCGATGTGGAGAGCAGCGTGTATTACGAGACACCGGATTTCGAGGGCAATGCCATGTACGATTGGGGGAAGACCACGCTGGTGAACGACCGCAGCCGCGTTTACAAAGGCGCGTCCTGGGCTGATCGCATCTACTGGGCCGGTCCGGCCACGCGCCGCCATCTCGATGAGCGGCAGAGCACTTCAACGATCGGCTTCCGCTGCGCAATGACCCGTGTGGGCAGCCCCAAGGGCCTCGGCGACGACAAGCGCCGCAAGGGCTTAGAGAATACCAAGAAGCGCTGACGCTCCTGACAGCAAGCCTACATTCGACCCCCGGACCCCTCCGGGGGTCGTTGTTTCATGACCGGCATCGACGAGCTCCATCGCCGCTTCTTGGATTCGACCGGGCCAAGCTCGGACACTCGTGCCATTGCAGCCGGATCCATGTTCTTCGCGCTTAAAGGGCCCCGGTTCAACGCCAACGCCTTCGCTGCTGAAGCAATCGCCAAAGGCGCTCGCTGCGCTGTGGTTGATGACCCTGTACATGCCAAGGATGACCGCTACCTGCTGGTCACGGACACGCTCAGCGCCTTGCAGAAGCTTGCTCGGCATCATCGCCGGCAATTCAACATTCCGGTGCTGGCCATCACCGGATCGAACGGCAAGACCACGACCAAGGAGCTCGTGCATGCTGTGTTATCGGTGCAAGGCCGCACGCTTGCCACCGAAGGCAACCTGAATAACCACATCGGTGTGCCGCTCACCCTGTTGCGCCTTAGGCCCGACCATGCTTTCGCGGTGATTGAGATGGGTGCGAGCAAACCTGGCGACATCAGTGAACTGGCCGCGATCGCTGAGCCGACCCACGGTCTTATCACGAACATCGGCAAGGCGCACCTCGAGGGCTTCGGCGGCCCCGAAGGCGTGTTGCGCACCAAGACGGAGCTATACCGATGGCTGGCGGAGCGCCGTGGGACTGCCTTTGTGAATGCGGATGATGCGTTGCTGGTCGAGAATCTGGCCGGGGTGCCGAATCGGATCGGATACGGGACCGGCGAATGCCAGGTGCGCGGCGGGCTGCTTGATGCGGGGGCCCGGCTTGCCCTTTGGTTCCTCGGAACGGGCGGCGGAAGGAAGGAAGCGCGCACACGGCTCGTCGGTGCCTACAACCTGCCGAACGCGCTCGCGGCGGTGGCGGTGGGGCGGACTTTCGGCGCAACGGATCAAGCGATCGTGCAAGCGCTGGAGCGGTATGAGCCCGGCAATAACCGATCGCAATGGATCGAGACCGAACGGAACCAGGTTATCCTCGACGCCTACAATGCAAACCCGACCAGCGTGGAGGCTGCGCTGCGGAACTTCGCTGCAATGCAGGCCGACCGCCCTAAGCTCGCCGTGCTCGGCGACATGCTTGAGCTCGGCCCGGAGGGCCCCGATGAGCACGCGCGAATCATTCATCTCTGCGATCAGCTCAGGTTGCCGGTTATCCTCGTAGGTCCGATCTACGGCCGCGTGGCCGATGGCGCGCATTCCGATGCAGGGGCTTTGCTGAATGCATGGTCGAACGCAGGGCCAACAGGCAAGCTCATCCTGCTGAAGGGTTCGAGGGGCCTGCGGCTGGAGCAGCTGCTCACAGCACTCTGAAGCCGTTGGCCCATTAGGCGAAGCGCTGCGACCCTGCAAGTCGTAGCGGGTGATCTGCGCAATGGAATGGAGTTCAGCGCTGATGCGGTCGGAGCAGGGCTTTTCTGTGCCGCCTACCTTCGTCCCGATGAAGATCCATGAGAACATCCTCACCACCATCGGCAATACGCCCATGGTGCGGCTGAACAAGATCACGAAGGACGTCGCCGCCACCGTGCTAGCCAAGGTTGAGACCTTCAACCCCGGAAATAGCATCAAGGATCGCATGGCGATCAAGATGATCGAGGACGCGGAGAAAGCCGGCCTGCTGAAGCCCGGCGGCACCATCATCGAGGGTACGAGCGGCAACACCGGCATGGGCCTGGCCATCGCAGCCATCATCAAGGGCTACAAGTGCATCTTCACCACCACGGACAAGCAGAGCCGCGAAAAAGTGGACATCCTGCGGGCCTTCGGCGCGGAGGTGATCGTGTGCCCAACGAATGTGGATCCCGAAGACCCCCGGTCCTATTACTCGGTCTCTTCGCGCTTGGTGAATGAAACGCCGAACAGCTGGAAGGCCAACCAGTACGATAATCCGAGCAATGCACAGGCGCATTATGAGAGCACCGGCCCGGAGATCTGGGAGCAGACCAGCGGCAAGATCGATCACCTCGTGGTGGGTGTGGGTACTGGCGGCACCATCTGCGGCACGGCGCGCTTCCTGAAGGAAAAGAACCCCAAGCTGAAAGCGTGGGGGATCGACACTTATGGCTCGGTCTTCAAGAAGCTGAAGGAGACCGGGATCTTCGACAAGAACGAGATCTACCCGTACATCACGGAAGGCATCGGGGAGGACTTCGTTCCGGCGAACGTGAACATGGACCTGATCGACCACTTCGAGAAAGTGACTGACCGGGACGCCGCCATCTTCACTCGGAAGATTGTGAAGGACGAAGGCATTTTCGTGGGGAACAGCGCGGGCAGCGCGATGGCCGGTTTGCTGCAGCTGAAGGACAACTTCAAGAAGGGTGAAGTGGTGGTGGTGATCTTCCACGACCACGGCACGCGCTACGTCGGTAAAATGTTCAACGACGACTGGATGCGCGAGCGCGGCTTCCTCGTGGAGGAGAAGCCCACCGCCGGTGACCTGCTCAAGGGCAAGGACCTCCAGTTGCTCAGCGTCGAAGCCGATGAGCCCGTGCTTAGCGCCATCGAAAAGATGCGCAAGCACAACATCGACCAGCTGCCGGTATTCGAAGGCGGCAAGCCCGTTGGCACCATCACCGATGCGCGACTCTTCGATGCGATCCTGGAGGACGCAGAAGTGCGCCACCAGAAAGCCCGCGTGGTGATGGGCCCTGCTCTGCCCGTGATCGGCCTCGATGCCACGTTGGAGGATGTGGCCAAACGTCTTGGGAATGGAAGCCCGGCGGTGCTGGTGAAACAGATGAACGGCTATGGGATAATCACGAAGCAGGACATCATCGGGAAGCTGAAATAGCCAATAGGCAATGCTTGATTGGCGCTCTGCTGGGACGATCGCTGCTCTTTTTGCGGGGTCGCTCTTCCATGCCGGATGTGAATCGGAGTCCGCACCTTTCAATCGGGCGGCATGGCTCGAAGGTGATTACCGCGACCGGGGCAGGATGCACAAGGATTTCCTGGACCGGCACCCATTGAAAGGTGAGCGTATCGATGATGTGCAGGATCTCTTGGGCGTAGCGAATGACATGGACAGAGAACGATCCGTTTGCACGTGGTACCTTGACTTGGGATGGACCGCACTCTTTCATATGGATGTGCATGTGAATCCGGCCAATTCAGTGGTTGATTCGGTTCGGGTGTATGATTGACGGAGTATCCAGCAATTGTGGCAATGACAGCTTCGATGAGGTACACGGCTGACCAAATGCACCGCTCCGTCATCGTCCCGGAGCATCCCAAGCGCATCATCTCCCTCGTCCCTTCCCAAACCGAGCTCCTTTGTGACCTCGGCCTCGGCGATCGCGTGGTCGGCATCACCAAGTTCTGTATCCATCCGGAAACCTGGTTCAAGACCAAGCATCGCGTAGGCGGAACCAAGAAGGTCGACTTCGATAAGGTACGTGCGCTGAAACCCGACCTGATCATCGGCAACAAGGAAGAGAACGAGCGGAAGGACATCCACGTCCTGGAACAGGAGTTCCCGGTGTGGATGAGCGATGTGCGCGACCTGGAGGGTGCGCTTGAAATGGTCCTTCGAGTGGGCGAACTGACTGGAACAACGACCCTTGCTGACTCCATCACCGATGGAATCAGGCAGGCGTTCGTCGGCTTGCGTCCGTTGGAAGAACCGCGCACGGTGGCCTACTTCATCTGGCGGGATCCGTTCATGGCGGTGGGCCAAGGCACCTTCGTGAACGACATCCTCAAGCGCTGCGGCTTGATCAATGTCTTCGATGAAGGCGATGCCCGCTACCCGGAGATCACGGCGCAGGAAGTGGCGGAGGCCGATCCGGACGTGATCCTGCTCTCATCAGAACCTTTCCCCTTCACTGAGAAGCACATCGCTGAGCTCAACATGATCTGCCCAGGAACGCCCGTGCGCCTGGTCGATGGCGAGGCCTTCAGCTGGTACGGCAGCCGATTACTGAAAGCACCAGCCTACTTCACCGGGCTGATCGCCTCATTGCGGATCGAAGGCAGCGTGACCTGAGTGCCATCGGCCGTCGGATCACATTGGCGGCAAAGGCACGAATGGGGCAAGGCTACTTTTGCGTCCCGCCACATGCACCGCCTATTGACCGCCGCCCTGCTCCTGCTCGCCGTAGCGCGCATGCAGGGTCAGCGCGTCGGGGTAGTGCTCAGCGGTGGCGGGGCCACGGCCATGACGCATATCGGCGTGCTGAAAGCGCTGGAAGAGAATGGCATTCCCATCGATTGCATCACCGGCAGCAGCATGGGCGCGTTGGTCGGGGCCATGTATGCATCGGGCTACTCACCGGCTGAGTTGGATTCGCTCTTCCGCACCGATCTGTACCGCATCATGGCCGAAGGCGGCACAGAGGCCAGGCATACGTACTACTTCAAGCAGGACCGGCCTGATGCCTCCCTGATCAACCTGCGGTTCGATGTGGATACGCTGATCCAGACCTCCCTGCCCACCAACCTGCGCAGCCCTGCCCTGCTCGACTTCGAACAGATGCGAGGCTTCGCTCCTGCTGCTGCGGCTTCGGGCTACGACCTCGACAGCCTTTTCGTGCCTTTCCGTTGCGTGGCCAGTGACATCACCGCGCAACGCTCGGTGGTGTTCCGCAAAGGGGACCTGGCATTGGCCGTACGGGCGAGCATGAGCTATCCGTTCTACTTCAAACCCATCCGCGTCGACGGCCACCTGATGATGGACGGTGGGCTGTACAACAACTTCCCGAGCGATGTGATGTACGCCGACTTCTTCCCTGACCTGATCATCGGAAGCAACGTGAGCAGCAATTCATCGCCCCCAGATGAAGACGACCTGGTGAGCCAGTTGCGCGCCATGATGCAGGAGCCCACCAATTTCTCCGTGATCTGCGAGAACGGTGTGATCATCGAGCCCCGCACGGAAGTCTCGCTCTTCGACTTCTCGGACCCCGGGCGAGCCATCGAGGATGGGTACCGCGCAGCTCAGGAGCGCATTCCGGAGATCCTTGCGCAGATCCACACCCGTACCGATCCGGACCGATTGCGTGCACGGCGCATGGCCTTCCGTGCGCGCATGCCCGCGCTGCGCTTCGATCAGGTGAGCATCGTCGGCCTGCGGCGATCCGCCACGCGCTACGCCTCGCGCGTGGTGGATCGCTCCGGAAAGCCCCTCGAATCGGAGAATCTCAAGCGCGCGTACTTCCGACTGCTCGCGGATCACAACATCGCCTTCCTGCATCCTCGGGCCACCTTCAACGCCGCGACCAGCCGTTACGATCTCACGCTCACGGCAAAGCGACAGAAACGCCTGGAGGTGCGCTTCGGCGGCATGTTCTCCTCGCGACCCATCAACACCGGCATGGTCGCCCTGCGCTACAACCTCCTCAGCCGTGCGAGCATGTACGCGCAAACCAGTTCGTACTTCGGCAAGTATTACCAATCGGCCCATGTGCGCGTGCGCGCCGATCTGGCCACGCGCGTTCCCATGTATGTGGAACCGGCATTCGCCATTCAGCGCTGGGACTACTTCAGCAGCTTCAGCACCTTCTTCGATGAAGTGCAGCCCAGCTTCGTGGTGATGAAGGAGACCTGGGGCGGCCTGAACGCAGGCATGGGCATTGGAAACAAAGGCCTGCTCCGCTTCGATGCCAAGGTGGCCGAAACGCGCGACAGCTATTACCAGGCCGACGCCTTCACCGGCCGCGATACGAGCGACGTCACGTACTTCGATTATGGAACGAGCGGCCTGATCCTCACGCGCAACTCGCTCAACCGAAAGCAGCACCCCAATGCGGGCGAGGCCTTGAGCCTCTGCATCCGCGGCTACTCCGGGAAGGAGCGCACGGTTGCCGGGAGCACGCAGACGGAGCCGGGACAGCGATTCCTTGACCAGCATGATTGGTTCTCGGTGAAGGCGCAATGGGACCAGTATCTCCTGCCACGCGGGAAGGTGCGATTCGGCGTGCTTGCCGAGGGCGTTTACAGCACCATGCCGATGTTCCAGAACTACACGGCCAGCATCATCCGGGCGCCTGCTTTCGAGCCAACGCCTGAGAGCCGCACCTACTTCATGGAGCAATTCCGCGCACCCAAGTACATCGCCGGCGGACTGCGGTCGATCATCGCGGTGGCGCGTGAGCGGCTCGATCTGCGTCTGGAGGGGTACGTGTTCCAGCCGTATGAGCCCATCGTGCGCGGGGATAACAACCAGGGCACGACCGCACCGGCATTCAGCGAGCGCTACTACATCGGCTCAGGCTCGTTGATCTACCAGAGCCCGATCGGGCCGGTCTGGTTCAACCTGAGCTACTTCGATCAGCTCCGTGAGCCTTGGGCATGGAGCCTCAACTTCGGCTACATCCTCTTCAATCAGCAGGAGAACGAATGATCACGCACGACGTGCTCGACGCCTACGAATCGGTGAGAGGCGACTACGCATTGCTGCCGTGGGGCTTGCAGCCGGACGAAGCGCTCTGGGAAGCCGTGGATGGCCTACTGCTTGAGCTTCACCTGATCGCGCATGGTTACGCGAGCGATGGCTACGCGAAGCATGTGGAGCGCGAGATGCAACGACTTTGCGCCGATTCAGGGGTCGCCGAGCGCTTGAGAGCCATGCGGCTCTGACCGGAATGACGTAATCCTCCGCGCGGGAGGGTTCCACGAACGGCCACGCACCTATCAGGCCTGTGCTGCAGGCCCGCCGAAATTCATGGGGATCTCGGGCATCTCGGTATCCCGGATGGGGCCATGCACCTGCTCGAACTTGCCGATGTTATCAGCGAGGGCGCGCATAAGGCGCTTGGCGTGCTGAGGCGTGAGCAGGATGCGCGCGCGCACCTTCGCCTTGGGCACACCGGGCATCACGCGGACGAAATCGAGCACGAACTCCGAGTTGCTGTGGGTGATGATGGCGAGGTTGCTGTACACGCCATCGGCCACCTCTTCGCTGATCTCGATGTTGAGCTGGTTGGGGCGCGGGGGGTCTTTCTGGTCAGCCATGATTCTCCATTGAGGGGGCAACAAGGTCAAAGCGGCGAGCGGCAAGTCCAGGACTCGCCGCTCGCTGATTCGCTACTTGCGTGCTCCAGGGTTACTCATCGATCTCCTGCTCCTCGAGGCGCTCGGAAACCAAGCGCTGGTACTCATCCTTATTGGCCACGAAGGTGCCTTGGTATGCGCGTGCACCGGTGCCGGCAGGGATCAAGTGCCCTACGATCACATTCTCCTTCAGGCCCTTCAAGTGGTCCTCCTTGGCGTTCACGGCCGCCTCGTTCAGCACCTTGGTGGTCTCCTGGAAGGAGGCGGCGCTGATGAAGCTGTCGGTCTGCAGTGATGCGCGGGTGATGCCTTGCAGCATGGTGCGCGCCGTTGCGGGTTTGGCGGCGCGGGCCTCCACGGGCTTGGCGTCGCGGCGCTTCAGGGCGCTGTTCTCATCGCGCAGCTTCCGCATGCTCACCATCTGCCCTTCCTTCATGTTGGAGCTGTCGCCCGCATCGGTGACCACCATCTTGTCGTAGATGGAATCGTTCTCCTCCATGAAGTCGATCTTGTTCACGCTTTGGCGCTCGAGGAAGCGGGTATCGCCGGGATCCTCGATCTCGACCTTGCGCATCATCTGGCGCACGATCACCTCGAAGTGCTTGTCGTTGATCTTCACCCCCTGCATGCGGTACACGTCCTGCACCTCGTCTACCAAGTACTCCTGCACCCGGGTGGGGCCTTGGATGTCGAGGATATCCCCGGGGCTGATGGAACCATCGCTCAAGGGCTGGCCAGCCTTCACGAAATCGTTCTCCTGCACCAGGATGTGCTTGCTTAGCGGCACCATGTAGGTCTTGCGCTCGCCGGTGCGGCTCTCCACGTAGATCTCGCGGTTGCCGCGCTTGATCTTCCCGTAGGAGATGATGCCGTCCACCTCGCTCACGATCGCCGGGTTGCTGGGGTTACGTGCCTCGAAGAGCTCGGTGACGCGCGGCAGGCCGCCGGTGATGTCACCGCCCTTGCCGCTGGTGCGCGGGATCTTCACGAGCACATCGCCCGCTTCGATCTTCTGACCCTCCTTCACGATGATGTGCGCGCCCACGGGGAGGCTGTAGCTCTTGAGCTCCTCCTTCGACTTGCCATCCATGATCCGGATCGTCGGGTTCTTCCGCTTGTCGCGGCTCTCGATGATCACCTTCTCGGCGAATCCGGTCTGCTCATCGATCTCCTCACGGAAGGTGGCGTTCTCCTCGATGCTCTCGAAGGCCAGCGTACCGGCCAGTTCGGAGATGATTACCGCATTGTAAGGATCCCAGGTGCAGATCAGGTCGTTCTTCTTGATCGCCTTGCCGCCTTTGGCGTAGAGGAAGGCCCCATAGGGCATATTGCTCGTGGTGAGCACGATGCCGGTGTTGGCGTCCACGATCCGCATCTCGGTGCTGCGGCTGATCACCACTTCGGCGTCCTCGCCCTTGCGGTCCTTTTTCTTCACGGTGCGCAGCTCATCGAGCTCGAGGATGCCGTCGTACTTCGCGCGGATCTCGCTCTGCTCCGTGATCTTGCCGGCCACACCGCCGACGTGGAAGGTACGCAGGGTGAGCTGCGTGCCGGGCTCGCCGATGGATTGGGCGGCGATCACACCGACCGCTTCGCCCAACTGCACGTTTCGTCCGGTGGCCAGGTTGCGGCCATAGCACTTGGCGCAAACGCCTTGCTTCTGCTCGCAGGTCAGCACGCTGCGGATCTCCACTTCTTCGATCGGGCTCTTTCCGATGGCCGCCGCGATGTCCTCGTTGATGAGCTCGCCGCTGTGCACGATGAGGTCACCGGTCTGGGGGTGGTACACATCGTGCACCGCCACCCGGCCCAGGATGCGATCCGAAAGGCTCTCCACCACTTCCTCGTTCTTCACCAGGGCAGTGGCCACCAGGCCGCGCAAGGTGCCGCAGTCATCGTTGGTGATCACCACGTCCTGAGCCACATCCACCAATCGGCGGGTGAGATAGCCTGCGTCGGCTGTCTTGAGCGCGGTATCCGCGAGGCCTTTCCGTGCACCGTGTGTGGAAATGAAGTACTCGAGGATTGAGAGGCCCTCCTTGAAGTTCGAGAGAATCGGGTTCTCGATGATGTCCTGCCCGCCGCCGCCACCGCTCTTCTGGGGCTTGGCCATGAGGCCGCGCATGCCGCTGAGCTGGCGGATTTGCTCCTTGGAGCCGCGGGCGCCGGAGTCCATCATCATGTAGATGGAGTTGAAGCCCTGCTTGTCGCTCTTGATGCGCTCCATCAACGAGAAGGTCACCTTCGAGTTGGTATGCGTCCAGATGTCGATGGTCTGGTTGTACCGCTCGTTGTTGGTGATGAGGCCCATCTCGTAGTTATTGGTCACCTCGTCCACTTCGGCTTGGGCGGCCTTCACCACCTTTTCCTTGTTGTCTGGAACCACCACATCGTCGAGGTTGAAGCTGAGGCCGCCGCGGAAGGCGCTCATGAAGCCAAGGTCCTTGATATCGTCGAGGAATTGGGCGGCACGCGCCACGCCGGTCTCCTTCATGACCAAGCCGATGATGTCGCGCAGGGCCTTCTTGGTGAGCACGTCGTTGATGAATCCGCACTCGTCCGGCACCACTTCATTGAAGAGCGTGCGGCCGCATGTGGTCTCGATCATCTCGGCCTTGCCCGTCTTGGGGTTGTGCCAGCGCAGCTTGAGCCAGGTGTGCAGGTCGAGGCGGCCTTCGTTGTAGGCGATGATCACTTCCTCGGGGCTGTAGAAGGTCATGCCTTCGCCCTTCATGGCGCGTTCGCTATCGCTCTTGCGGCCCTTGGTGATGTAGTAAAGGCCGAGCACCATGTCCTGGCTGGGCACCGCGATGGGGGCGCCGTTGGCCGGGTTCAGGATGTTATGGCTGGCGAGCATGAGCAGCTGCGCCTCAAGGATGGCCGAATTGCCCAAGGGCACGTGAACAGCCATCTGGTCGCCGTCGAAGTCGGCGTTGAAGGCGGTGCAGACCAGCGGGTGCAGCTGGATGGCCTTGCCTTCGATCAGCTTGGGCTGGAAAGCCTGGATGCCGAGGCGGTGCAGGGTCGGTGCGCGGTTGAGCAGCACGGGGTGGCCCTTGAGCACGTTCTCCAGGATGTCCCACACCACGGGCTCCTTCTTGTCCACGATCTTCTTCGCGCTCTTCACGGTCTTCACGATCCCCCGCTCGATGAGCTTGCGGATGATGAAGGGCTTGAAGAGCTCAGCGGCCATGTCCTTGGGCAGGCCGCACTCGTGCAGCTTGAGCTCAGGGCCGACCACGATCACGGAGCGCGCGCTGTAGTCCACGCGCTTACCGAGCAGGTTCTGGCGGAAGCGGCCCTGCTTGCCCTTGAGCGAATCGCTCAGTGACTTCAGCGGGCGGTTGCTCTCGCTCTTCACGGCGCTGCTCTTGCGGCTGTTGTCGAAGAGGCTGTCGATGGCCTCCTGAAGCATGCGCTTCTCGTTTCGCAGGATCACTTCGGGCGCCTTGATCTCCACCAATCGCTTCAAGCGGTTGTTGCGGATGATCACACGGCGGTAGAGGTCATTCAGGTCAGACGTGGCGAAGCGGCCGCCGTCCAAGGGCACCAATGGGCGCAGTTCGGGCGGGATCACCGGCACCACCTTCACGATCATCCATTCCGGATGGTTCGGGCGGCGCGTGTTGGCATCGCGGAAGGCCTCCACCACGTTGAGGCGCTTGAGGGCTTCATTCTTGCGCTGCTGGCTGGTCTCGGTGTTGGCCTTGTGGCGCAGGTCGTAGCTGAGGCTGTCGAGGTCAAGGCGCTTGAGCAGGTCGTGCAGGGCCTCGGCGCCCATCTTGGCGATGAACTTGTTCGGGTCGTTCTCGTCGAGGTATTGGTTGTCCTTGCCGAGCTGGTCCACGATGTCGAGGTACTCTTCCTCGGTGAGGAAGTCGAGGTACTGCACCGCGTTGCCTTCCTTGTTCACGGCTTTGCCGGCGCTGATCACCACGTACCGCTCGTAGTAGATGATCTGATCGAGCTTCTTGGTGGGGAGGCCCAGCAGGTAGCCGATCTTGTTGGGCAGGCTGCGGAAGTACCAGATGTGGGCCACGGGGACCACCAGCTGGATATGGCCCATGCGCTCCCGGCGCACTTTCTTCTCAGTCACCTCCACGCCGCAGCGGTCGCACACGATGCCTTTGTACCGGATGCGCTTGTACTTGCCGCAGTGGCACTCGAAATCCTTGACAGGGCCGAAGATGCGCTCGCAGAAAAGACCGTCGCGCTCGGGCTTGTAGGTCCGGTAGTTGATGGTCTCTGGCTTGATCACCTCGCCGTGGCTGCGCTCGAGGATCTGCTCGGGACTGGCCAGGTTGACGACGATCTTGCTGAAGTTGCTATTGAGCTTGACGTCCTTCTTCATGTGCTCGCTGGGTGCTTTCGTTCGTTCGGACAAGGACAACAACTGGATCACTCAAGGGACACGTTCAGGGCCAGGCCACGGAGCTCGTGGAGCAGCACATTGAACGATTCGGGGATGCCTGGCGTCGGGAGCGGTTCACCCTTCACGATGGCTTCGTAGGCCTTGGCGCGGCCCATCACATCATCGCTCTTCACGGTGAGGATCTCCTGCAGGATGTTGGCGGCGCCGAACGCCTCGAGCGCCCACACCTCCATCTCGCCGAAGCGCTGTCCGCCGAACTGGGCCTTGCCGCCCAACGGTTGCTGGGTGATCAGGCTGTATGGTCCGATGGAGCGCGCGTGCATCTTGTCATCGACCATGTGGGCCAGCTTGATCATGTAGATCACACCCACGGTGGCCGGCTGATCGAAGCGCATGCCGGTTCCGCCATCGTACAGGTAAGCCTTGCCGCTGCGGGGGATGCCGGCCTCGTCCGTCTCGGCGTTGATCTCGTCGATGGTGGCGCCATCGAAGATGGGGGTGGCGTACTTGCGGCCCAGCTTCTTGCCGGCCCAACCCAGCACGGTCTCATAGATCTGGCCCAGGTTCATGCGGCTGGGCACGCCCAGCGGGTTCAGCACGATATCCACCGGCGTGCCGTCCTCGAGGAAGGGCATATCGGCATCGCGCACGATCTTGGCCACGATGCCCTTGTTACCGTGGCGGCCAGCCATCTTGTCTCCCACGGTGAGCTTGCGCTTCGAGGCCACGTACACCTTGGCCAGCTTGACGATGCCAGCGGGCAGCTCGTCGCCGATGCTCACGGTGAATTTCTTGCGCTTGTAGGCGCCGCTGATGTCGCTGTGGCGGATCGTGTAGTTGTGTATCAGCTGGCGCACGAGCTCGCTCTTGCGCTTGTCGGCCACCCAGTCGGTGGGATCCACGGTGATGAAGTCGATGGCCGCGAGCACCTTGGGCCCGTACTTGGTGCCCTTCTTCACCTGTTCTTCCTTGTACTTGTTGAAGACGCCATTGCTGTTCTCGTTGCCGATCAGCAGCATGAGTTTCTCCACCAGCAGGTTCTTGAGCGCTCCGAGCTCCTTCTCTTCGTCCTTGTCGATCTGCTCCAGGATGCCCTTCTCGTTGCCCTTGGTCTTCTTGTCCTTCACCGCGCGGCTGAAGAGGCGCTTGTCGATCACGATGCCTTTGGCGCCGGGAGGCGATTTCATGCTGGCGTCTTTCACGTCGCCGGCCTTGTCGCCAAAGATGGCGCGCAGCAGCTTCTCCTCCGGGCTCGGGTCGGTCTCGCCCTTGGGGGTGATCTTGCCGATGAGGATGTCCCCTTCCTTGATCTCGGCGCCGATCCGGATCAGGCCGTTCTCGTCAAGGTCCTTGGTGGCTTCCTCCGAGACGTTCGGGATATCGCTGGTGAGCTCCTCCAGGCCGCGTTTGGTGTCGCGGACCTCCATGATGTATTCATCGATATGGATGGAGGTGAAGATGTCCTGTGAGGCCACGCGCTCGCTGATCACGATGGCGTCCTCGAAGTTGTAGCCCTTCCAGGGCATGAAGGCCACTTGCAGGTTGCGGCCGATGGCCAGTTCGCCGTCCTGGGTGCCATAGCCTTCGCAGAGGGGCTGGCCCTTGCTCACCTTCTCGCCCTTGCGCACGGTGGGGCGCAGGTTCATGCAGGTGCTCTGGTTGGTCTTGCGGAACTTGGTGAGGCGGTACTCTTTCTCATCACCATCGAAGCTCACGATGCGGTCCTCATCGCTCCGCTTGTACTCCACCACGATCTTGTCGCTGTCCACGGATTTGACGGTGCCTTCGCCCTCGGCGGTGATCAGCACGCGGCTGTCGCGGGCCACGAGCTCTTCGAGTCCGGTGCCCACGATGGGGGCCTCGGGAAGCAGCAGGGGCACGGCCTGGCGCATCATGTTCGAACCCATCAGCGCGCGGTTGGCGTCGTTGTGCTCGAGGAAGGGGATCAGCGATGCGGCGATGGAGGCAATCTGGTTCGGGCCCACGTCCATCAGGTGCAGCTCCTTGGGCTCCACCACGGGGAAGTCGCCCATGAGGCGGGCCTTCACACGCTTGCCCTCGAACTCGCCCTTGTCGTTGATTACCGCATTCGCCTGGGCGATCATGAGGTTGTCCTCCTCTTCGGCGCTCAGGTAGGTCACATCGCCCTTCATATCAACCTTGCCCTCGGTCACCTTGCGATAGGGCGTTTCGATGAAGCCGAGGTTGTTGATCTTACTGTACACGCAAAGGGAGCTGATCAGGCCGATGTTCGGTCCTTCCGGCGTCTCGATGGTGCAGAGCCGGCCGTAGTGCGTGTAATGCACGTCGCGGACCTCGAAACCGGCGCGTTCGCGGCTGAGGCCACCAGGCCCGAGGGCGCTCATCCGGCGCTTGTGGGTGATCTCGCTGAGCGGGTTGGTCTGGTCCATGAACTGGCTCAGCTGGTTCGTCCCGAAGAACGAATTGATCACGGAGCTCAGGGTCTTGGCATTGATCAGGTCGGTGGGCGTGAACACCTCGTTGTCGCGCACGTTCATGCGCTCGCGGATGGTGCGGGCCATACGGGCCAGGCCCACGCCGAACTGGCTGTGGAGCTGCTCGCCCACGGTGCGCACGCGGCGGTTGCTCAGGTGGTCGATGTCGTCCACATCGGCCTTGGAATTCACCAGCTCGATCAGGTACTTGATGATGAAGATGATGTCCTCCTTGGTGAGCACGCGCACGCTGAGTTCGCTCTGCAGGCCCAGCTTCTTGTTGATGCGGTAACGGCCAACCTCGCCGAGGTCGTAGCGCTGCTCGCTGAAGAATAGCTTGTCGATCACGCCGCGGGCGGTCTCCAGGTCGGGCGGCTCGGCGTTGCGCAGCTGGCGGTAGATCACCTCCACGGCCTCCTTCTCGGAGTTGGAGGTGTCCTTCTGAAGCGTGTTGTAGATGAGCGCGTAGTCGGCCGCGTTGATGCCCTGCTTGTGCAGGATCACGGTCTTGGCGCCGCTCTCCACGATCTGGTCCACATGGAACTCCTCAATCACGGTCTCGCGGTCGATCAGCACCTCGTTACGCTCGATGCTCACCACCTCGCCGGTATCCTCATCAACGAAATCCTCGACCCAGCTCTTCAGCACACGGGCTGCGAGCTTGCGGCCCACGGCCTCCTTGATGGCCGCCTTGGTCACTTTGATCTCATCGGCCAAGCCGAAGATCTCCAGGATCTGCTTGTCGCTCTCGAAGCCGATCGCGCGCAGCAAGGTGGTCACCGGCAGTTTCTTCTTCCGGTCGATATAGGCGTACATGACGCCGTTGATGTCGGTGGCGAATTCGATCCAGCTGCCTTTGAATGGGATCACCCGGGCGCTGTACAGCTTGGTGCCGTTGGCATGGCGGCTCTGGCCGAAGAACACGCCAGGGCTGCGGTGCAATTGCGAGACGACCACTCGCTCGGCTCCGTTCACCACGAAGCTGCCGCGCGGAGTCATGTAGGGGATCTGCCCCAGGTACACGTCCTGCACGATGGTCTCGAAGTCCTCGTGCTCAGGATCCGTGCAATAGAGCTTCAGCTTGGCCTTGAGGGGCACGCTGTAGGTGAGGCCTCGCTCGATGCACTCATCGATGGCGTAGCGGGGGGGGTCGATGAAATAGTCGAGGAACTCCAGCACGAACTGGTTGCGCGTGTCCGTGATGGGGAAATTCTCATTGAAGACCTTGAAGAGGCCTTCGGTCTCCCGATGCTCGGGGAGGGTATCGATCTGGAAGAACTCCTCGAAGCTCTTGAGCTGGATCTCCAGGAAATCCGGGTAGTCGATGCCGAATTTGCTGGAACCGAAGTCGATGCGCTTGCCTTTCTTGGTGGTCTTCGCCTGGGCCATGGGGATGAACGGGGGGATGAACGCGAGTTCGATTCAGTGATCCTTTGTGACTGGCCCGAAGCGCCGGATCGGTTCGCTGCGGGCGGCGGCCTGCCAATCGGCAGGCCGTGATAGAGCCGCGATTACGGCGTAGCGGGGAAGGCCCGGTTCCGGGCCTTCCCGCGCCGCCGCTCTGCGGATGCGATGGTGGTCCTACTTGACCTCAACCTCAGCGCCGGCTTCCGTGAGTTGCTGCTTCAGGCCCTCAGCGTCAGTCTTGCTGACGCCTTCCTTCAGCGGCTTCGGTGCGCCGTCCACCAGGTCCTTTGCCTCCTTGAGTCCGAGGCCGGTGAGCTCCTTCACGAGCTTCACCACGGCGAGCTTGTTGGCGCCGCCGCTCTTAAGGATCACGTCGAAGCTGGTCTTCTCTTCGGCTGCGGCTCCGCCACCGCCAGCGGCGGGGCCTGCGGCCACGGCTACGGCAGCGGCTGCCGGTTCGATCTTGTACTCGTCCTTCAGGTAGTTGGCGAGTTCGCTCACCTCTTTCACGGTGAGGTTGACGAGCTGGTCGCCAAGTGCTTTGATATCTGCCATTGTTCGGGGTTGTTGCGGTTAGTTCGTGGAAGCGGACTGTGCGTAACGCGTTTGTCGGGGCGGCCCGCTGGCCGACCTCGGTATCTCTTATGCCTGGGCACGGGTTTCGAGCGCCTTCACCAGCCCCGCGATCTTCTGGCCACCGCCGCCTTGCAGGCCGCCGATGACGTTCTTGATCGGGCTCTGGAGCAGCGCGATGATGTCGCCGATGAGTTCTTCCTTGCCTTTCAGACTGGCGAGCATGGCGATCTGGTCATCTCCGATGAAGACGGCCTCATCGATCCATGCGCTCTTGATCTGGGGCCTTGGCACCACATCCTTGGGGACGGGGTGCTTCTTGCGGAAGTCCTGGATGAGTTTCGCAGGGGCATTGCCCTTATCTGCGAACATCACGGCGGTCTGCCCGGCAAGCGTTGGGAAGAGGGCGCTGTAGTCCTTGTCTTCGATGCGCTCCATCGCCTTCTGCAGCAGGGTGTTCTTCACCACGCGCATGCGGATGCCCTGCTTGTTGCAGGCGCGGCGCAGCTGGCTGGTGGCCTCGGCGTTCATCGCGCTGGCGTCAGTGAGGTAGAGCACGTTGGTGGCCTTGATCTCGCTCACGAGCTCGATGATGGCCTCGTCTTTCTGGATGCGGGTTGCCATGGTCGTATTTGGATTAGGCCACTTGGACGGTTCGTGTATCGACCTTCACGCCAGGGCTCATGGTACTGCTCACGGTGATGCTCCTGATATAGGCGCCCTTGGCGGTGCTGGGCTTCAGCTTC
This sequence comes from Flavobacteriales bacterium, assembly GCA_016716605.1. Classification (NCBI taxonomy): domain Bacteria; kingdom Pseudomonadati; phylum Bacteroidota; class Flavobacteriia; order Flavobacteriales; species Flavobacteriales bacterium. Next base: position 1,847,663 of record JADJWA010000001.1, read on the forward strand.
ACCAGGGTGTTCAGCAGCTCGTGCGCGTTCTCGCTGAGCTTGCTGGCATCGAAGCTGGCCTTGCCGATGACCGCATGGATGATTCCGGCCTTGTCCACCTTGAAATCGATCTTGCCTGCCTTCACCTCTTTCACGGCCTTGGCTACATCCATGGTCACGGTGCCGGTCTTGGGGTTGGGCATCAGGCCACGGGGACCGAGTACACGGCCCAGTGCGCCCACCTTGGCCATTACGGCGGGGGTGCAGATGATCACATCCACGTTGGTCCAGCCGCCCTTGATCTTCTCTACATAGTCATCGAGTCCGGCCATGTCGGCGCCCGCTGCGAGCGCTTCTTCGCATTTGGCGGGATCGGCCAGCACCAGCACGTTCACTGTGCGGCCGGTGCCGTGGGGCAGGCTCACGGTTCCTCGCACCATTTCGGTGCTCTTCTTGGGGTCCACGCCGAGCCGCACCGCGATATCCACGGTGGCGTCGAACTTGGTGGTGCTCACTTGCTTGAGGATCTGCGTGGCCTCGGGGAGGCTGTAGATCTTGGAGGCGTCGAACTTGGCCAACGCCGCCTTGCGCTTCTTGCTGATGTTGCTCATGGCGTCGGGGCTTAGAAGGGCTTCTCGCCGGTTACGGTGACGCCCATGCTGCGGGCCGTGCCAGCTACCATGCTCATGGCGCTGTCGATCGTAAAGCAGTTCAGGTCGGGCATCTTGTCCTGCGCGATGGCCCGCACCTGGTCCCAGGTGATGCTGCCCACCTTCTTGCTGTGCGGAACGCCGCTGCCGCCGGGGATCTTGGCGGCCTCTATGATCTGCACTGCAGCAGGCGGGGTCTTGATGATGAAGTCGAACGACTTATCGGCGTATACCGTGATCACCACGGGCAGCACTTTGCCGGCCTTGCTCTGCGTCTCGGCATTGAAGCGCTTGCAGAACTCCATGATGTTCACGCCCTTCGCGCCCAATGCCGGGCCGATGGGGGGGGAGGGGTTGGCCGCTCCGCCCTTCACTTGCAGCTTGATCAGCGCTGCGATTTCCTTTGCCATTGTTCTTGGTTTGTGTCCTGATTAGCGCCTTCTTCTCGGTCGGCTCGGACGGGTTTGCTTGCTATCTGTTCCCTCGGTTCGCGTCGGTCTATGGTTGTAGCATACTACGAACCTATACCTCCTTTTCCACTTGCATGAAGCTCAGTTCCAGCGGGGTCTTCCTGCCGAAGATCTTCACCATCACCTTCAGCTTCTTCTTGTCCTCGTTGATCTCCTCCACCACGCCATTGAAGCCGTTGAATGGGCCGTCGATGACCTTCACGCCCTCGCCGATACGGTAAGGATTCATGCTGGTGGCCTCAGCATCGGCCAGTTCGTCCACGGTGCCCAGGATCCGGTTCACTTCGGCTTGGCGCAGCGGCAAAGGGTCGCCGCCCTTCTCGGCTCCGAGGAAGCCGATCACGTTGGGCAGGTTCTTGATGCTGTGGGCGATCTCGCCGGTGAGGTCGGCTTCCATGAGCACGTAGCCCGGGAAGAAATTGCGTTCCTTGCTCACCTTCTTGCCGTCGCGGATCTGATAGAACTTCTCCATGGGGATAAGCACCTGCGCGATGCGGTCCTTCATGCCCTTTGTGCGCGATACTTCCATGTCGATGAGCTCCTTCACCTTCTTCTCCTTGCCGGAGATGGCGCGCACCACATACCACTTCTTGGTTGAGACCTCTGCCATGGCCTTTAGGATGCGAGGAATTTGTAGATGAAGCCCAGCATGCCCTTCCAGAATCCGGTGTCCTGCGCTCCCATGTTCTGCGCGCCGAAGGCGTAGTCCATGACGAAAATGATGAGCGAGAGGATGAGCGCCGAAACGAGCACCACGATGGCGCTGCCCTGCAGCTCCTTCCAAGTGGGCCAGCTCACCTTGTTCATGAGCTCGTTATAGCTCTCGCTCAGGTATGTCTTGAAGCTTGCCATCGTTCTCGGTTCGGGGTGGCTTGGCACGGGTGGCAGGAATCGAACCCGCAGCCTAAGGTTTTGGAGACCTTCGCTCTACCAATTGAGCTACACCCGTGTGTCTTTGTTGCTCGTTCATTTCGGCGGCGAAGGCCGGCCCGGTTGCCCGAGCCGGCCTTTCCGCCTGTGCGTTGCTGGTTACTTGATGATCTCGGTCACCTGGCCGGCGCCCACGGTGCGGCCACCCTCGCGGATGGCGAATCGCAGGCCCTTGTCCATGGCGATCGGCACGATCAGCTTCACGGTGATGCTCACGTTGTCGCCGGGCATGATCATCTCGCGGCCGGCCTCCATGGTGATCTCGCCGGTCACATCCGTGGTGCGGAAGTAGAACTGCGGGCGATACTTGTTGTGGAAGGGGGTGTGGCGGCCGCCTTCCTCTTTCTTGAGCACGTAGATCTCCGCCTTGAACTCCGTGTGCGGGGTGATGCTGCCAGGGGCGGCGATCACCATGCCGCGGCGGATGTCGTTCTTCTCGATGCCGCGCAGCAGCAGGCCGCAGTTGTCGCCTGCTTCGCCGCGATCGAGCAGCTTGCGGAACATCTCGACGCCGGTGCAGGTGCTGGTCATCTTCTGCTCCTGCATGCCGATGATCTCCACGTTGTCGCCCACCTTCACCACGCCAGCCTCGATACGGCCAGTGGCCACCGTTCCGCGGCCGGTGATCGAGAACACGTCCTCCACGCTCATGAGGAAGGGCTTCTCGGTCTCGCGCGGGGGCACGGGAATCCAGCTGTCCACGGCGTCCATCAGGGCCATCACGGTATCCACCCACTTGGGTTCGCCGTTAAGGCCGCCCAGCGCGCTGCCGCGGATCACCGGGGTGTTGGTGCCGTCGTACTGGTAGAAGGTGAGCAGCTCGCGGATCTCCATTTCCACGAGGTCGAGCAGCTCGGGGTCGTCCACCATGTCCACCTTGTTCATGAAAACCACGATCCTGGGCACGCCCACCTGACGTCCGAGCAGGATGTGCTCGCGGGTCTGGGGCATGGGGCCGTCAGTAGCGGCCACCACCAGGATGGCGCCGTCCATCTGCGCGGCACCGGTCACCATGTTCTTCACATAGTCAGCGTGGCCGGGGCAATCCACGTGGGCGTAGTGCCGGTTGGCAGTCTGGTACTCCACGTGCGCGGTGTTGATGGTGATGCCGCGCTCCTTCTCCTCGGGTGCGTTGTCGATGGAATCGAAGCTGCGCACCTCGCTTAGGCCCTTGGAGGCCAGCACGGTGGTGATCGCTGCGGTAAGGGTGGTCTTACCGTGGTCAACGTGGCCGATGGTGCCGATGTTGACGTGGGGCTTGTCCCGTTTGAAAGTCTCCTTTGCCATGGTCGTTCGGTCTTGTGGTGTTCGTGATCAGTTCGGTCCTTACGTTCTGCTGTACCGGCCGCCCTCTTGCGAGGGGTTTTGTGATGCTGCTCTGCTGTTCGCTGCTGGAGCCTTTGACGGGAATTGAACCCGTGACCTCTTCCTTACCAAGGAAGTGCTCTACCCCTGAGCTACAAAGGCCTGACTTCCTTGTCCGTGGTGGAGCGGGAGACGAGATTCGAACCCGCGACATTCAGCTTGGAAGGCTGATGCTCTACCAACTGAGCTACTCCCGCATGCGCCTTCTTCAGATTGGGGTTCGCTCCATTCGGCGCCTGGAAGCGACGCCTAAGGCTCCGTGTGAAGTGGTGGGGAGAGCAGGATTCGAACCTACGAAGCTGTGAAGCAGCAGATTTACAGTCTGCCCCCGTTGGCCACTTGGGTATCTCCCCTGTTCGGCATCACGGAGCCAATGGACGGATTCGAACCCCCGACCTGCTGATTACAAATCAGCTGCTCTACCAGCTGAGCTACATTGGCCTGTACAACAAGGAAAAGAACGGTTCCTACCCGCCTCAGAGCCGATAGGCTCCGATTTGGGCGGGCAAATGTAGAAAAGAACCGTTCGCTCCCAAACGATTCCGACGCTTTTGGCACGGGCCATGATGCGCCGCGCGCCTAGGGTCCCCATCGGGCCGCTGTCAGGCACGGTCGCGTGAGCGCATGATCTGGCTGCGCAGGGCCTCGGAGGCGTCGGTGGCGGCCTCCTCGAACGAGCGGCCCTGGCGCTTGGCGAACAGGTCGTTGCCCGGGACCGCAAGGCGGATCTCCACCACTTTGTTCTCGCGCTCCTCGCCATCGTGGTCCAAGCGGAGGAACACGTCGGCCGAATGGATGCCGTCGGTGAACTGGGTGAGCTTCAGGAGCTTCTCGCGGATGAAGTCGATGAGCTTGACGTCAGCGTCGAAATGGATGGATTGCACGTTGAGCTTCATTATGCCTGCTTCGGTTTGCGGTTCGCGGCCCGCCGCCCTCCACGCGGATGCGCCTGGGCGTGGGCCTTTTTGAGTTTCTCTGCGGTGTTGTGGGTATAAACCTGCGTGGCCGCCAAGCTGGCATGCCCCAGGATCTCCTTCACGGCGTTGAGGTCGGCGCCTCGGTTGAGCATATGCGTGGCAAAGGTGTGGCGGAGCACGTGCGGGCTGCGCTTGCCCTGGGTGGTCACTTCGCCGAGCCTGCGCTTAACCAAGCGCTGCACCCCGCTGCGCGAAAAGGGCTTGCCGTCGGGCTGCAGCAGCAATGGCGTTCCCATTGGGCCGCTCGGTTGCACGGCCCGGTGCTTGACCAAGCGCGCCGCAAGGGCCTCTGGGATCGGTACGATGCGCACCTTGCTGCGCTTGCCCAGGAGCCGCAGCGTGCATGCTCCGGGATCGAAGTCATGGTCCGTCAGGTTCAGCAGTTCTGCGAGTCGCATGCCCGTGCAATAGAACAAATCGAGCACCAGGTCTTCGGCTGCGCGCTTCGGATCATCCGAAGCCTCGGTGCGGAACGCTTCAGCCATGCTGTACTCCGCGATGAACTCGGGCAGGCGTTTGGGCTGTTTGGGCGCATCGATCAGGTCCGTGGGGTCGGTGGCCACGGCGCCCACCTCACGCGCGAAACGGAAAAAGCCCCGCACCGCGCTCAGCCGCCGGCCCATCGTCCGCGCCGATTCGCCGGCCTCGATGCGTTGCATCACCCAATAGCGCAGTTGCTGGTCGTCCGCATGCTCCAAGGCTTGGGTGCCGCTCTCGCGCAAATAGGCTCCGAGCGCCTCCAGGTCCGAGCGGTAAGCGGCAACCGTATGAGGGCTCGCCCTTCGTTCATGGGCGAGGTGCTCGAGGTATCGATCGATCAGCATGGGCGCACGCGAAAGGTAAGCGCTCGAAAAGGCGAAGGCGGGAGCACCGCAGCACTCCCGCCTTCGAAAGGTGAAGCAGGATACTATTCCTGCTCGGTCTGAATCTTCAGCTTGTACGCAGCGCGGATGATCTCCTTGCGACGCGCAACGGACGGCTTGGTGAAGCTCTGGCGCTTGCGCAGCTTGCGCATAGTGCCGGTGCGCTCGAACTTCTTCTTGAACTTCTTGAGCGCCTTGTCGATGCTCTCGCCTTCCTTGACCGGGATGATCAGCATGGTCGTGGTCCGTTTTCCGATTGGGGCGGCAAATATAGACGCGCCCACCAAAGTCGCAAGCGGTCCATATCAACCACCGAGAAGCGCTTCCAGCTTAGCCTCCAAAGCCTCGGACCGAAGCCCCTTCTCGATCACCATGCCCTCCCGGTCCACCAGCACGGTGTATGGAATGCCGCTCACGCCATACTCCTGCGCTGCCGCGTTATTCCAGAATTGCAGGTCGCTGATGTGCTTCCAAGGTAGGCCATCGGCCTTGATGGCCTCAACCCAGGCCGTATGGTCCTTGTCGAGGGAGACGCCGAGGATCTCAAAGCCTTTCTTATGGAAGCGTTCATACACGCGCTTCACGTTGGGGTTCTCGATCCGGCACGGCCGGCACCAGCTGGCCCAGAAATCGATCAGCACCACCTTCCCGCGCAGTTGGCTCAGGGCGAAGGTGCCGCCCTCGGGTGTATTCTGCTGGATCTCCGGGGCCGGGCTCCCAATGGGTAGCAGGTTGGCCAGGCGCTTCATCTCTTCCTCCTGCGCCTTGACCATGATCATCTCCTGCTCATAGCGATCAACCTGCTCCCGGAAGCTCTTGAAATACCCGCTCTGGGGCATGGTCTTGCGCAGCTCATCGCGCACCTCCTTGAAGAGCTCGAATTCCTGCTGCATGTTCAGCCGGCCCAGCACGCTGATAGCTAGCGGTGATCCCTTGTTCTCGCGCACGAACTGCAGGCAGCGCTCGTAGTAGGCGGCGTTCGATGCGTTGAGCTCATCGAGGTTGGCCGTGTTCGAGGGGTCCTGCGCCAAGGCTGCGCGCAAGCCGGCCACCTTGGCCTCATAGCCTTGCGATTCGGCCTGGAAGCGCCGCATGGCTTCGGTGTGCTTCGATCCGCTCAGGCCGCGCGGCGCAGAGAACAAGCCGCCTTGCGCATCGATGCTCAATTCCTCGGCGCTGTCGAGCACCACGATCAATTGCTCATTGCCCACGGTGATGCGGTAGAAGTCGAGCGGCAGCTGTGGAACCACCAGTGTCCCCTTACCATCGCTGTCAAGCCTCACCGAGTCCACGTGGTACGGGCGGCTGTTCTCGAAGCGGTCGAAATAGGCCATCTGGTTGCCGGCGCCTTCCACGCTCAGGGAGATGCGGCGGCCGTCGCCGCTCCTTTCGGTGCAACCTGCAAGGACGGATGCCGCGGCTGCGGCGATCAAGGTGCGGTTCATCTTCATTCGTTTTCCTGTTCGAGCAGTTGGCGCACCACTTCATTGGCGCGCTTGGGATCGGCTTTGCCTTTGGTGCCCTTCATCACTTCGCCCATGAAGAGGCCCAGCAGCCCTTTTTGACCGCTGCGGTAAGCGGCTACCTTCTCCGGGTATTTGGCCATCACCTCACGCGTGAGCCCAGCGATCACATCATCCTTCGAATCCTGCACCAGGTCGTGCTTCGTGGCCAGATCCTCCGCCGAACTGCCTGCATCCTCGATCATCAGCGGGAAGAGCTTCTGGCTGGCTATGGAGTGGCTCACCTTGCCGGAGTCGATCAGTGCGATGAGGCCAGCGAGCCGTTCTGCGTTGATAGGGAATTGCGCGATGTCGAGGCCGCGCTCGTTCACCCAGCCGCGCACATCGCCCATCACCCAGTTGGCGGCACCTTTGAAATTGCCCGTGCGCGCGATCACCGCTTCGTAGTAGAGCGCGGTGCCCTTGTCGTCGGTGAGGATCCCCGCATCGTAGTCGCTCAATCCGAGCTTCGTCGTGTACTTCTCGCGCAGCTCGCGCGGCAGGGGCGGCATGGCCGCGCGGAGGGCCTCCTTCATGCCCTCGCTCACGGTGATGGGTTGCAGGTCGGGTTCCGGGAAGTACCGGTAATCGTGCGCGAGCTCTTTGCTGCGCATGCCGATGGTGATGCCTTTGGGGGCATCGAAGGTGCGCGTCTCCATGTGGATCACGCCGCCCGCCTCTAGCACCTCGCTCTGGCGCTGCGCTTCGTATTCGATGGCGCGCATCACGTTGCGGAAGCTGTTCATGTTCTTCACCTCGCAACGCGTTCCGAGTTCCTCCTGGCCGATCGGTCGCAGGCTGATGTTCGCATCGCAGCGCAGGCTGCCCTCTTCCATGTTGCCATCGCAGATGTCGAGGTAGCGCACTAAGCGGCGGATCTCGGTGAGATAGTCGTACGCCTCTTGGCCGCTGCGGATGTCGGGCTCGCTCACGATCTCGATCAGCGGCACGCCCGCACGGTTCAGATCGACCAGCGTGTTGAAGGGATCCACGTCGTGGATGCTCTTGCCGGCATCCTCCTCCATGTGGATGCGCGTGATGCCGATTCGCTTCTCGCCGCCTTCAAAGGGAATGAGGACATGCCCCTTCGTGCAGATCGGTGTTTGGTCCTGCGTGATCTGGTAGCCCTTGGGCAGATCCGGGTAGAAGTAATTCTTGCGCGCGTAGTGCATCCACGGCGCGATGGTGCAATGCGTGGCCAGGCCCATGCGCACGGCTAGCTCCACCACCTTCTTGTTGGCCACGGGCAGGGTGCCGGGGTGGCCCAGGGTCACCACGCTCACGTTGGTGTTCGGGTGGTCTCCGTAGGCGTTGGGGTCGCTGCTGTAAGCCTTGCTCTCGGTGATGAGCTGTGCATGCACCTCCAGGCCCACCACCAGGTCGTACTTCTCGCTCCAATGGCGCGCGCCTGTTCGGGTAACCGCTTCCTTCTTCGTGCTCATCTCAGCAGCTGGCGATCAATTCCTTCATGATGTGCGTGAGCTTCGGCTCAGCAGCTTCTGCCACGCGCTGCACCATCTCGTGCGTGGTCTTCTCGATGCGCCCCTTCACGCCCATGTCGGTGATCACGCTCATGGCGAAGCAGGGGATGCCCATTTGCCGCGCGGCGATCACCTCGGGCACCGTGCTCATGCCCACGGCATCGCCGCCGATCACGCGCACATAGTGGTACTCGGCGGGCGTCTCCAGCGTCGGACCGGTCAAGCCCACGTAGCAGCCTTCCTGGACCTTGATCGAAGCAAGGGCCGCGATCCCCTTCGCCTTGGCGATCATGGCGTGGTCGTACGGCTCGCTCATGTCCGGGAATCGCGGGCCGAGATCATCGGCGTGCTTGCCGATGAGCGGGTTCGGGAACAGGCAGATGTGATCGTTCAGGATCATCAGGTCGCCCACCTCGAAGGCCGGATTCACCCCGCCGCACGCGTTGCTCACGAAGAGGCGCTGGATCCCGAGGAACTTGAAGGCGCGAACGGGCAGGATCACTTCGTCCATCGACCAGCCTTCGTAGAAATGGAAGCGTCCCTGCATGGCCACCACGGCCTTGCCTCCAAGGTGGCCGAAGAGCAATCGCCCGGGATGGCCCTGCACCGTGCTCACCGGAAACTCAGGGATCTCGGTGTACGGGATCGCGAACTTCACTTCGATTTCCTTGCCCAGTCCGCTGAGGCCGGTGCCGAGTATGATGCCCGTTTCGGGTACGAAGCCATTCGTGGCCTTCTTCAGGTGATCAGCGATGCGCTTGATGCGGTCCAGCATGGCGGCGGATGAGTTCGGCGAATCGTTCCGGTTCATTCAAGAGGACGGCCCGCATGCCGATGGTCGCCAGTGGAAGGCCTTCGAGCGGAGTGCCTTTCAGCGAACCCAGCCGGGCGGCGTCCTTTTCCGTGGTGACCAGCGATTTCGGGCCGGGCGCGAAAGTAGCGTAGCGCTGCGCGATGCGTTCCAGGTCCGCGCGTGTGAAAGCATGGTGGTCCGGGAACGCCAAATGCTCCACCGTGGCGGTCTTGCGGAGATGGTCGAGCAGCGGTTGCGGATCGGCGATGCCGGTGAAGAGGAGGCAGGAGGCAGGGGCAGTCGGCAACGGGCCGGGGTCATGTGTAGAGGCCTTGCCTATTGCTCCTGCCTTCTGGGCCTGACGCACTGCTTCGGACGGCTCGGGCTCGTCGTATTCTATTCCCGCAAAGAACAGCTCCTGTCCATCGCTCAGCTGCAAGCGCTCGCGCCACCGCTTGCGCTCTTGCACCGAGGGCAAGGCAGGGCACTTCGTCACCACCACCACTTGGGCGGATTTGCGGCGCGAAGGCAGATCACGCAATCGTCCAGCCGGCAACAGCGCATCATCGCACCATGGTCGCTGGCAAGTGGTGAGCAGGATATTGAGGCCGGCATCCAAACGGCGGTGCTGCAAGGCATCGTCGAGCACCACGGCTTGCACCTGGGGCGCATCGCGCTGGATGCGTTGAATGGCCGCCAATCGGTCCGCGCCCACGTACACGCGTGCTTCAGGGAACTTGCGCTTCACCTGCACTGGCTCATCGCCGCTGCGCTCGGCGGCATCCGTGGCCTGCACCTCATGGATGTCGCTGCCATCGCGGCCGTAGCCGCGGCTCAGCGTGGCAATGGGCATAGTGCCATGCAGCACGCGCAGCAAGAGTTCGAGCATCGGCGTTTTGCCCGTACCGCCCAAGGCCAGGTTGCCGATGGCGATGGTGGGAACCGCTGGCCGGATGGAGTTCAGCAAGCCGGCATCATAGAGGGCATGGCGCACCCTGAGCGCGGCGCCGTACAGCCAGGCCAAAGGAGCGAGCACGATGCGTGGAATGGCCATGGTTACCTTGCCGCGAACCCGCGCGAAATGCGCGAAGCGTCAAAGATGAAGATCAAGGACATCATCGCCCCGCTCGAAGCTTGGTCGCCCCGATCGCTTCAAGAGGACTACGACAACAGCGGGCTGCAGGTGGGCGACCCCGAGGCGGAGGTCGATTCGTCGCTCGTCTGCCTCGATTGCACCGAGGCCGTTGTAGAGGAAGCCGTGGCCAAGGGCTGCGGCCTCATCATCAGCCACCACCCGGTGATCTTCCGCGGGCTGAAGAGCCTCTCCGGCAAAGGCCATGTGGAACGGACGGTGCTTGCGGCCATCAAGCACGGCATCGCTCTCTACGCCATCCATACGAACTTGGACAATGTGATCGACGGCGTGAACGGCGAGATCGCCGAGCGACTCGGCCTGAAGCCCGTGCGCACCCTCTCCCCGAAGCCGAGCCAGCTGCGCAAGCTGGTGGTCTTCGCGCCCTTGGAGCATGCCGAGGCCGTGCGCAACGCCGTTTTCGAGGCTGGAGGCGGGCATATCGGCAACTACGACGAGTGCAGCTTCACCGCCGGCGGCATGGGCACCTTCCGGCCCGGGCCCGGGACCAACCCCTTCTCAGGCACGCATGGCGTGCGCAGCAGCGATGCCGAATTCCGGCTCGAGTTCATCTATCATGCCCCGCGCGAACAGGCCATCCTTGGTGCCATGGTGGCCGCGCACCCTTATGAAGAGGTGGCCTACGATCTCTATCCGATCTTGAACGCCCACGCTGGCATCGGCAGTGGCCTCTTGGGTGAATGGGAGGCGCCCATGACCGAGACCACCTTCCTGGCCAAGCTGAAGCAGGTATTCGGCCTGCAGGCCATCCGGCACACCCGATTGCTCGGCGGGCCTATCCGCCGGGTGGCCCTTTGCGGGGGCTCAGGGGCATTCCTTATTGACGCCGCCAAGGCCGCTGGTGCAGATGCCTACCTCACCGGCGACGTGAAGTACCACGAGTTCTTCGAATCCGATGGGAAGCTGCTATTAGCCGACATCGGGCATTACGGCAGCGAGCAATTCACCATGCACCTGATCCAACGCCGGTTAGGGGAACATTTCCCTACATTTGCCGTCCGTTTGACGGAAACCGTCACGGACCCCATACATCATTATTGACATGGCGAAGAGCGACGTGAAGGCCCCGGCAAAGGAGAAGGAGGCCAAGAAAGCCCCTGTGCTCGGCAAGGCCGAACTCACCATTGCCGAGAAGCTCGTGGAACTGTACCGTTTGCAGACCATCGACTCTCAGGTGGATCGGATCAAGACCCAGCGCGGCGAACTGCCGCTTGAGGTGCAGGATCTGGAGGATGAGGTGACAGGCCTGGAGACGCGCCTGAAGAAGCTGCAGGACGAGCTCATGGAGATTGAGAACCAAGTGGCCGAGAAGCAGAACCAGATCAAGGACGCCAAGTCGCAGATCAAGAAGTACGAGGGCCAGCAAGCCAAGGTGCGCAACAACCGAGAGTACGACTCGCTCACCAAGGAGATCGAGTTCCAGAACCTGGAGATCCAGTTGGCCGAGAAGCGCATCAAGGAATTCAAGGCGCAGATCGATGCCAAGAAAGGCGTGGTGGATGAGAGCAAGGCCAAGCACGACGAGCGCCGCAAGGATCTTGAGGTGAAGAAGAAGGAGCTGGACGAGATCATCGCCGAGACGGAGAAGGAGGAGAAGGAGCTCGCCAAGAAGAGCGCCGCTGCCAGCAAGAACATCGAGGAGCGCCTATTGAGCGCCTACCACCGGGTGCGGAGCAATACCCGCAACGGACTAGCCGTGGTGCCTATCGAGCGCGGCAGCTGCGGTGGCTGCTTCAACGCCATCCCGCCCCAGCGACACCTCGACATCGGCAGCCACAAGAAGGTGATTGTATGCGAGCATTGCGGCCGCATCCTCGTTGATGAGTACGTGGTGGACCGCGTGAACGGCGCCGAGTAAGCCGTTTACGACCGAATCGAGACGAAGGCCCGCCAAGGGCCTTCGTTGTTCAGGGCCGGAGGCCGATCGTTACCATCGCACCGAATCGCCCGCGATCGATCACCACTGCATCCACCAGTTCGGGGTCGTACGCATGATAGCGCACGCCCTGCACGGCGTAGTTCGCGCTGAAATCGAGGGTCACGTGCTGGCCACGGTACCCGATGCCGGCTGCGTAGTTGCGTTGCCCTTGTCCGCGAAGGATGTCGCCTGCGCGATAAGGATCGGATACGAAGCCCCAGCCAGCGCGGCCGTACCAATTGGAGAAGCGCCATTCCGTGCCCACGCGCACGCTGTGCTGCGGCACGAATCGGCTGCGGATAGCAAGGTTCTCTGACTCGAAGTCATAGGGATCCTCGAGGGTGGCCGAGCGGCGGTACCGCATGTTCGCGGCATCGGCATACTCGTAATCGATGCTCACCAGGCCATTCGCTCCGGCTACGTATGCGGCACTCACCACAGCGCGCCAAGGTGCGGTGAGCCGGTATGCGAAACTACCGTCTGGCGATTCGGCCTCCTGATCGAAATCGCCCCGTGCCCCCACGCTGGCGTAACCAGCCCGCATAGTGGTGGTGTAGGCATCATTGAGCGAGAGCCATTGCGGACCGTGGAACGCGGCACCGGCACGCAGCCGCTCGGTCACGCGGAACAGCGCACCGATGGAGAGTTCCACTCCGCTGGCCCGCGTGATCAATCGCTCTTGGAATTCGACTTGCTCGATCTCGTTGTTCGGTTCGAGGCTGTATTCCGTGTGCGTCAGCGTGCGCCGGTAGCGGTGCCCGATGATGTTCATGGATGCCCCGAGATAGATGCGGTCATCGAAGTTGGCGGCGTAGAAGAAGCCTGTGCGCGTGGTGGCCCCGCTCGACTCGATCAGATCCCGCTGCCGGGTGAAGCCATCGGCAGGGACCCCGCTGAAATAGTTGAGCGTGTCGCCCGGGACGGTGTCGATGGCGAAGAGGTCCCACGCCAGCGCGGCGCCGAATGGGAAGGCGTCGTAGATCGCATACGAAGGCGTTCCGTTGGCTTGGTTCACGAACTGGGTGAGCATGGTGCCGGGCACGCGCTCCGCCAGTGCATCGGTGCGCACGTGGTGGGTGGCGATGCGGTCATACACCACGCCGTAGGTGCCGCCCTTGAACCAGCCCTGCTCCTTGGGCGTGCCGCGCATCACGAAGGCCAGGTTTGGGATGCTCACTCGGGCATCCGTGGCGTTGGTGGTGCTACCATAATGCAGGCTCCGATCGTTGACCACGCCCAACCCCAGGCTTAACGAGAGGCTGGTGCTGCGATAAAGCGCAAACCCGGCCGGATTGATGCTTATCGAGACCGGGTCGGCACCCACCGCGCCGAACGCATTGCCCAGCGCATTGCTCCGCGCGGTGCCACCGGGGTGTTGAGCTGCCGTTCGCAGCGCATCCTCTTCACTTTGCGCCGAAACCAAGCTCGGGACCAGCGTCAGGGCCTGCAGTGTGATCGCGGCCCAAGGGCGAGCGTGCCGCTTCATCGCGAGCGGTGCCGTGAGGGTGATGATCCGCCTCCATCGCGCGAGGGCGCGGGAGCACCGCGTTCCATGGGCGGGTCGACGGTACGCATCGGCTGGCGCTCACGAGAAGGCGCAGTGGCCGGACGGCGCTCAATCGCACGATCGATCGGCCGAGGCTCGCGCGGCTGGCCAGGTGTCGTTACAGGTGACACGGGCCGAAGCACAGGTTTTCCCGGTTCGGCGAAGCCCCGGTTCGGCTCGTTGCGCAAAGGCCGCGGCGCAAGGCTCACCGGGTTGCGGGTCATGCGCGGGCCCAAATTTCCAGTGCCTGCGCTGCTCGAACGGTTGGCGGGAGAGCGATGGCCCACGTAGGTGCCGTTACCACTGCCAATCACGATTGGCACATAACAGGTGCGGCACGGTCCGTACGGGCCCCAATAAGAGCCGTACCCGTAGTAGTTCCATCCGTTATAGCCCCAGCCGGAATAGCCGCTCATGTCCCAGCCCCATCCGTTCATGCTGTTGCCCCAGCCGTTCTGGTAGCCCCAGGGATCGTTCCAACCCCAAGGCTGGTTCCAGGAGTTCCAGCCCCATGGTTGGTTCCACGGGTCATTCATGCCCCAGCCGGCATTCCCCCAGCCATTGTTCCAACCTCCGTTGCCCCAGCCCATGCCCATGCCCCAGCCCGGTCCGTTCCATCCGTTCTGCCAGCCCATTCCGAATCCGAATCGCCCGTAGTTGTAGAAATGCGGATCGTTGTATGCCATATCGTAGTAGCCGCGCTGGGCACCCGATTCGCGTGATGCGGCCGGGTCGTAGTAATCGTCGTTCGTTTCGCTCTCCGCAGGAGCCTGGTGGGCCTGTTGTTCCTCAACGGGCCTGACCGGTGCCGCCTTGGCCTGCGAGGGCATGTAGTACACGTCGTCGTCGAACTGCACCAAGGGTTGCGTTGCGCCGCACGACCCAAGGATCAATGCAAGCGCGAACAGGATCGGATGGATGCTTCGTGTGGCCATGGTTCCCTGGAGGTTGGTGAGACCGACTGCCCGGTGCGCCGAAGTTGTGATACGTACTTTCGGCGCGTCCGGTAGGAACAAAAATAGTACCGGGTTCAGCCGATGGCCGATCTCTTGACGAAGCGCGCCGACGATTACGCGCAATGGTACAATGACCTGGTGCTGAAGGCCGATCTGGCCGAGCACAGCGATGTGCGCGGTTGCATGGTGATCAAGCCCCACGGCTACGCCATCTGGGAGAAGATGCAGCGCGCCCTGGACGAAATGTTCAAGGCCACGGGGCACGTGAATGCCTATTTCCCGCTCTTCATCCCGAAGAGTTACCTCGCCAAGGAGGCCAGCCATATCGAAGGCTTCGCCAAGGAATGCGCCGTGGTGACCCATTACCGGCTGAAGAGCCACCCCGAGCTTGGTTTGGTGGTGGACCCTGAGGCGAAGCTGGAGGAGGAGCTCATCATCCGCCCTACGAGTGAGACCATCATCTGGAACTCCTACCGGGGCTGGATCAAGAGCTACCGCGACCTCCCACTGCTGATCAACCAGTGGGCGAACGTGGTTCGGTGGGAGATGCGCACGCGCCTGTTCCTGCGCACGGCCGAGTTCCTCTGGCAGGAAGGCCACACGGCCCACGCGACGAAGGCCGAGGCGGTGGAAGAGACCGAGCGCATGCTCGAAGTGTACCGGCGCTTCGCAGAGGAATGGCTGGCCATCCCGGTGATCAAGGGCATCAAGACCGCCAGTGAGCGCTTCGCAGGAGCTGAAGAGACCTATTGCATCGAAGCGATGATGCAGGATGGCAAGGCGCTGCAGGCGGGCACTTCGCACTTCCTCGGGCAGAATTTCGCCAAGGCCTTCGATGTGCTCTTCACCAATAAGGAGAACAGACAGGAGCACGTGTGGGCCACCAGCTGGGGCGTGAGCACCAGGCTGATGGGCGCACTGGTCATGACCCACAGCGACGACCACGGCCTGGTTCTTCCGCCGAAGTTGGCCCCGGTCCAAGTAGCCATCGTGCCCATCGCGAAGAACGCGGAGCAGATGGCGGCGCTGAAGGGGTACGCGGGCCCGGCCATCAGCGCGTTGCGCGCCAAGGGCATCACGGTGAAATTCGACGACGACGACACCAAGAAGCCAGGCTGGAAGTTCGCTGAGTACGAGTTCAAGGGGTATCCGGTCCGCATCGCCATTGGGCCGCGCGACATGGAGAACGGCACGGTAGAGGTGGCGCGACGCGACACGCTGGAGAAGCAGGTGATGCAGATCACTGACCTGGCGGACAAGGTGGAGCACCTGCTCGGCCACATCCAGGATAACCTCTTCCAGAAGGCGCTGGCCATGCGCGAGGCTGGCACGCGTGCGGTGAATACCTACGAAGAGTTCAAGGTTGAGATCGAGAAGGGCGGATTCCTGCTCGCGCATTGGGATGGCACACCCGAGACAGAAGCCCGCGTGAAGGAGGAGACCAAGGCCACTATCCGTTGCATCCCGCTCGATGCCGATGCCGCTCCGGGCCGTTGCGTGGTCACCGGCGCGCCGAGCGCCCGTCGGGTCATCTTCGCCAGAGCTTACTGACATGAGCCAGCGGAAGCCGACCTCCGATGCGTGTGAGCTGATCCTGGGATTGCTGCGGTCGAAGTCGTGCATGAAGCAGGACGTGTACCAGAGCACCATGGAGCTCTTCGAGATGATTAAGGAGCTTCTTCAGGAGATCGCAACGGAATTCGAGCCGATTGTGAAGGCGCATGATGAGCGGCTCATCGTCTCTTGCACCGACAAGGGAGCGCACGCGTGTGAACTTCGCGTAGCCGGCGATGTGATCATCTTCCACATGCACACCAACGTCTTCAAGCTCGACCAGAGCCACAGCCTTTGGAAGACCAGCTATCTCGAGGAGGACGAGCTTCGCGGGTACTTCGGCGTGGTGAACATGTACAACTTCCTCAGCGATTCCTTCCGTTACAACCGGGAGCGCGACATGGGCTACCTGGTGGCACGGCTCTTCCTCAATCGTGACAGGAAGTTCTTCGTGCAGGGCAAGCGCCAGCTGGGTTTCCTGTACGATGACCTCGCCGCAAATGACCTCGACCGCAAGCGCCTGAAGAATGTGCTGCTGTCCGTGGTGCTGTATGTGCTCGAATTCGACCTGCTCGCGCCGCCCTACGACCATATGAACCAGGTCACAGTGAGCGAGATGAACGAGCTCAACGCCAACCTGACCATCAGCACCGGCAAGCGGCTCGGGTTCCGTTTCCAGAGCGATGCGGACGACCTTACGTGAGCCGCCACGCGTGCTGGGAATCCCGATGCCGCCGACACGATCGAAGGTCCTCCTTCGATCCGCGCTGAGCGGCGTGATCATGGCCTTGGCCTGGCCTGCCATCGGCGGTTGGGCGCCGCTGGTCTTCGTGGCGTGGCTGCCCATGCTTCACGCTGAGCGATTGCACGATGCCCGCACTTCGGACCGCAAGCACGCATTCTATCCGTATGTGCTGCCCGGCCTCTTCCTGTGGAATGCGCTCACGACCTACTGGTTCTATCTGGTGAGCGAGCCGATGGCCACCAAGCTGATCAGCGTCGGCATCCCGGTGGTGGGCAACACGCTGCTGATGGGCATTCCGTGGTGGTTGAGCCGTGTGGTGAAGCGACGGCTCGGCGCGGCTTGGGGCAGGCTCATGCTTGTATTGGCCTGGCTCACCTATGAGCGTCTGCACCACGGTTGGGACCTGCAGTGGCCCTGGCTCTCCATCGGCAATGCTTTCGGGAACTGGCCGGCGCTCGTCCAGTGGTACGAGTACACGGGAGTCTTCGGCGGAACGCTGTGGGTCTGGGCCGTGTGCTTGGCGCTGGACGCCGCCATTGCGCGATGGGCGACCATGCGGCGGCAAGCCGTGCGCTTAGGTTCTGCCGTGATCTTGCTGAGCGCCGTTCCGATCGGTGTCTCGCGCTGGCTGGAGTTCGTGCGCATCCCGTTCCACGAGGGCGGCGGCATTGAGGTCGTGGTGGTGCAGCCCAACATCGACCCCTACAAGGAGAAGTTCGGTGGAGTGGATCCGCTGGAGCAATTGGATCAGATGCTCGCGCAAGCGGAAGAGCGCATCACCGAGAAGACGCGTTTGGTGGTGTTCCCCGAAACAGCTTTGCAGGAGAACGCCACGATGCACTTCACGGATCAGGGCATCGAATTCAACGGGCTCTGGGAGAATGATCTCGAAGGCTCGCGCAGCGTGCGGCGCATCCAGGCGTTCCAGCGTGCGCACCCGCAAGCGGCCATGCTCGTGGGCATGAGCAGCGATCGGTGGTTCGCGCCGCGGGATGAGCGGCCGGGCACCGCGAGGCCTATTCGCGGCAGCAACTACTGGTATGCAGCATACAACGCAGCACTATGGATGCCGGCGCAAGGCGCGATCGAGAGCTACCACAAGAGCAAGCTCGTGGCCGGCGTGGAACTGATGCCCTTTGAGGAGGTGCTCGGCCCGCTGGGCGATTTCGCGCTGGATCTCGGCGGCACCACCGGCAGCCTGGGCCAGCAGGAGGAACGCAGCGTGTTGCGCGATGCGTCGTCCGGCCTCGCCGTTGTTCCGGCTATCTGCTATGAATCGGTCTTCGGAGAGCACATCGCGGCGCACGTGCTCAATGGCGGTGAGTTGATCGCCGTGATGACCAACGACGGCTGGTGGGGCACCTCACCGGGCTACAAGCAGCACTTGGCCTTTTCTTCGCTCCGCGCGATTGAGACGCGCCGCACCATCGTGCGTTCAGCGAACACCGGCATCTCCTGCATCGTCGATGAACGAGGCCGCATCGCGCACGCAACGGACTGGTGGGTGCCCGCCGCTTTCCGCGCTCTGGTGCATCCCAATTCCGAGATCACCTTCTTCGTGCGCCACGGCGATCTGATCGGTCGTGCTGCAATGCTGCTCTGCGCCATGCTGTTGGCCTTCGCGCTGATCGGGCCGTTCGTAAGGTCACCGGTGGCCTAGCAGCACCTTCCGGGTCAGCAGCGCGTCACCGGCCAACACGCTCACCGTGTACAGGCCCACGGCGGCATCGTGCGGCAGGGCGATCTCATTCATGCCTTCGATGAGGCCGATGCTCCGCTGCTCCGCCACGAGCTTGCCCGCCGCGTCCGTCACCCGCAACGACGCCGGTTGGTCCTTTTGCGAAGCGATCAACAGGTTCAGGAGGCCGTCGCCGTCCCATGCATTCACCAAGGCGGTGGACCCATTGCCGCAACGCACGAATGCGGTCGGGCTCTCGGTCTTCGAGCCGTCGAGGTCAACCAGCTGCAGGCGGTAGTACGCCACGCCCAGCGGGCGCTCATCCAGGAACGTGTAATCAATCACGTTCGCGCTTTGACCAGCGGCCTGCACTTGTCCGATGGTGCTGTACGATTCGCCATCGCTGCTGCGCTCAATGACGAAGTGGCTGCTGCCGTGCTCGCTGGCCGTGGTCCACGAGAGGCGTACGCGGCCATCGTCGCAGTCCGCATCGAAACGCATGAGCTCAACCGGCAAGGGTTGCAGCAGGTTGCTCAGTGTCCACGAACGGAAGAAATCAGCCGGCGTGGCATTCACATCGGTCACCGAGTTCACGGCGCCAGCGGCGAAGGTGCCGGAAGGCCAATAATCGCCCCACCATTGCGGGCCGGGGTTGAAGCGTTGCGCGCCAACGGCCGTTGCGCCGGTGATCGCATTGCCGGTGCGCACATCGCCGGTTGCCGCGCCGGGATCGTAGGTGAAGCCCAAGCGGATGCTCGGCTTCGCGGAATACGCGAAGGCAGGTTCGGCGTAAGGGTCCACCAGCCAGAAGCGGTCAACCACGTTGTCGGAATTGTTCGATGGCGGGCCCACATACCAGTTGTGCATGTGCGTGACATCGCTGGGGCGGTATGTGTTGTTGTCCCAGTTGTTGCCCGCGATCGCACCGTAGTTGTAGGTGCTGAAGCAGATGCTGGCCTGCGCCTCGTTCGAGGCGCCTCCCAGGGCCTCATAGGTGAAGGGCATCTTCACTCCATTGGCCGTGGTGAAGGGGATGGTGTACACGCCGGTGCTGTTGCGGATCTGCCAGCGCAAACGGTTGAATTCCCCTTCGCTGCGCAGATTGCCGCCCGTGCCCAAGGTCTGTACGCCAACGGTGCCGGGTTCTTCAACCACCACCCAGGCGCCGTTATCGATCCGCAGCCAGGAGTTGTCGTTGAAGACGATGCGCGCTTGGCCGATCACCAAGGTCACATTCGCAGCGGTGGCTCCCAGTAGGGTGGCCCATCGGATGCTGGCGTGGTGTCGCATGGGCTCAGTTCAATGATAGCGGAAAGGTAGGCGGATCGGTGCTCTGATGGATGCGGGCCGATCCCATGGTGCACGGATCGGGTGAGCGGAGCCCCGATACCTTGGTCCCGTCGCCAGCACGCTGCGCTGCGGCGAACGAAGCATGCGCGAGCGCATCCCACTGCCTGCCGATTTCCGCTTCCATCCGGGTGCCCTGCCTGGGCATGACGTTTTCCTGTACCGAAGGGTTGCCGACCGCGGGCGTGCGGTGCTGGCTGTAGGCGTTCGCGAGGCCGGTGAGGAGCCGCGCTTTGATGCCGAAGGCCGAGCGGATGATTGGTGGTTCGGCCATCTGGCCTACGGGTACAAGGATCGGCTGGAAGCCCTGGCGAGCAGGTTCGATGATGGGATCGCTTGGCCATTGGCCCATTGGTTCGTGCCGCATTGGGTGTTCGAGTGGATGGATGGCGAATGCTGCCTGTCCACCTATGAGGAGGACCGTGAGGAGGGTCTCGCCTTCGCCGAATCGATGCGGGTGAGCATTGATGAACAAGCCGCTCCACCGGGGATCGAATGGGCGCCTTCAACGATTGAGGCGGAGCACCGCTCGCACGCGCAGGCCCTGCTGGGCCATATCCAGCGCGGCGACATCTACGAGGTGAATTACTGCGTCGCGCACGAAGCCATCGATCGTTCCTTCGATCCCTTCAATGCCTTCGATGCACTGCTCGCCCGCACCGATGCGCCGTACGCCGGTTTCTATCGCCTGGGCCACCGCTTTGCCTTGTGCTGCTCGCCGGAGCGCTTCGTCGCATTCAACGGCGATCGCATGACCGGTGAGCCGATGAAGGGCACGCGTCCGCGCGGCGCCGATGCGGAGCAGGATGCCCGTTTGCGCGACGAGTTGGCCAACGACCCCAAGGAGCGCAGCGAGAACGTGATGGCGGTGGATGTGATGCGCAACGATTTCTCTCGCGTTGCGGTGCCCGGCACGGTGCAGGTGCCTGAGCTCTTCGGCGTGCGCACGCATCCACGGGTGCATCAGCTCGTGAGCGTTGTCGAGGCTCGGAGCGCACCGGGCATCACGCCCTTCGATGCGGTGAAGGCCGCCTTCCCTCCGGCCAGCATGACCGGTGCCCCGAAGATCCGAGCCATGCAGCTGATCGATGCGCATGAAGCGCGTGCGCGCGGGCTCTATAGCGGCAGCCTCGGATTCTTCGCCCCGGACGGCACGGCAGACTTGAACGTTGTGATTCGCACGGTGCTCTTCAACAGCGCTACCGGCAGGCTATCCATCCCCACTGGAAGCGCGCTCACGGCGCAATGCGATCCGTATGCGGAGTGGCTTGAATGCTTGGTGAAGTTCAACAGCATCGCCGATGCCCTTTGACCTGACCGATTGCGTGGGGCGCTTCATCCGGAGAGAGCGCTTGTTGGCCCCCCGCGAGCCCTTGTTCGTAGCGGTGAGCGGCGGCATCGACAGCATGGTGCTGCTGCATGTGCTGCGCAAGCTGGGCCACGCCTGCAGTGTGCTGCATGTGAACCACGGACTGCGCGGCGCGGAGAGCGATGGCGATGAGGACTTCGTGCGCGCACATTGCGAGCAGGAGGGCATCGCGTTCCGCTCGGCGCGCGCCGATGTCCATGCGCTCAAGGCGGGAGAGCCGGTCTCCACCCAAATGGCCGCGCGCCAGCTCCGGTACAAGTGGATCGATGAGATAATGGGCCCTTGTGGGGCCATGCGCTGTGCCGTCGGCCATCATGCAGACGATGTGGTGGAGACCCTCTTCATCAACCTGCTCCGCGGTACGGGCCGCGGGGGCTGGGGCGCCATGGGCCCGAGGAGGGGCGACTACATCCGGCCGCTGCTGCTCGTTCACCGTGCCGACATCGAGGCCTATGCCCGTGAGCATGGCATCCAGTGGCGAGAGGATTCGAGCAACTCCAGCGAGCCGTACCAGCGCAACCGCATCCGCCATGAGCTCCTGCCGCTGCTCGAGTCCATCCGGCCTGGAGCGCAGCGCACCATCGCACGTTCAACGCGGCTGCTGCGGCATCTCACGCAATTGGGAGCCGAAGCCATTCATCGCTTCCACGACCAGAAGCCGGTTACCCGCGATTCCGTTCAGCGCATCCCGTTCTCATCGCTGGAAGCCGATGAGCACACCTGGATGTACCTGTACTCCACCCTTCGCGGGCTCGGCTTCCATCCTGACCTCGTTGACCGGGTGCAGGATGCCATCGCGGAACGCGTGACGGGCGCCACCTTCGAGAGTGGCGAGTGGCAGGTGCTCGTGGATCGCGAGGTGCTCATCGTGAAGCCGTTGGAGCCACCGCACAACTCATGGGTGCGGATCGATCTTCAAGCGGCCAACGGGCTGGCCAATGGATTCAGCTGGCGCGTGGAGAATGGCCCGCCAGCGGAATGGCCCGGTACCATGCGGGTGGCCGTGCTCGATGCCGATCGGCTGATCGATCCCGTGATCCTGCGCCCGTGGCGCCCGGGAGACCGCATACGTCCCATCGGCTTGGGGGGCAGCAAGCTCATCAGCGACATCTTGATCGACGCCAAGGTTCCAATGACCGAGAAGGATTCAACGCATGTGCTCGTGAACGGAACCGGCGAGATCGCGTGGCTCGTGGGCCACCGGATCGGCGAGGGCCACCAAGCAACCGGGCAGAGCACGCGGGTGCTGCGCATCGCGCTTTCAGCGGGTGCCTGAATTTCCACCGGCGCTTGCGCGGGCCAAGGATTCGGCTAACTTCACCCTTCCCAAAACCCAGGTGCCATGCCCCAGCATACCATGATCCCGAAGGAGCGCATCCCCTCGCTCCGCTTCCCGCGCCAAGCCGTGACCTTGAGCGCCGAGGAGCATCAGGAGATCCAACAGAAAATGGAATGGGCCACGCGCCTTGGCAACGTCGAGCATGGCAAATGCCGTATCGTATTCCAGGATGATGAGGGCGTGAAGGCCGTGGAGACCACCATCTGGGCCTACGACCAGCAGAACATCGTGCTGAAGTACGGCATGATCATCCCCGTGTCGCGCGTGGTGAGCATCGAGTTCCCTTCGTGAACAATCATTAACGGATCGCTAGAAAGGCAGGATCCCTATGATCCGACCGGAAGGCCGTGCCGCACGGTGCGTGGCCCCGGTTAATTTTGCCCGCCTGCTCGCATGATCACGCTCCTGCTGTTGCTCAGCCCATTCCTCCCGAGCGAACCATCGAGTCCGGTGAGATGGAAGTTCGCGGCTACGGCCGCTGGCGGTGGAATGGTTCACATCGAGCTGCGCACCGTTGTAGAGGATGGCTGGCACATTTACGCCACCGCCTTGCCCAGCGACGAAGGCCCTTTGGCCACAAGCATCCGGTTCAAGCCTTCCGACGAGTTCACGCTGCATGGTGAGCTCTCGGAACCGGAGCCGATTGAAATGTTCGATCCCAACTTCGGCATGCTGGTGCGCTACCACGATGGATCACCCGTCTTTGAGCAGGTGATCAAACCCGCCCGACCGGGTGCGCTCCTGGTCGAGGGTGAAGTGGAGTACATGGTGTGCAACGACAAGACCTGTTTGCCGCCCGTGGTGGTGCCATTCAGGCTGAATGTTGAAACGATGCGACGATGAGAACGATTGCCGGATCCGTGCTCGTGCTGCTTGCTGTTATGATGGCAGTGCCTGTCGCAGCGCAGTTGAATGAAGAAGCCGAGTTCGATCCCGTCCAATGGACCATGAGCTCGAAGGAGCTCGGTAACGGCGAGTGGCAGATCGGATTTCACGCCACGGTGGCCAAGGGTTCGTGGATCTATTCGCAGGATGCGGGTGACATGGGGCCTTTGCCAACCCTCATCGTCTTGGATTCGGTCGGGGGCGTGAAGCCGTTGGGCCAAGCCGATGAAGACGGCCCTGAGGTGGTCGATGGCATGGATCCGGTCTTCGGCGTGCCGGTGAAGAAGTTCAAGCAGGGCGCCAACTTCCTCCAGCGCATTGCGGCCAGCGATGCGGAGAAACCGGTGACGGGGTACTTCGAGTACATGGCCTGCAATGATGTGCGCTGCACCCCACCGATCGTGCGGTACTTCATCATCGGCCTTGCCACGGGCACCTATGAGCTCGGCGATGTCTCCTTTGATCCCAACGATCCCAAGTTCGCCGGTCTCGCCACGCGCAGCGACGCCGCAGGCCTCAAGCTGCCCAACGTTGATCTCGCGAACCCCGTAGTGCGCGATGCGGCCGCAAGGGTCGAAGAGAAGAATTCGCTGCTGTGGATCTTCATGCTCGGCTTCATCGGCGGACTCGTGGCGCTGCTCACGCCCTGTGTATTCCCCATGATCCCGCTCACGGTGAGCTTCTTCACCAAGAGCAGCAGCGATCGCGCCACCGGATTGAAGAACGCTCTCACTTATGGCGGCTTCATCTTCCTGATCTACCTGCTCTTCAGCGTGCCCTTCCATCTGCTGGGCAGCGTGAATCCGGAGATCTTCAACGAGATCAGCACCAACCCCTGGCTCAACATCGGATTCTTCGTCATCTTCATCGTCTTCGCCATCTCCTTCTTCGGCTATTTCGAGATCACCCTGCCCAGCAGCTGGGTGAACAAGATGGATAGCAACGCCAGCAAATTCGGCGGCCTCATTGGCACCTTCTTCATGGCGCTCACGCTCGCGCTCGTATCCTTCAGCTGTACGGGCCCGATCCTGGGCTCCTTGCTGGCGGGCGCGCTCACGGCCGATGGCGGCGCATGGCAGCTCACCGTGGGCATGGGCGGTTTCGGCTTCGCGCTCGCATTGCCTTTCGGCTTGTTCGCGCTCTTCCCCGGATGGCTGAATAGCCTGCCCCGCAGCGGCAGTTGGCTCAACAGCGTGAAGGTGGTGCTCGGCTTCGTGGAGGTGGCGCTCGCCTTCAAGTTTCTCAGCATGGCCGATCTCGTGATGAAGTGGGGCCTCATCCCCTACGAGCTTTTCCTCGCCATCTGGGTCATCTGCGGAATCGGCATCGTGCTCTACCTCTTCGGCAGGATCCGCTTCCCGCACGACAGCCCCGTGAAGGGTTATTCGCCCATGCGCATCTTCTTCATCAGCACCTTCGGCCTCTTCACCGTGTATATGGCCATGGGCTTCCGCTACGACGATAAGTCGCATACCTGGGCGCCTGTTGGCCTGCTCAGCGGCATTTCGCCATCACCGGGCTACAGCTGGGTCTTCGCCACTGAATGCCCGGCCGGACTCACTTGCTACCACGACCTGGAAAGCGGTATGGATGAGGCCAAGAAGTCGGGCAAACCGCTCCTGATTGACTTCACCGGTCATGGCTGCGCGAATTGCCGCAAGATGGAGGACTACGTGTGGCCCGTGGCGGAGATCAACCGCACCATCAATGAGCGTTACGTCCTGGTCTCCCTGTACGTGGACGAGAAAGCCGAGCTGCCAAAGGATGAGCAGTTCATCTTCGAGACCAGCAATGGCACCAAGAAGCCCATCCTCACCGTGGGGAACAAGTGGGCCACATTGCAGACCGAGAACTTCAAGAGCGCCACGCAGCCGCTTTATGCGCTGTTGAGCCCCGATGGCAAGTTGCTTACCGATCCCGTGGGCTACACGCCTGCGGTCGATGAGTACAAGGCTTTCCTGGATCGAGGGCTGCAAGGCATGCAGGTGCTGGGGCAGCAGGCGGGCAGGTAGCAGGTTGTCCGCGGGGATGACGCATCTTCGCCGTGATGACCGCCGATCGCATACGTTCCCATTTCACCGAGGCCGCCGACGTGCTCGCGCGCTTCCTGGCCGACCCCGCCAACATCGCCGCGGTGGAGCAGGCCGCCGCCTTCATGAGCTATTGCCTGA